>NZ_CP046103.1:4061205-4373605 GCF_009707325.1 Pseudomonas sp. IB20 | reverse complement strand
TCAACGTCTCCCCCGAGGCCATCGCAAAAGCCGTGGGCGCGCGCTGTAATCGGCGCGACTGGGAAGGCTGGATCGTCACCCTCAGCGGTTGGCTGGGCCACCTGCTGCAAACGCCGCTGCCTGTGGATAACGATCGCGTCACCCTGAGCAGCCTGCAGCAGTACCAGATTGAAATGGAGTTCTGGTTCGCCAGCCACAAAGTCGACGTACTCGCCCTCGACAAGCTGGTGTGCCAATACACCCACAACGGAGTGTCCCGCGTCGCCGCCGAACCGGTGCTGCTCAACGGCATGTTCAAAGGCTTTATCGACCTGACCTTCGAACACGACGGCCGCTATTACGTGGCCGACTACAAATCCAACTGGCTCGGCCCTGACGATTCGGCCTACACCTTGGACGCCATGGAACAGTCGATCCTCGAGCATCGGTACGACCTGCAATACGTGCTTTACCTACTGGCCCTGCACCGCCAACTCAAGGCACGCCTGCCGGATTACGACTATGACCGCCACGTCGGAGGTGCGCTGTACCTGTTCCTGCGCGGCACCCAAGCCGTGAGCCAGGGCGCCTATTTCACCCGGCCACCCCGGGAACTGATCGAAGGCTTGGACCTGTTGTTCCAGGGCAAACCCATACCGCCCAAGGTCGAGCCCGCCTGGGAACAAGGAGTGCTGTTATGAGCCTGTCGCCGTTACCGCTTGAGGCGTTAGTGCCCCTCAGCCGCGCCGCCGACCTGGTGCAACTGCTGGCGCGTTGGGTTGACCGTGGCTGGCTGCGCGCGCTGGACAAAGCCTTCGTCGGCTTCCTGCACGAACTCGATCCGCAGGCCGACCCGCTGGTCTTGCTCGCTGCCGCATTAACCAGCCACCAACTGGGCCATGGCCACGCGTGCCTCGACCTGTTCGAAACCCTCAAAGCGCCGGATTTCGCCTTGTCGCTGCCACCCGAAGGCGACCTGCAAACCGGCGCCATGGTGTTGCCGTCGCAATTGCTCGACGGCCTCGACGGCGCCCATTGGTGCCATGCGTTGGCCTCCAGCCAATTGGTCGCGCTGGCCGTCGATGGCAGCGACGCCGCGCAAAGCCGCCCCTTGGTGCTGTCCGGCAAACGCCTGTATTTGCGCCGCTACTGGACCTACGAACGGCGCATCGACACGGCTTTGCGCCTGCGCCTGGCCACCCAGGAAAACGTCGCGGCTGATTTGCCGCAGCGCCTCAACAGCCTGTTCGACCAGCCGCCGCCCGATGGCGTGATCGACTGGCAGAAACTCGCCTGCGCCCTGGCCACTCGCGGTGCCTTCAGCATCGTTACCGGCGGCCCGGGCACCGGCAAGACCACCACTGTGGTGCGCCTGCTCGCGCTGTTGCAGGCGCCCGCCGTGGAAGTCGGCAGCCCGTTGCGCATCCGCCTGGCCGCACCCACCGGCAAAGCCGCCGCACGCCTCACCGAATCCATCAGCCAGCAAGTGCTGTCGCTGAACGTGCCGGGCAGCGTGCGGGAAAAAATCCCGACCCAGGTCACCACTGTTCACCGCCTGTTGGGCAGCCGCCCGGGCACGCGGCACTTCCGCCACCACATTGGCAACCCATTGCCCCTGGACGTGCTGGTGGTGGACGAAGCCTCGATGATCGACCTGGAAATGATGGCCAACCTGCTGGACGCCTTGCCGCCTCACGCACGCTTAGTGTTGCTGGGCGACAAGGACCAACTCGCCTCGGTGGAAGCCGGCGCCGTACTCGGCGACTTATGCCGCGACGCCGAAGTCGGCTGGTACAGCCCCGAAACACGCCAATGGCTGCAAGCAGTGAGCGGCGAAGACCTCAGCGCCAGCGGCCTGCACGAAGACCTCGACGCCAGCCATCCCCTGGCCCAACAAGTGGTGATGCTGCGCTACTCGCGGCGTTTCGGCGAAGGCAGCGGCATCGGCCAGCTGGCGCGCTGGGTCAACCAGCAAAACGCCGAAGAGGCGCGCAAACTGCTCGCCGCCCGCAGCCACCACGACCTGTTCTGCCTCAGCCTCAAGGGCGAGCACGACCATGCCCTTGAGCGCCTGGTGCTGGACGGGCAGGGCGACGAAGCCCAGGGTTATCGCTATTACCTGAACCTGCTGCAAAGCGCGCGCCCAGCCCTCGATACACCCCGTGAAGACTTGGCCTGGACCCACTGGGCCCAGCAACTGCTGCAAGCCTTCGACGCGTTCCAACTGCTCTGCGCCGTGCGCAAAGGCCCCTGGGGTGTGGAGGGGCTGAACCTGCGCATCACCGCCGCCTTGCGCAAAGTGCGGCTGATCGAAGGCGACGACCAATGGTACGAAGGCCGCCCCGTGCTGATGACCCGCAACGATTACGGCCTGGGCTTGATGAACGGTGACATCGGCATCGCCCTCAAGCTGCCCGAAAGCGACGGCGGCCCCCACGTGCTGCGCGTGGCCTTCCCACGCAACGATGGCCAGGGCGGCGTGCGCTTTGTACTGCCCAGCCGTCTGAATGACGTCGAAACCGTGTACGCCATGACCGTGCACAAATCCCAGGGTTCGGAATTTACGCACACCGCGCTGATCCTGCCGGATGCACTGAACCCGGTGCTGACCAAAGAACTGATCTACACCGGCATCACCCGCGCCAAGCGCTGGTTCAGCTTGATCGAACCGCGTGGTGGCGTGTTTGAGGAAGCCGTACTGCGCAAGGTCAAGCGCTTGAGCGGGCTGATGCTGGAATTGGACGTGCCAGCTGAAAAAAACTGACTGATCGGTCATGAAATATTTCTGATTCAGTCGACTGATTTTTCTGAAAAAATAGCGGATCTCGCGAAGTCGGCTCTTCGCGGGGTTTTCCGTTGCTGTGCTATCGTTGCGGCATTAGCCTGAAAAAAAACCTGAAAAAACACCTGAGAGAATTGCTGCAATGACCGTGGCTGTCTCGCCCACAGAGCGTAGTTTGAGCTGGAGACGCATGTTACTGGTGGCGGTTCTGTGCCTGCTCGCGCCGCTTGCCAATGCGCAAACGCCAAGCCCGGCAGACCACCGTGCCCAGGCAGTCACCCAAGTGGTACTCGGCATCCTCAGTTACGCGCGCTGGCCGGTGGAGCCTGCACAACTGCGGCTGTGCATCGTCGGCCCCACCCAATACACCGATGATCTGATCAAAGGCACCACTCAGGCCACGGGGCGCCCGGTAGTGGTGAAGCGCCTGCTGGCCGACAATCCTGACATCCTCAGTGCTTGCGACGCCGTGTACATCGGCAAACTCTCCGACGATGAGCGCACTCGGCTGTTCGCGTCGCTGATCGGCCACCCGGTGCTCAGCATCAGCGAAGGCGGCGACCGATGCACCGTGGGCAGCCTGTTCTGCCTGCGCGTGGGCGATGCGCAGGTGTCGTTTGAGGTCAACTTGGACTCCGTCGCCCGCAGTGGCGTGCGCATTCACCCCAGCGTGTTGCAACTGTCCCGTCGTCGAGCGCCGACGCCATGAGTAACCCGAAAGCGCGGCCGACGTTGCGTTCGGTCATTGGCCGTGGGCATTTGATCCTGGCGTTGGTCGCCGTGACCTTGGCCAGCGTGTCCCTGACCCTGCTCGGCGTGCTGGCGCTGCGGGTGTATGCCGAGCACAACCTGCACCTGATCGCGCGTTCCATCAACTACACCGTGGAAGCGGCGGTGGTGTTCGACGACAGCGCCGCGGCTACCGAAGCCCTGAGCCTGATTGCGTCGACTGAAGAGGTGGCCCAGGCTGAAGTCTTTGATGCCAGCGGCAAGTTGCTCGCGCAATGGGTGCGGCCGGATACCGGGCTGCTGTCGCGGGTTGAACTGGCAGTCGCGCACACCTTGCTCGAGCAGCCCATCAGCCAGCCGGTTTTGCATCAAGGGCAAGCCGTCGGCAGCATTCACCTGGTCGGCCATGGCGGCAGCCTGCTGCGCTTCCTGCTCAGCGGCCTGGCCGGGATCCTCATCTGCACCGCCCTAAGCGCCTGGGTGGCGCTCTACCTGGCGCGCCGCTTGCTGCAGGGCATTACCGAACCGCTGCAAAGCCTCGCCGCCGTGGCCCACGCCGCCCGTAGCGAACGCGACTTTGACCGGCGCGTGCCACCGGCGCAGATCGCCGAACTCGACAGCCTGGGCAGCGACTTCAATGCCTTGCTCGGCGAGATGGAAGCTTGGCAAAGCCACCTGCAAAGTGAGAATGAAACCCTGGCCCACCAGGCCAGCCACGACAGCCTGACCGGCTTGCCCAATCGCGCGTTTTTCGAAGGCCGGCTGATTCGTGCCCTGCGCAGCGCCGCCAAGGTCAACGAACGGGTCGCCGTGTTGTTCCTCGACAGCGACCGCTTCAAAGACATCAACGACAACTTCGGCCACGCCGCCGGTGATGCCGTGCTGGTCGCCGTCGCCGAGCGCGTGCGTGCGCAATTGCGTGAAGATGATCTGGTAGCGCGCTTGGGCGGCGATGAATTTGCGGTGCTGCTGGCGCCGCTGCACAAAGTTGAAGATGCCCAGCGCATCGCCGACAAGATCATTGCCAGCATGGACAAACCGATCCCACTGCCCGGCAACACCCAGGTGTTGACCTCTCTCAGTATCGGCATTGCCGTTTATCCCGATCATGGTGCCACCCCCTGCACCCTGCTCAATGCCGCCGATGCGGCGATGTACCAGGCCAAACGATTATCCCAGGGCGGCCAGCAAACGGCGGAATCGGAGCCCACCGCCGCAAATGTTAACCACAGGAGTTGATCCCTTGTTCTCGACCGCACGTTTTATGTTTATTACCTTACTGGTGGCATTCCTTGCCCTCGGCGGCTGCCAGACGCCCCCACCCAAAGGCCTGACCCCGGCCCAAGTCGCGGTCCTCAAACAACAAGGCTTCGAACTCACCGACGAAGGCTGGGCCTTCGGCCTGTCGGGCAAAGTGCTGTTCGGCAGCGACGTTGAAAGCCTCAACAAAGCCAGCACCGACATCGTCGAACGCATCGGCAAAGCCCTGGTCGGCGCCGGCATCGACCGCGTACGCGTAGATGGCCACACTGACGCCTCGGGCAAAGAGAGCTACAACCAGCAACTGTCCCTGCGCCGCGCCAAAAGCGTGGGCAAAGTGCTGACCGGTGTGGGCATGAAAGAAGAAAACATCCAACTGCGCGGTCTGGGCAGCAGCGAACCGGTGGCGCCGAACACCACGGTAGCGGGGCGCACCGAGAATCGGCGCGTGTCGATTGTGGTGATCGCCGACTAAGCGCCTCACCGCTAGAAGCGGACGCAGAGCGTCCAGGGCGGTATTCCCACGCAGAGCGTGGGAACGATCTAAACGATCTCAAATGTTGCAATGCAATCCAAGGTGGGAGCTGGCTTGCCTGCGATAGCGGTGTATCAGTAGCCGATGTGCTGACTGACCCACCACCATCGCAGGCAAGCCAGCTCCCACACTTATATCCGATCGTTCCCACGCCCCGCGTGGGAATGCATCCTGTGACGCTCTGCGTCACGACTTCAACAGCAGAAAAATGTGGGAGCGGGCGTGGGATCTGGCGTTTAGCTCGCGGGCGTCATCGCCTGCGTCAAGTCATCCACCACGGCCTTGCCCATCTCACACAGGTAATGCGCGGCCCATGCGTATTGCTCGCCGCGCACATCCATGGCGGCTTCCATGGCGAGTTTCTTGGAGTAAAAAAGCAGGGTGGAGGCGTGTTCCAGGATAGCGGTGTATCAGTAGCCGATGTGCTGACTGACCCACCACCATCGCAGGCAAGCCAGCTCCCACACTTATATCCGATCGTTCCCACGCCCCGCGTGGGAATGCATCCTGTGACGCTCTGCGTCACGACTTCAACAGCAGACGCAGAGCGTCCGGGGCGGCATTCCCACGCAGAGCGTGGGAACGATCTGGCGTTTAGCTCGCGGGCGTCATCGCCTGCGTCAAGTCATCCACCACGGCCTTGCCCATCTCACACAGGTAATGCGCGGCCCATGCGTATTGCTCGCCGCGCACATCCATGGCGGCTTCCATGGCGAGTTTCTTGGAGTAAAAAAGCAGGGTGGAGGCGTGTTCCAGGGCTTGCTCAATCGGCATGCCGGAGTTGACGCGGAACAGGGGTTTTTGGTTTTCGCCGTAGTCGCCAAAGGTGACGATGCCGAGGGTGGTGATGGAGGAAAGCGGTGGATCGGGGACGATTTTTGACATGATGTTTCCCAAATTTGCAGTAGGGGTCACCACGGCATGTCGCTAAACATGAAGAGGTGGCAGCTGTACACGGGTTAGCGAACCGGTAAATTTGGGAACCCGGCAGACCCGAAGGTCTCCCGCGTACAGCCGCCATAAAACGGTAAAGACAGGTAGACCTGGCAATACTCTGGCATCACATCCCAACTAATCCGAGTCGCTAAACCCGATCGCTGATGAGCAGCGAAGTCAGGAGGCTAGTGACCCAAACGGTAAGGCGCAATAGGGCAGAGAGTCTCTAGGAAACGTCCTGCAAATTAAAGCGAATCGTCGTTGATGGCCCTTTAATCCGCGAATTTTATCTCCCTCGTCTCCCCCATCAACAGCCCCTGATTCTGCTCCGTCACTTCCCTGATGTAGTCCCACAACAACGTAATCCGCTTCAGCTTCCTCAAATCCTCCCGGCAGTACATCCAAAACTGCCGTGTAATCGCAATCTCCTCCCCCAACACCGGCAACAACCGCGGATCCTGCGCCGCCAAAAAGCACGGCAATATCGCCATCGACCGGCCCTGCTGCGCCGCGACGTACTGCGCTATCACGCTGGTACTGCGCAAACTCGCGCTGGCGCCGGGCACCACATTCGCCAGGTACAACAGCTCCGAGCTGAACGCCAAGTCATCCACATAGCTGATAAACGGATGCTCAGCCAAGTCCGCCGGGCGCTGGATGGGCGGGTGTTGGTCGAGGTAGTCCTGGGTCGCGTACAGCTGCAGTTTGTAGTCGCACAGTTTGCAGCACACGTACGGCCCGTGTTCCGGGCGTTCCAGGGCGATGACGATGTCGGCTTCGCGCTTGGACAGGCTGATGAAGTGGGGCAGGGGCAGGATGTCGACTGAGATGGCCGGGTAGGTGTCGACGAAGTGGCTGAGCTGCGGGGTGACGAAAAAGCTGCCGAAGCCTTCGGTGCAGCCCATGCGCACATGGCCGGACAGCGCCACGCCGGAGCCGGAGACTTGCTCGCAGGCCATGTGCAAGGTGCTTTCGATGGACTCCGCGTAACCCAGTAAACGCTGGCCCTCGGGGGTGAGCACAAAACCGCTGGTCCGGGATTTTTCGAACAGCAGCGTGCCGAGCGACACTTCCAACGAGCTGATACGCCGCGACACGGTGGTGTAGTCCACCGCCAGGCGTTTGGCGGCGACGCTGGCCTTGCGAGTGCGGGCCACTTCGAGGAAAAACTTCAGGTCATCCCAATTCAGGGAGCCCAGTGATGTGATGTTTTTTTGCATATTGGACCGGCTTTTATGTGCGTTCTTATTAGAGATTTGCACATCTATACTCCAAAAACAGTCCGAACGCCTCATTCCCAAGGCGATTCACGCGCCTTGTCTCTGCATAACTACAAGATTGGAGACCACATGAACGCTTCTGCCGACATTTCCGTGCAACAGGTCAAGTTGCTGATCAACGGTGAATGGGTCGAGTCAAAGACCACCCACTGGCAAGACATCGTCAACCCGGCCACCCAGCAAGTGCTGGCCAAAGTCCCTTTCGCTACCGCCGATGAAGTCAATGCGGCCATCGACGCTGCCCATCAGGCCTTCCAGACTTGGAAGCTGACGCCGATTGGCGCGCGCATGCGCATCATGCTCAAGCTGCAAGCCTTGATCCGTGAACATTCCAAACGCATCGCTGTGGTCCTCAGCGCCGAGCAGGGTAAGACCATTGCCGATGCCGAGGGCGATATTTTCCGTGGCCTGGAAGTGGTCGAGCACGCGTGCTCTATCGGCACCTTGCAGATGGGCGAATTTGCTGAAAACGTCGCCGGTGGCGTCGACACCTACACCCTGCGCCAGCCTATCGGCGTGTGCGCGGGTATCACGCCGTTCAACTTCCCAGCGATGATTCCACTGTGGATGTTCCCGATGGCGATTGCATGCGGTAACACTTTCGTCCTCAAGCCGTCCGAGCAAGACCCGCTGTCGACCCTGCTGCTGGTAGAGCTGGCGCTGGAAGCTGGCGTGCCGGCTGGCGTGCTCAACGTCGTACACGGCGGCAAAGATGTGGTGGATGCGCTGTGCACCCATAAAGACATCAAGGCGGTGTCCTTCGTCGGTTCGACTGCTGTGGGTACTCACGTGTACGACCTGGCCGGTAAACACGGCAAGCGCGTGCAGTCGATGATGGGCGCCAAGAACCACGCCGTGGTGCTGCCGGACGCCAATCGCGAACACACGTTGAATGCACTGGTCGGTGCCGGTTTCGGCGCGGCGGGCCAGCGTTGCATGGCCACCTCGGTGGTGGTGCTGGTGGGCGCGGCCAAGCAATGGCTGCCGGACCTCAAGGCGTTGGCGCAAAAGCTCAAAGTGAATGCCGGCAGTGAAGCCGGTACGGATGTCGGCCCGGTGATTTCCAAACGTGCCAAGACGCGCATCCTGGAACTGATCGAAAGCGGCGTGAAAGAAGGCGCGAAGCTGGAGCTGGACGGGCGCGACATCAAGGTGCCGGGCTTCGAGCAAGGCAACTTTGTTGGCCCGACCCTGTTCTCGGGCGTGACCACTGACATGCAGATTTACACCCAGGAAATCTTCGGCCCGGTGCTGGTGGTGCTGGAGGTTGCGACCCTCGATGAGGCCATCGCGCTGGTCAACGCCAACCCGTTCGGCAACGGCACCGGCCTGTTCACCCAAAGCGGTGCGGCGGCTCGTAAGTTCCAGAGCGAAATCGATGTAGGCCAAGTCGGCATCAACATCCCGATCCCTGTGCCGGTGCCGTTCTTCAGCTTCACCGGTTCGCGTGGTTCCAAGCTCGGCGACCTGGGCCCGTACGGCAAGCAAGTGGTGCAGTTCTACACCCAGACCAAAACCGTGACGAGCCGCTGGTTCGACGACGACACGGTCAATGATGGCGTCAATACCACCATCAACCTGCGCTGATTTGGGGAGACGACCATGAAGATTGCATTTATCGGCTTGGGCAACATGGGCGCGCCCATGGCCCGCAACCTGATCAAGGCCGGGCACGCGCTGAACCTGTTCGACCTGAACCAAACCGTGCTCAAAGAATTGGCCGAGTTGGGCGGCACCATCAGCGACTCACCACGCGATGCCTCGAAAGACGCCGAGCTGGTGATTACCATGCTGCCGGCCGCAGCCCATGTGCGTAGCGTGTGGCTGAATGAGGACGGCGTTTTGGCCGGCATCGGCAAAGGCGTACCTGCCGTGGATTGCAGCACCATCGACCCGCAAACTATCCGCGATGTGTCCGCAGCCGCGGCCAAGCAAGGTGTGGTGGTGGCCGATGCGCCTGTCTCCGGCGGCACCGGCGGCGCCCAGGCAGGGACTTTGACCTTCATGGTCGGCGCCCCCCTGGAACTGTTCGCCACCCTGCAACCGGTGCTGGCGCAGATGGGCCGCAACATCGTGCATTGCGGCGACATCGGCACCGGCCAGATCGCCAAGATCTGCAACAACCTGCTGCTCGGCATCAGCATGGTCGGCGTCAGCGAAGCCATGGCCCTGGGCGATGCACTGGGCATCGACACCCAAGTGCTGGCCGGCATCATCAACAGCTCCACCGGGCGCTGCTGGAGTTCCGACACCTACAACCCATGGCCGGGCGTGATTGAAACCGCGCCGTCTTCGCGCGGTTACACCGGTGGTTTTGGCGCCGACCTGATGCTCAAGGACCTGGGCCTGGCCACCGAAGCGGCGCGCCAGGCCAAGCAACCGGTGATTCTCGGTGCCGTGGCCCAGCAGTTGTATCAATCGATGAGCCAGCGCGGGGAAGGCGGCAAGGACTTCTCGGCGATCATCAACAGTTATCGCAAACCCAAGTAGGGGCGTTTCCGAGAGCCCGCCTTGCGCGGGCTTGGTCAGGCAAATACAAAGTACTTACGCACCGTCTCGACCACTTCCCAGGTCCCTTTCATGCCGGGCTCCACCACAAAGATATCCCCAGCGCGCAAGTGAATCGGCGCCATCCCTTCGGGGGTGATCACGCAGTAGCCTTCCTGGAAGTGGCAGTATTCCCACTTCACGTATTCCACGTACCACTTGCCCGGGGTGCAAATCCAGGTGCCCATGATCTTGCTGCCGTCTTCGCTGGTGTAGGCGTTGAGGTTGACGGTGTGCGGGTCGCCTTCGAGTTTTTCCCATTTGCAGGCATCCAGGACCGGCAGTGGGTGGGTGTCGCGCAATACGGTGATGGGCTTGGACATGATGGCTCCGAGGCAGTGAATGCAAAGATGCACCCTAAGGCCTTGGGCGTTGTGTCAGTGGTCTGAACTCGACATCGGGATGCTCAGAAGCGCAACCGCACAGTGATTCATCATGCCCCCTAGAACCCTGTGGGAGCCGGGCTTGCCCGCGATGACGGCGCCACAGCTTGCCTCTCATCGCCTGACACGGCGCCATCGCGGGCAAGCCCGGCTCCCACAAGGATTTGAGTTGTTTGAACGATTGCGGCCGGGCGCTAGATTTGTGCGTCAATCCCCCACTTCCTCGCAGTATGTGCGAAAGAATTCCCGCCTGGCGCTGGAATAAGCAAGAAAATGCACGGCTGGCCCTCGTATCATTCACCCAGGTAACAGCCGAGAGCCTTGAAATGAACCCAATAAAAACGTGGTGGGATATCAGCCCGCCCTTGAGCACGGCCACCCCGACTTGGCCGGGCGATACGCCGTTCCAGGAAGAGCGCGTGTGGCAGTTTGGCCCCGAGTGCCCAGTGAATGTGGGCCGCGTGACCTTCTCGCCGCACACCGGCGCCCATGTGGATGCACCGCTGCATTACAGCGCGGACGGCGCGCCGATTGGTGAGGTGTCGCTGGACGTGTACATGGGCCCGTGCCGGGTGTTGCATTGCCTGGGCAGTGGCGCGCTGGTGCAGCCGCATCAACTGCAAGGGCGTGTGGATAACCTGCCGGAGCGCGTGCTGCTGCGGACTTATCCACAAGCGCCGCTGACGGAATGGGATTCGAACTTCACCGCCATCGCGCCGCAAACCATTGAGCTGCTCGCCAGCCTGGGTGTGCGCCTGATCGGTATCGATACGCCCTCGCTGGACCCGCAACAGTCCAAGACCATGGATTCCCACAACGCCGTGGCCCGCCACGGCATGGCGATTCTCGAAGGCATCGTGCTCGATGACGTACCGGAGGGCGACTATGAACTGATCGCGCTGCCGCTGCGCTTTGCCAACTTGGACGCGAGCCCGGTCCGCGCCATTCTTCGCCCGCTCAAGGAGCTTACGCGATGAGCCAATGTCCCTTCTCTGCTGACTACCAACCGCCGGAAGAATGGCATAACGCCGAGCTGAATTTTTCCGAGTCGATGAGCTACGGCGATTACCTGGACCTGGGCAAAGTCCTCAGCGCCCAGCATCCGTTGTCGCCGGACCACAACGAAATGCTCTTCATCATCCAGCACCAGACCTCCGAGCTGTGGATGAAACTGATGCTCCACGAACTCAAGGCCGCCCGCGAACACGTGCGCCTGGGTGAGCTGTCGCCGGCGTTTAAGATGCTGGCGCGGGTGTCGCGGATCTTCGATCAACTGGTGCACGCCTGGGCGGTGCTGGCCACCATGACGCCGTCGGAATACAAGGCGATCCGCCCGTTCCTGGGGCAGTCGTCGGGGTTTCAGTCGTTCCAGTACCGCGAGATCGAATTTATTCTCGGCAACAAGAGCGCAGCGCTGTTGCGCCCGCATGCGCACCGGCCTGAGTTGTTGCAGGAGTTGCAGGTGGCGATTGCCACACCGTCGCTGTATGACGAGGCGGTTAACCTGATGGCTAAAGCCGGTTTGACGATTGACCCCAAACGCGCCGAGCGCGACCCGACGGCGGCCACGGTTCACGATGAGTCCGTGGAAGCGGCCTGGCGTGAGGTGTATCGCGACCCGAGCCGGTATTGGGATTTGTATCAGTTGGCCGAGAAGTTTATTGATTTGGAGGATTCGTTCCGCCAATGGCGCTTCCGGCATGTGACCACGGTGGAGCGGATTATCGGCTTCCAGCCGGGTACGGGCGGCACCGAGGGCGTGGGTTACCTGCGCAAGATGCTCGACACCGTGCTGTTCCCCGAGCTGTGGCGAGTGCGTTCCACGCTCTAAACAAAAAAGCCCCGGAATCCCGGGGCTGATCGTTCCCACGCTCTGCGTGGGAATGCCGCTTCAAAATGTGGGCGCTGGCTTGCCTGCGATAACGGTGTGTCAGTCACCACATCCGCTGGCTGACACACCGCTATCGCGGGCAAGCCCGGCTCCCACAGGGATCACTGTGCATTCACTACAGCGTTACCCTTTCTGATCCGCAACCGATACGCCACATAGATAACCCCCACCCAAATCGGCATCGCATACACCGACTCACGAATGCCCGGAATCGCCAGCATCACGCTGATGATCATCACCATGAACGCCAGGCACAGGTAGTTGCTGAACGGGAACCAGAAGGTCTTGAACGACGGCACCACGCCTTGCTCGCCCATGGCTTTGCGGAACTTGATGTGGGTGAGGCTGATCAGCGCCCAGTTGATCATCAGCGAGGCAACCACCAGTGCAAACAGCAACTCCAGCGCGCTGTGCGGTGCGACGTAGTTGACCACCACGCACAGCATCGTCACCAGCGCCGAAATCGCCAGGGCGCGCAGCGGTACGCCTTGCTTGTTTAGCTTCATCAGCGCTTTGGGCGCATCGCCTTGCTCGGCCAGGCCGAACAGCATGCGGCTGTTGCAGTACACGCCGCTGTTGTACACCGACAACGCTGCGGTCAGCACCACGAAGTTGAGGATGTGTGCGGCGGTGTCGTTACCGATCAGCGAGAAGATCTGCACAAACGGGCTGCCGCTGTAGGCATCGCCCGAGGCGCCGAGGGTTTGCAGCAGTTGGTCCCACGGGTACAGCGACAGCAGCACGGTCAGGGCGCCGACGTAGAAAATCAGAATCCGGTAGACCACCTGGTTGATCGCTTTGGGGATCACTTTGCGCGGCTCGCTGGCCTCGGCGGCAGTGATGCCCACCAGCTCCAGGCCACCAAACGAGAACATGATGAAGGCCATCGACATCAACAGCCCCATGCCGCCATTCGGGAAGAACCCGCCGTGGCTCCACAGGTTGCTCACCGAGGCTTGCGGGCCGCCGGTGCCGCTGAACAGCAGGTAGCAGCCGAGCACGATCATGCCGACAATCGCCACCACCTTGATGATCGCAAACCAGAACTCGGCTTCACCGAAGAACTTCACGTTGAGGGTGTTGATCAGGTTCACCGCGACAAAGAACACCAGTGCGCTGACCCAGGTCGGGATCTCCGGCCACCAAAACTGAATGTATTTGCCCACGGCCGTCAGTTCGGCCATGCCCACCAGCACGTAGAGGACCCAGTAGTTCCAGCCGGCCAGGAAGCCGGCGTAACCGCCCCAGTATTTGTGCGCGAAGTGGCTGAAGGAGCCGGCTACCGGTTCTTCGACGATCATCTCGCCGAGCTGGCGCATGATCAGGAACGCGATGAACCCCGCAATCGCGTAACCCAGGATCATCGACGGCCCCGCCGACTTAAGCACCCCGGCCGAGCCGAGGAACAACCCCGTGCCAATCGCCCCTCCCAAGGCAATCAGCTGAATATGCCGGTTCTTCAGGCCACGCTTGAGGCCTACCGGGTTAACCATGTCATCCGCCATTAACATTCCCTTCTACTTGTTTTTCTCAGGGTTGATTGCACGCCGCACCGCCCCTCAGAACTGCTGAGGGGTCAGATATTACTCTGCGTAAACTTTTCGTAATACAGCTGAACGCCATCAAGTGCCTGATCCGCCAGCCATTGTTGGATGGATTCGACCATCGGCGGGGGGCCGCACACGTACATATCTGCCGATCTGTCCCGCAATTCGGCCAGGTCGAAATGTTCGGTGAGGTAGCCGCGCTTGCCGGTCCACGCAGGTGATGGGTCGCTCAGTACTTCGGTGTAGCGAAAATTCGGGATTTTTGCAGCGTAGGCGTGGATGCGCGCCGCTTCGCATAAGTCTTCGGCCCCGCGAACGCCGTAGTACAGGTGCACCGGCTGCTCGCAACCGTTGGCTGCCAGTTCATCGAGCATGCCCAGTAACGCCGACAACCCGGTGCCGCCTGCCACCAGCACCAGCGGTTGGGTGACATGGCGCAGGTAGAAAGCACCCAATGGCGCCTCCATCAGCACTTCGTCACCGACCTGGCAACGCTCGCGCAGGTAGTTGCTCATGACGCCATCGGGCAGCAGGCGCACCAGAAACTGCAATTGATTGCCCGGGCGGTTGGCGAAGGAGTAGGAGCGCCAACTGTCGGTGCCGGGAACCGACAGGCGGGCGTATTGGCCTGGCAGGAAGTCCAGCGGCGCCTCCATTTGCACCTGCAAAATGGCCGTGCTGGCCGAGACCTGCTGCACTTCGCTCACCGTGCCGCGCACTTGCACTGGCCCCGGCGCATTGCACAAGCTCGAATCAAAATCGAAGTAAAACGTTGCGTCGGACTTCACCCTAGTCTGGCAACTGAGCATCTTGCGTTGTTGCAGGTCGAGGCTGGAGAGGGCTTCTTCGTCGACATAATCCTGGCTGTAATCGCCGGACTCGCAACGCCCCTGGCAGGTGCCGCACACGCCTTCGCGGCAATCCAGGGGGATCTTGATGCCGTTGCGCAGCGCAGCGTCCAACAGGATTTCGTGGGCGCCCACCGGGAAAAACAGGGTTTTGCCATCGGCAAAGCTGAAGGCCACTTTGTGATTCATTTGTTTCGCTCAGGTGATAAAAATCCAGCACCGAGTTGATGGTGTCGTTGAGCAGCAAGGCGTGTTTGCGGGTGATCAACCAGCTGTCGCCATGGGGTTTGAGGCTGTAGGTGGCGCTGCCATAGAACTGCTCCGACATGGCCAGCCGATAGAACAGCGTGTGCCAGTTCAGCTTCACGTCCAGTAACCCACCCGGTTGCTCGGCAATCCGCACGTTATTGATCAGGTGCAACGTGCGCGGCATTGGTGTGGCCGACGCCGCCTTGCCGGTGCGCAGTCGGAACACGCGGTCTTCCAGCCCCGAACGGTTGGCGTAATAGATCAGCGACATCTCGCGCTTGGGGTCGCGGGTGTAGACGTGTTCCGAGTCCCACTGCGGCAGGTGGAACTCACTTTGCGGGTCGAACAACTGCACGTAGGCGTCCCAGTCCTGAGCGTCGCACAGCTCGGATTTACGGTAGAAGAACTGCTCGATCTGGTACTGCAATTGCGCATTCATCACTTCACCTCCCGCAGTGTCAGCGCTTGTTGGTCCAGGCCCTTGAGCAGGAACTGCTGCCAATTGCGGTGCTGGTTCACGTACAGGCCTTCGTGGGTGAACTCGGTGCCGGTCATCGCCGGTTGGATGCCGATGGCTTCGCTGTTCGGCGTCGGGCCGGTTTCCCAGCGGTGGCTGCCGCGTGAGATATCACTCCAGCGCTCCAGGCGGCCCTGGAAGCCGCGTTGGGCTTCGCGAAATTCCACCAGGTCATCGGGTGTGCCCATGCCGGACACGTTGAAGAAGTCCTCGAACTGGCGGATACGGTTTTCGCGGTCGGCGTCAGATTCGTTTTTCACGCCCAGGCACTGGCTGATGATCTCGGTCTTGTTCCACGCCACCGGGCGAATAATCCGCAGCTGCGAGCTGATCTGGTCGAGGAAGAACAGGCTTGGGTAGATATTCAGGTTGCGCAGGCGGTGCATCATCCACTCGGCCTTCTGCTGGCCGTGCTCTTCCACCAGGCGCGGCATGATGGTGGCGTAGCCGGAACGCACGGTGGGGTTGGGCATGTCGCTGAACAACAGGCTGTGGCCGTTGTTGAAGGCGAACCAGCCGTCATCGGTGTTCGCATCGCCCGCGCCGAGCTTGCTGTAGTCCAGTGTGGTGCCTGAACCCGTGCCGTTTTCGGTGTTCACCTGTTGGCGATGCTGCACCGTGGCCACGTAGTTGTAGTGCACGGTGCTGACGTGATAACCGTCCAGGCCGTTTTCGTTTTGCAGCTTCCAGTTGCCGTCGTAGGTGTAGGCGGATTTACCCGGCAGCACTTCCAGCTCGCCGGTGGCGGACTGCGCGACCATCATGTCGAAGAACATTGTGGCGTCGCCGAGGAAGTCTTCCAGGCTGTTTGTGCCGTTCACGTCCAGGCTGATAAACACAAAGCCCTTGTAGCTTTCGATGCGTGCCTTTTTCAGACCGCGGGTGGCTTTGTCGAAACTTTCCGGGTATTCGCCCGGCGCCTTGACCTTCACCAGCCGGCCGTCGCTCTTGTAGCACCAGGCGTGGAACGGGCAGGTGAAGGTCGATTGGTTGCCCTTGCCGACCCGCGTGAGCGTGGTGCCGCGATGCTGGCAGGCGTTGATCAGCGCGTTCAGTTGGCCTTCGCCATCGCGGGTGATGATCATCGGCTGACGCCCGGCGCGCATCGTCACGAAGTCGTGGTTATGGGCCAGCTCGCTTTCGTGACAGGCGTAGATCCAGTTCTTTTCGAAGATCAGTTCCATCTCCAGGTCGAACAGTTCCGGCTCGGTGAACATGTCCCGGGCGATGCGGAACACTTCATCGGCCGGGCGAAAATCCAGGCAGCTTTCGATAAACGCTTTCCACTGCTCGACGCTTCTTGCACCACTCATGGGAGGCACCTTTTTGATAGGGGCTAATCGGTGGTTCATTAAAGGCAGCGGGGCAGGGCGCGGGCTATCCGCTTAATGGGGGAAGGTAAGCCGCAAAGTTGCGCCGTAAATGTGGGCAGCAAATACCCAGTTCGGTGCAGCTCGGTGACGCGATGCGCTACTGTCATATCAAGGGAAAGTCGCAAAAAACCTGCGACTTATCCACATAGTCGACCGTTGCTATCCACGCAGTTGCATTGAGGCTGGCGTGGCTTGGAACTTGCTGTCGATTGCTAACGACGCGCCGCCAGAGCGCGCAACAGCCTAACCGCCGTGGGTGCACCCTGATGAGTAGCCATACACGCGATATCCATATTCAACGCTTCGACCTGGAAGGCGCCTGCAGCTGGATGTCCGGCATTTGCGGGCCACACCGCCTGGCGACGGCCACGCCCGAACGCCTGCGTTTTCACCACAGCGCCAACGTGTTCAAGTCCCGCGCCACCACCTTGGGCGTGATCGAATACGGCACCGACGTGACCATCGACATCGAAGACGCCGAGCACTTCAGCAGCTACAGCCTCAGCCTGCCGCTGGTGGGTGAGCAGGAATTGAGCAAGGACGGCGTGCGCCTGAGTTCCA
Source organism: Pseudomonas sp. IB20 (assembly GCF_009707325.1). Taxonomy (NCBI): domain Bacteria; kingdom Pseudomonadati; phylum Pseudomonadota; class Gammaproteobacteria; order Pseudomonadales; family Pseudomonadaceae; genus Pseudomonas; species Pseudomonas gelidaquae. The sequence continues at coordinate 4,356,188 of NZ_CP046103.1, read as the reverse complement.
ACCGCGATCAAGGCGTAATCATCTCGCCCAACGAGCATCAGGTGCTGGCGATTTCCGGCGACTGCCGCAAGCTGCAGGTGGTGATCACGCGCGCGGCGATGAGTGAATCCCTGGAAGGCTTGCTGCAACGGCCGATTGAAGCGCCGCTGCGCTTTGAGTCGGTGATGGACGCGGTGGACGGCGCTTCGGCATCCTGGTGGCGCATGGCGCGCTACTTCATTGCGGAGCTTGAGCGCAGCAGCGAGTTGTATGAGCAGGCGGCGTTTACCCGTGACCTGGAAAGTTCGCTGATCAAGGGGTTGATCCTCGCCCAGCCGAACAACTATTCAGAGGAATTACGCGACGTACTCGGTGTGAAGCTGCCGCACTACTTGATTCGGGCGCGGCAGTTCATCCATGAAAACGCCCGCGAAGCGGTGCATCTGGAAGACCTTGAAACCGCTGCGGGTGTGTCGCGGTTCAAGCTGTTTGATGCCTTTCGCAAATACTTTGCGCTGTCGCCCATGGCATATCTGAAGAAATACCGGCTGGGGGCCGTGCGCCAGGAAATACTCGAGCACGGCTCGACGTGCACTATTTCCGAAATCGCCCTGGGCTGGGGCTTTACGCACTTGGGACGGTTTTCAGCGGAATACCGCAAGCTGTTTGATGAATCCCCCAGTCAAACCCTGCAACGCACGCGCCTGCGCAGCCTTTGAAAACAATGAGGATCAAACTGTGGGAGCTGGCTTGCCTGCGATAGCGGTGGGCCAGTTAGTAAAGATGCCAACTGATCCACCGCCATCGCAGGCAAGCCAGCTCCCACATTGGATAGGGGGGCTTTGTGAGCTCAGATCAACTCTTCCACCAGTTGCAAACAATGACTCAGCCCCGGCGACTGATCATTCACCCGGCGGCTAAGAATGATCGGCGAAGTCGCGGTGGTTTCCACAATCGGCGTGTAGCCGATATCCGCGCGGTGCAGCACCTGCACCGAGGCCGGCACCAGCGTCACGCCCATGCCCGCGCCGACCAGGCCGATGGCGGTCTGCAATTCGTTGGTCCACTGCGCCACCTTGAGGCTCAAGCCGTGGGCGTCGAACAGTGCGATCACATGGTCGGCATAGCTGGGGCGCGGGTTGCCGGGGTAGAGCACAAACGGCTCGGCGGCCAATTGGGCGAGGGTGGTGGGTGCGCCGAGCAACGGGTGGCCGGCGGGCAGTACGGCGACCAGTCGATCCTCTACCAGCACGCGCTGGACGATGGCCGGGTCGTCGATGCGAATCCGCCCGAAGCCTACGTCAATACGCCCAGCCTTGAGCGCTTCGACCTGCTGCAAGGTGGTCATCTCCGACAAGCCCAATTCCAGCTCCAGCGCCTCATGGTTGCGCAGGCGCCGAATCAACTCCGGCAGCACGCCGTACAAGGTCGACGGCGCAAAGCCGATACCCAGCCAGGTCTTCTCGCCCTGGCCGATACGCCGGGTGGTGTCGCAGACCTTGCCCAGCTGTTCGAGCAGCACATTGGCGTGCTCATAGAAGAATCGCCCGGCCTCAGTCAGCCGCAGCGGTCGGCCGCGCTCGAGCAGAATCACGCCCAATTCATCTTCCAATTGCTGGATCTGCCGGCTCAACGGCGGTTGGGCGATGTGCAGGCGTTCGGCGGCACGGGTGAAGTTGAGGGTCTCACCCAGCACCTGGAAATAGCGCAGATGACGCAGTTCCATGACGGCTCCTTTCATACCTTGAGGGTATTGTGCGAGACCCATTCTATATTGGAAGCCAGGGAAAATACGGCACAGAATCGGCTCAAACATATAAAGAACCCAACGGGTATAGCCATGCCGATTTGCGCCATCGAGTCGATCGACACCATCATCGTCGACCTCCCCACCCTTCGCCCGCACAAGCTGGCGATGCACACGATGCAAAACCAGACGCTGGTGATCATCCGCCTGCGCTGCGCCGATGGCATCGAAGGCATCGGCGAAGCCACCACCATTGGCGGCCTGAGCTACGGCAACGAAAGCCCCGACAGCATCAAGATCAACATCGACCGCCACTTTGCGCCGCTGTTGATTGGCCAGGACGCGAGCAATATCAACGCGGCCATGTTGCGCCTGGAGCGCAGCATTCGTAGCAACACCTTTGCCAAGTCCGGGATCGAAAGTGCTTTGCTCGATGCCCTCGGCAAACGCCTCAACCTGCCGGTCAGCGAACTGCTCGGCGGGCGCGTGCGCGATGCCTTGCCGGTGGCCTGGACCCTGGCCAGTGGCAACACCGAACAAGACATTGCCGAAGCTGAAAAGATGCTCGACCTGCGCCGCCACCGCATCTTCAAATTGAAGATTGGTGCCGGTGAAGTCGGCCGCGATCTGGCCCATGTAATCGCGATCAAAAAAGCCCTGGGCGAACGCGCGAGTGTGCGTGTCGACGTCAATCAGGCCTGGGACGAAGCTGTGGCCCTGCGCGCGTGCAAGGTGCTCGGTGATAACGGTATCGACCTGATCGAACAACCGATCTCGCGCAACAACCGCAGCGGCATGGCCCGGCTGAACCTGTCGAGCCCGGCGCCGATCATGGCCGACGAGTCCATCGAATGCGTGGAAGACGCCTTCAACCTGGCCCGCGAAGGCGCGGCCTCGGTGTTCGCCCTCAAGATCGCCAAGAACGGCGGCCCGCGCGCGGTGTTGCGCACGGCTGCGATTGCCGAAGCGGCCGGTATCGGTCTGTACGGCGGCACCATGCTCGAAGGCGGCATCGGCACCCTGGCCTCGGCGCATGCCTTCCTGACCTTGAACAAGTTGGCCTGGGACACCGAACTGTTCGGCCCGCTGCTGCTCACCGAAGACATCCTCACCGAGCCGCCGGTGTACCGCGATTTTGCGCTGCATGTCTCCACCGCGCCGGGCCTGGGCCTGACCATTGATGAAGAGCGTTTGGCGTTCTTCCGTCGTGACAAACACTAAGAGGCGCCTGCCATGTTGTTCCACGTAAAAATGACTGTGAACCTGCCACTGGACATGAACCCCGAGCACGCCGCTGGTCTGAAGGCGCAAGAGAAAGCCCTGGCGCAGCGGCTGCAACAAGAGGGCAAATGGCGCCACCTGTGGCGCATCGCCGGGCACTACGCCAACTACAGCGTGTTCGACGTCGACAGCGTGCAAGACCTGCACGACCTGCTGATGCAACTGCCGCTTTTTCCCTACATGGCCATCGAAGTGAACGCCTTGTGCCGACACCCTTCGTCGATCCATGAGGACGACCGCTGAGCCTGTTTTGCCCCCAATAATGACAAGATGAGGATTGCACCATGTCCATCCGACTTTCCCAGACTGCCCACGCTCAACAGTTTCTCGAAGAAGCCAGCGGCAACCTTAACGACGCCGGCAACCCGCGCACCAAGGCGCTGATCTACCGGATCCTGCGTGACGCGGTGAACATCATCGAAGACCTGGAAGTGACCCCGGAAGAGTTCTGGAAGGCGGTCAACTACCTCAACGAGTTGGGCAAGAACCAAGAGGCGGGTTTGCTCGCCGCCGGGCTGGGCCTGGAGCATTACCTGGATTTGCTGATGGATGCTGCGGACGAGGAGGCCGGTAAATCCGGCGGCACCCCGCGCACCATCGAAGGCCCGCTGTATGTGGCCGGCGCGCCGCTGAGCAAGTACGAAGCGCGGCTGGACGATGGCAAGGATGACGCAGTGCCGCTGTTCATGCACGGGCAAGTGCGCGACACCGACGGCAAGCCGCTGGCGGGGGCGATTGTCGATGTGTGGCAGGCGAATACCGGTGGCACCTATTCGTGGTTTGACCCGACGCAGTCGGAATTCAACCTGCGTCGGCGCATTGAGACCGATGCCCAGGGCAACTACCGTTTTCGCAGCATCGTGCCGTCCGGCTACGGCTGCCCGCCGACTGGGCCGACTCAACAGCTGCTCGACCAACTGGGGCGTCATGGACAGCGGCCGGCGCATATTCACTTCTTCATCTCGGCGCCGGGGTACCGGCATTTGACCACGCAGATCAACCTCTCGGATGACCCGTACCTGCATGATGATTTTGCTTATGCGACGCGTGATGAGTTGATTGCGCAAATTCGCTTCAGTGAGGATCAGCAACTGGCGCGGGAGTTTGGGGTGGAGGGGAGGTTTGCGCAGATTGATTTTGACTTTGAGTTGCAGGTGGCTGACGCACCGGTAGAGCAAAAACGCATGCAGCGCGTGCGCGCCCTAGAAGACTAAACACGGGCTGATCGTTCCCACGCTCCGCGTGGGAATGCTGCCTTGGACGCTCTGCGTCCGATTGACGCTCTGCGTCCGATCTTAAAGGCGTGACACAGAGCGTCACAGGATGCATTCCCACGCGGAGCGTGGGAACGATCATGGTGCTATTTGCGCACGACTAAGTCCAACACCTCATCCCGATCCTTGATCTTCTGCAACACAATCTCCGAGCGAATATCCATCACCCCGGCCGTGCGGTTCAGGTGGTTCACGATGAAGTCCGAAAAGTGCTTCAAGTTCCTCGCCTGCACGCGCAGCACATAGTTGCTGGCGCCGGTAATCACATACGCACTGGCCACCTCCGGCCAGCCTTGCACCTTCTTGATAAACGTCTCATGCCAATCCTCCACGTCCTGGCGCAAGGACAGGTGCACGATGGCTTCCAACTCGATTCCCAGCTGTTCGGCGTTCAACACTGCGCGGTAGCCGCTGATGATTCCCTCGCTCTCCAGCAGGCGCAAACGGCGCAGGCAGGCGGAGGGCGACAGGGCGACTTTTTCCGCCAGTTCCTGGTTGCTGATGCGCCCATCCTGTTGCAAAAAATGCAGGAGGCGCAGGTCGGTGGCGTCGAGAATCATGCTTAGAATAAATCCGCGTGTTTTAGGGTTAAATTCGAATTTCCTACAGCTTAATTAGCCTGTTACCCACCACTTTGCACGAAAATTCTCTAAAACTTCGTTCATTATTTGGTCCATATTCACTTATAAAAACAGGACAACCCATGACCACCCGAAGCCACTGCCAAGCCCTCGACGCCCAGGACCCGTTGGCGCCGCTGCGCCATCAGTTCGCCTTGCCTGAGGGCGTGATTTACCTCGACGGCAACTCCCTCGGCGCACGCCCGGTGGCGGCGTTGGCGCGGGCGCAGCAGGTGATCGCCGACGAGTGGGGCAATGGTTTGATTCGCAGCTGGAACAGCGCCGGCTGGGCGGATTTGTCCCAGCGTTTGGGTAACCGTCTGGCGCCTCTGATTGGCGCGCGCGACGGTGAGGTGGTAATCACCGATACCACCTCGATCAACTTGTTCAAGGTGCTCAGCGCCGCGTTGAGCGTGCAGCGCCAACGTGTGCCCGGGCGTAAGGTGATCGTCAGCGAGGCGAGCAACTTTCCCACCGACCTGTACATCGCCCAAGGCCTGGCCGAGTTGTTGCAACAGGGCTATTCGTTGCGACTGGTGAACAGCCCCGATGAACTGCCGCAGGCCATCGACCAGGATGTGGCAGTGGTGATGCTTACCCACGTCAACTACAAGACCGGCTACATGTACGACATGCAGGCGCTCACCGCCTTGAGCCACGAATGTGGCGCGTTGAGCATCTGGGACCTGGCGCATTCGGCGGGCGCGGTGCCTATCGACCTGCACAAGGCGGGGGCCGATTACGCGATTGGCTGCACCTACAAATACCTCAATGGCGGGCCGGGTTCCCAGGCGTTTGTGTGGGTCAACCCAGCGTTGGTGGACCTGGTGCGCCAGCCGTTGTCGGGCTGGTTCGGGCATACCCGGCAGTTTGCGATGGAAGCTCAATACGCCCCGAGCAGCGGCATCGCACGTTACTTGTGCGGCACCCAGCCGATCACCTCGCTGGCCATGGTCGAATGCGGTCTGGAGATTTTTGCCCAGACCGACATGGCCAGCCTGCGGACTAAATCCCTGGCGTTGACTGACCTGTTTATCACGCTGGTGGAAGCCCGCTGCGCCGCCCACGGCCTGGTGCTGATTACGCCACGTGAACACGCCAAACGCGGCAGCCATGTGAGCTTCGAACACCCCGAAGGGTATGCGGTTATCCAGGCGCTGATCGCCCGGGGCGTGATCGGCGATTACCGTGAGCCGCGCATCATGCGGTTTGGTTTTACCCCGCTGTACACCAGCTTTACCGAGGTATGGGACGCCGTGGAAATCCTCGGTGACATTCTCGATAACCACACCTGGGATCAACCGCAGTTCAAAGTGCGCAACAGCGTCACTTAAGAGCACCGCAAAACTAATCTGGGAGCTGGCTTGCCTGCGATAGCGTCAGTGAATTCAGCGCCGCTCGGCTGAATTCAGCGCCGCTATCGCAGGCACGCCAGCGCCCACAGGGTTCGGCACCGGCAGTAACAACCACAATAATAAAGGGGCACACCACGTGACCACGCCAGACAACGGTTTTGCAGAGATCACCCACCGCGAGCTGGGCCTGCGGCGCCAGCTCACTTCCGGCCAGATGAGCATGATCGCCATCGGCGGTGCTATTGGCACCGGGCTTTTCATGGGCAGCGCCTATGCCATCGGCTATGCGGGGCCGAGTGTGTTGGTGAGCTATGCCATCGGCGCGCTGATCACCTTGCTGTTGATGGGCTGCCTGGCGGAAATGACGGTGGCGCATTCCACCTCGGGCTCGTTTGGCGCCTACGCCGAGTTCTACATCAGCCCGCTGGCCGGGTTCCTGGTGCGTTATGCCTACTGGGCGGCGATTGTGCTGGCCGTGGGCGCCGAGGTCACGGCGGTGGCGATGTACATGAAGTACTGGTTCGCCAACGTGCCGGAGTGGGTGTGGATCGTGTCATTTTCCAGTGTGCTGGTCCTGCTCAATGCGATCAGCGTGAAGACCTTCGGCAACTTCGAGTACTGGTTCTCGACGATCAAGATCAGCGCCATTGTCGGCTTCATCATCCTCGCGGTGTACGTGGTGTTCGGCTCGGGTAACCCGCAATTTGGCGTGCAGAACTACACGGCCCACGACGGCTTTTTCCCGCATGGTTTGAGCGGTATGTGGATCGCGGTGATCGTGTCGATCTTCAGCTACCTGAGTGTCGAGATGATTGCAGTGGCCGCCGGTGAAGCCGCCGACCCGGAGCAGGCGGTGAAGAAAGCCTTCCGCGCTACCATCGTGCGGCTGGTGGTGTTCTACCTGCTGACCCTGGCGCTGATGCTGGCCATTGTGCCGTGGAATCAGGCCGGCCAGACCCAGAGCCCGTTTGTCACAGTGATGCAGACCATTGGCATTCCCGGCGCCACCGGGGTGATGAACTTCGTGATTCTGATCGCAGCGCTGTCGGCGATGAACAGCCAGCTCTACATCACCACACGCATGATGTTCAGCCTGTCTCGCGCAGGCTTTGCGCCCAAGTCCATGGGCGCCTTGAGCAAGAACGGGATTCCGCTGAATGCGCTGCTGCTGTCCAGCTCGGGCATTGCCCTGGCGACCTTGCTCAACGTGGTGTACCCGGAAAGCTCTTTCACCTTGATGATGGCAATCTCGATGTTTGGCGCGATCTTCACCTGGTTCATGATCTTCCTCACGCACCTGTTCTTCCGCCGTTATCGCAAGCGCCATGGCGGGGCGAAGCTGTCGTTCCAACTGCGCCTGTTTCCCTACAGCACGCTGTTGGGCCTGGTGCTGATGGGCGCGGTGATGATCACCACGTACTTCACCGAGGCGTTCAAGATGACCCTGGTGTTCGGCGTGCCGTTCCTGCTGATTCTGTCGGCGGTGTACTACGGGTTTTTCCGCAAGGGCAGGGCCAAGGCGTCGAACAAGGCCTTGGCATAGCCGGGCAATTGCTCGAAGGACCGCGCGCATAACAGCAGCGTGCGACAGGCCCAGTCTTCTTGCAGAGGGTGGGCCTTGACGCGGCGCTCCAGCGGCCAGCGCTCCAGTGCGGCCTGGGGCACGATGCCCAGGCCCGCGCCGCCGGCGACCATGCGAATCAGCCCGTCAAAACCATCGGCACGGATCCGGGTTTGCAGACGAAAGCCCGCGTGCAGCGCCTGTTCTTCCAGGTACACCGCCAGTGCACTGTTGGCGGTGAGGCCTACGTAGTCGTATGGCAGGCTGTCGATGAAACTCACGGTGTCCGCCGTCAGCGGATGGTCCAGAGGCATGATCAGCACTAACGGGTCGTCGCGAAACGCCAGGGTCTGCAGGCCGTGGGTGTCCACCGCGTCGGAAATAATCCCAAGGTCCGCCGTGCCTTGGCGCAACGCCTGGGTGATGCGCAGGCTGGGCAGCTCTTGCAGGTCGATATCGAGGTTGGGGTGTTCGCGTAGAAAATCTGCGAGTAGCTCCGGCAGGTATTCGCTCAGGGCCGTGGTGTTGCACAGCAGGCGCACCTGGCCTTTGACCCCATTGGCGTATTCGGCCAGGTCCTGTTGCAGGTGCTCGGCCTGTTGCAGCAGCAGGCGCGCGTGGCGGGCCAGGGCCTTGCCCGCTGGCGTCGGTGTGACGCCACGACGGCCGCGCTCGAGAAATTCGATGCCCAATGAAGCTTCCATCGCACGGATGCGAGCGCTGGCGGCGGCCAGGGATAAATGGCTGCGGGCCGCGCCTGCGGTGATGTTGCCGGCGTCGAGAATGTTCAGGTAGAGGCGCAGGTCGATCAGGTCAAAGTGCATGGCTGGGTCTCTCGGGTGACTGAACTGGCCTCATCGCAGGCAAGCCAGCTCCCACACTTGGATTTGTGAACACATTTAAGTGTGGGAGCTGGCTTGCCTGCGATGGCGCCCTCAGCCTTATGAAAAACAAGAGGCTGCCTCAGTATATGGCGAATTTTCATAACCGCCTTAACACCCCACAATCGACCGATGACTACCTTCCTAGCGTTCTACCAAAACCTCGGCCCCGGCTTGACGCTGCTGGTACTTGGCACTTTCCTGCTGGCGGGTACCGTCAAAGGCGTCATCGGCCTGGGCCTGCCTACCGTGGCCATGGGCATGCTCGGCCTGGCTATGCTTCCGGCGCAGGCTGCGGCATTGCTGATCATTCCTTCGACGGTCACCAACCTCTGGCAACTGGCATTCGGCGGCCACTTGAGCGCTTTGCTCAAGCGCCTGTGGCCGATGCTGTTGCTGATTTTCCTTGGCACCGGGCTCGGCACGCTGTGGTTGGGCATGGACGGTGGGCATTGGGTGGTGCGCGCGCTGGGCGCGGCGTTGTTGGCGTATGCCTTGAGCGGGCTGTTCCTGCCTGCATTCAAGGTGAAACCTCACACCGAGCGCTGGCTGGGCCCGTTGTGTGGGCTGATCACCGGCATCATCACCTCGGCCACTGGTGTGTTCGTGATTCCCGCCGTGCCGTACCTGCAAGCCTTGGGCTTGAGTCGGGATCAGTTGGTGCAGGCCTTGGGGCTGTCGTTTACTGTGTCTACGCTGGCGTTGGCTGCCGGCTTGGCCTGGCGTGGGACCTTGGGCGGTGGCGAAATCAATGCCTCGCTGTTGGCGCTGCTGCCCGCGTTGTTGGGCATGTGGCTGGGCCAGGCGCTGCGTCAGCGCATCAGTGCGGTGTTGTTCAAACGGGTATTTTTTATCGGCATGGCAGTGTTAGGTGGTCATCTGCTGATCAGCGGCTAAGGCAAGAGTACGGCGTTATTCGTGCGTTTTGGTCAAATGTATTTTGCCGCACCGCTGCTTATTCACAGGGTTGAATGTCGATAGCCTGCCGGCAGATATTTTCAACCCTCTGGATACCTCCCATGAAAAAAGTACTCCTGCTGAACGGCGGCAAGCAATTCGCCCACTCCGACGGCCGTTACAACACCACCTTGCATGACGCCGCCGTGGCCGTGCTCGACCGTGGCGGCATCGACGTCAACGTTACCCACATCGACGAAGGCTACGACGTGGCCGAAGAAGTGGCCAAATTCCTCTGGGCTGATGTGATCATCTATCAAATGCCCGGCTGGTGGATGGGCGCGCCATGGATCGTCAAAAAGTACATCGACGAAGTCTTCACCGAAGGCCACGGCAGCCTGTATGCCAGCGATGGCCGCACGCGTTCCGATTCGTCGCAAAAGTACGGCAGCGGCGGCCTCATTCAGGGCAAGCAATACATGCTGTCGCTGACCTGGAACGCGCCGCAGCAAGCCTTCGACGCCCCCACCGACTTCTTCGAAGCCAAGGGCGTGGACGCGGTGTACTTCCCGTTCCACAAGGCCAACGAGTTTCTCGGCATGACCAGCCTGCCGACCTTCCTGTGCGTGGACGTGATGAAACGCCCGGCCATCGAGGCTGACGTGGCGCGCTACCAGCAGCATCTGGCGCAGGTGTTTAACCTGCCGGTGTAAGCTGCTACCCACCGATCAAGAAGGACAGCCTGTGAAAGCCCGATCCGATGAGTTACAGATCTTCGTCAGCGTGATTGAGTGCGGCTCGATTTCCGCCGCGGCGGAGCAGGTCGGGCAGACGCCCTCGGCGGTCAGCCGCACCTTGTCGCGCCTGGAAGCCAAGCTCGACACCACACTGATCAACCGCACCACGCGGCGCATGGACCTGACCGAAGAGGGCAAGTACTTCTTCGAGCAGGCCAAGGTGATCCTGGCGCAGATGGATGACTTGGAAGAACGCCTGTCGTCGCGCCAGAAAAACCCGGCCGGGCGCCTGCGCATCAATGCCGCCGTGCCGTTCATGCTGCACGGGATCGTGCCGTACATTGCCGAGTTCCGCAGCCTCTACCCCGAAATACAGCTGGAGCTGAACAGCGATGACTTGATCATCGACCTGCTGGAACAGAGCACCGACATTGCCATTCGCATCGGCGCGCTCGCCGACTCCACATTGCACGCCCGTTCCCTGGGCTGTACGCCGCTGCATATCCTCGCCAGCCCCGACTACCTCAAGCAATACGGCACGCCCACCACGGTTGCCGAATTGGCGGACCACACGTTGCTCGGCTTCACCCAAACTGAAACCCTCAACCATTGGCCGCTGCGCCATGTGGAAGGCGACCGGTGGCTGATCCAGCCGAGCATCGCCGCCTCCAGCGGCGAAACCCTGCGCCAGTTGGCGTTGGAAGGGCAGGGCATTGGCTGCCTGTCGAACTTTATGACGGTCGAAGACATCAACGCCGGGCGCCTGGTGCCGGTGCTGGAGGCGTTCAACAGTGGCTATCGCCAGCCGATCCACGCGGTGTTCTACCGCAACTCGCAGTTGGCGCTGCGCATCCAGTGCTTCCTGGACTTCATTCAGGCCAAGCTGGCGCGGTATGCCTGCTGATTCGTGATCTGTGCGCAAGATTGAATTGGGCAACAGGGTCTTATTCGACAGGGATGGGGCCTCGATACTGGACGCATCACTTACCCAGTCAGGAGCACACTCCATGAACGTATTCGTTACCGGCGCAGCAGGGTTTATCGGCGGTTCCATTGCCACCGGCCTGGTCAAGGCTGGCCATAGCGTTACCGGCCTGGTGCGCAGCGCCGAGCAGGCCGCTGAAATGACCGCCCTGGGCATCACTCCGGTGATCGGCACCCTGGACGACGCAGCCGTGTTGACCGAGCAGGCTTCGAAGGCTGATGCGGTGATCAACGCCGCCAGCAGCGACCATCGGGCTGCAGTGGAGACCTTGCTGGCTGCGTTGAAAGGTTCGAACAAGCCGTTCCTGCACACCAGTGGTTCGAGCATCGTTGGTGATGCATCGGGCGGTAAGGCCAGTGATGTCATCTACTTCGAAGACAACTTGCCGGCGCCGACCGTCGATAAGGCCGCGCGTGTGGCCATCGACAACCTGATCCTGGCGGCCGCCCAAGACGGCGTGAATTCGGCGGTGATCTGCAACACGCTGATCTACGGCCACAGCTTGGGCGTGAAGCGTGACAGCGTGCAATTGCCGCGACTGCTCAAGCAGGCGCGCAAAAGTGGCGTGGTACGGCATGTGGGCACTGGGCAGAACATCTGGTCCAACGTGCACATTGAAGACGTGGTGGCGCTGTACCTGCTGGCACTTGAGAAGAATGTGCCGGGCACTTTCTACTTTGTGGAAAGCAGCGAAGCGGCATTTGTCGACATGACCACCGCCATCGCCCAAGCGCTGAAACTGGGCCAACCACAGGATTGGTCGTTGGCCGAGGCTGAAGCCGAGTGGGGCTATGAAATGGCCAACTATGGCCTGGGTTCCAACAGCCGTGTACGTGGCAAGCATGCCCGTGAACTGCTGGGCTGGGCGCCGAAGCGGACGTCGGTGGTGGAGTGGATTTGCAACGAAATGGTGTGATTTTCACGGGGCCGCTGGGTACATATCCGTTATTTGGGTGATGGCTGCTAGTCCCTTAAGCCACAAAAAGTTGCGTAGATACCTATGCTGCGATAGCGGCAACTCGGTTCACTTGTTGTTACACATTACTGGCCCCGCCCACCGCAATTCCGTACCATTCCCCGCCTTATTCCCCGCAACGCCCTGGTACCTCATGAACCTCACCCGTCTGCGCGCCGATGCCCTGGCCGGCCTCACCACGTCTTTTGCTCTGCTGCCCGAATGCATCGCCTTCGCCTTGGTCGCCCACCTCAACCCGCTGATGGGGCTCTACGGCGCCTTTATCATTTGCACGCTCACTGCATTGTTCGGCGGCCGGCCCGGCATGGTCTCCGGCGCGGCCGGCTCGATGGCGGTGGTGATCGTCGCACTGGTGGTGCAACACGGCGTGGAGTACTTGCTCGCGACGGTATTGCTCGGCGGGCTGATCATGATTGCGTTCGGCCTGCTGCGCCTGGGCAAGCTGGTGCGCATGGTGCCGCACTCGGTGATGCTCGGCTTCGTCAACGGCCTGGCGATTATCATCGCTTTGGCGCAACTGGAGCATTTCAAAAGCGGTGAAAGCTGGCTCAGCGGCACACCGTTATACGTGATGACCGGCCTGGTCGCGGCGACCATGGCGATTGTCTACCTGCTGCCGCGCCTGACCCGCGCCGTGCCGCCCGCCTTGGTGGCGATCCTCGGCGTTGGCCTGGCGGTGTACCTGCTCGGCCTGCCGACCCGGACGTTGGGCGACATGGCCCACATCGCCGGCGGCCTGCCAACCTTCGCACTGCCGCAAATCCCCTGGACTTTGGAAACCCTGGGCATCATCGCGCCCTATGCGTTCCTGATGGCGATGGTTGGCCTGCTGGAAACCCTGCTGACCCTGAACCTTACCGACGAAATCACCGAGACCCGTGGCTACCCCGACCGCGAAAGCGTCGCGTTGGGCGCGGCGAATATGGTCTCGGGCCTGTTCGGTGGCATGGGCGGTTGCGCGATGATCGGGCAAACCGTGATCAACTTGAGCTCCGGCGGGCGCGGGCGCTTCTCCGGGGTGTTTGCCGGGGTGATGATCCTGCTGTTCATTCTGTTTCTGTCGTCGCTGATTGAGCGGATTCCGCTGGCGGCGCTGGTGGGGGTGATGTTTGTGGTGTCGCAGCAGACCTTCGCTTGGGCGTCGTTGCGGGTGATCAACAAAGTGCCGGTCAATGACGTGCTGGTGATTCTGGCAGTGACGGTGATCACGGTGTTCACCGACCTGGCCACGGCGGTGCTGTGCGGCATTGTGATTGCGGCGCTGAATTTTGCCTGGCAACAGGCGCGTGAGTTGTACGCCGATGAGCATCTGGAAGCCGATGGCAGCAAACTCTATCGCCTGCACGGTACGCTGTTTTTTGCCTCGACCACGCCGTTCCTGAACCAGTTCGACCCGGCCAATGACCCGGCCGAGGTGACGTTGGATTGCCGTCACCTGAGCTTTGTCGACTACTCCGCGATTGCCGCGCTGATGACCCTGCGTGAGCGTTACAGCAAGGCGGGGAAACATCTGCGGGTGCTGCATTTGTCGGAGCGCTGCAAGAAGTTGCTCAAGCGCGCCCGGGTGCATCATGAGTAACTGATTACGGCCCGACCAGGTCTTCCAGCTTGGGCGCCCGGGTGCATCATGAGTAACTGATTACGGCCCGACCAGGTCTTCCAGCTCCTGGGCGCGGGTCTGGGTCATGTCCAGCAGGCAGCCGGCGCCGTTGACTTGGTCGATGGTGCCGCCAGTGGCTGAGCCTGCGAAGGCGCAATTGGCGTCGCGGTATTTGATCCACAGGCGCTGAACATCCTGCAATTGCTGCTTGCGGTCGCCGTCCTGGGCGGCGAGGGCAGTTTTGTAGGCTTTGTTCAGGCGCTCATCTTGCACCTTGGCTTCTTTGGCGTTGCAATTGACCATGTCGGCGGTGGTGTTGGCGCCGTCCATGCATTTTTTCAGCGCCGCATTCTCGGCGGCCGAAGCGTTGCTGCACAAGGCCAGCAACAGCGCGCTGGCGGCGAAAGGCACAAGCAGGGTTTTGCGATTCATTGTGAGGATTCCTGATCGAAAGTTGGGCTGCCATCTGAGACTCGGCCCCGGCAGTTGAGTTTCTGCGCGCAACAAAACTTCATGTAAGAACACCCCCCGGATTTTCATGAGCTGGCGCTGGGCATGCCCCAAAGCGACAGCGCTTATCTGTGGGCGAAAATTACTTTCATAAAAATTGAAAATTAAACTTGGTAATGATTTATGAGTTTCACAACCAATTCGACGTGACCCTTTCCAAGGAGTACCGCATGGCCGCACCACTGGGCTTGGGGCTGTTGGCATACGCTGCCATCGCCATCATTGCATTGATCGTGCTGATTGCACGTTATCGACTCAACCCGTTTATTGTCATCACCTTGGTGTCCATCGGGCTGGCGCTGATGGCCGGCATGCCGGCGGACACCATCATGGGCTCGTACGAAGCGGGTGTCGGTAAAACCCTGGGGCATATCGCTCTGGTGGTGGCGCTGGGCACCATGCTCGGCAAGATGATGGCCGAGTCCGGCGGCGCCGAGCAGGTGGCGCGCACGCTGATCAACCGCTTTGGCGAACGCAATGCGCACTGGGCGATGGTGTGTATCGCCTTCCTGGTGGGGCTGCCGCTGTTTTTCGAGGTCGGTTTTGTGTTGCTGGTACCGATTGCCTTTACCGTGGCGCGGCGCGTTGGGGTGTCGATCCTGATGGTCGGCCTGCCGATGGTCGCCGGTTTGTCGGTGGTGCATGCGCTGGTGCCGCCGCACCCGGCGGCGATGATGGCGGTGCTGGCGTATAACGCGTCGGTGGGGCAGACCGTGCTGTATGCGATTCTGATCGGTATTCCCACGGCGATCATCGCTGGCCCTCTGTACGCCAAGTTCATCGTGCCGCGCATTCACCTGCCGGCGGAAAACCCGCTGGAACGCCAGTTTATCGACCGCGAACCGCGCACCCGTCTGCCGAGCTTTGCGCTGACCATGGGCACCATCCTGTTGCCGGTGGTGCTGATGATGATTGGCGGCTGGGCCAATGTGATTTCCACCCCAGGCACCACTTTTAACCAGTTCCTGTTGTTTATCGGCAACTCGGTAATCGCCCTCTTGGTGGCGACTTTGGTGAGCTTCTGGACCTTGGGCCTGGCCCAGGGTTTCAACCGCGAAGCGATCCTCAAGTTCACCAACGAATGCCTCGCCCCGACCGCCAGCATCACCTTGTTGGTGGGCGCGGGCGGCGGTTTGAATCGCATCCTGGTGGACGCGGGCGTGACCAATGAAATTCTCGGCCTGGCCCATGCCTTTCACTTGTCGCCGCTGGTGATGGGCTGGTTGTTTGCCGCGTTGATGCGCATCGCCACGGGCTCGGCCACTGTGGCCATGACGACGGCGTCCGGTGTGGTCGCGCCCGTCGCCATGGGCTTGGGTTATCCACACCCTGAATTATTGGTGCTGGCTACCGGTGCGGGCTCGGTGATCTTTTCCCACGTCAACGACGGCGGCTTCTGGCTGATCAAGGAATACTTCAATATGACGGTGATCCAGACCTTCAAGACCTGGACCGTATTGGAGACGCTGATTTCGGTGGTCGCCTTCGGTCTTACGTATGGACTGTCTCTTATTTTATGAGCTGCATTTTGTAACCCGGAGCCCCCATGGACATCCTCTACCAGATCCGCGCCCGCCAGGATTCCTTCAGCGCCGGCGAAGGGCGTATCGCCAAGCTGATGCTTGATGACGTGGGCTTTGCTGCGTCGGCCAGCCTGGAAGAGTTGTCACAACGCGCCGAGGTCAGCACGGCGACCTTGTCGCGCTTTGCGCGCAGCGTGGGTTGCCGCGACTTGCGTGATTTGCGCCTGCAATTGGCGCAGGCCAGCGGGGTGGGCAGCCGCTTTCTGGACCCTGCTGGGTTGCCGGAGCAGTCGGCCTTTCATCGGCAGATTCTCAGCGATATCGAATTAACGTTGCGCCAGCACCTGTCAGGTTTTAACCAGGCGAGTTTCGTCGATGCGGTCAGCCTGCTGGGCAAGGCGCGGATGATCCATGCATTCGGCATGGGCGGCCCGTCGAGCTTGTGCAGTGAAGAGTTGCAGGTGCGGTTGGTACGCCTGGATTACCCGATTGCCGCCTGCCGCGACCCGGTGATGATGCGTGTAACGGCCGCGACCTTGGGCCCTGAGCATGCGCTGATTGTTTGCTCGCTCTCCGGCCTCACGCCCGAGTTGTTGGACGTGGTGAGGCTGGCGCGCAACTACGATGCGCCCATCGTCGCCATCACCTTGGCCGATTCACCGCTGGCTCAGCTGGCGGACGTGTTATTGCCGCTGCAACCGGCCGAAACCAGTTTTATCTACAAGCCCACCGCTGCGCGCTACGGAATGCTGTTGGCCATCGACCTGCTCGCCACTGAGCTTGCGCTGGCCATGCCGGACGACAACCAGGAACGCCTGCGCCGGATCAAGCTGGCCCTGGACGATTATCGCGGCGGCCCCGATAGCCTGCCGCTTGGAGATTGATATGAAGTACGACACGCTGATTCGCCAGGCGCTGATCATTGATGGCAGCAACACGCCGGGCTACGTCGCCGATGTAGGGCTGCGCGGCGGGCGTATCGAGACGATCGGCGATCTTGCGACCGCGCACGCCGAGCATGAAATCGATGCGAATGGCCGCGTCTTGGCACCCGGCTTTATCGACGTGCACACCCACGATGATACCGTGGTGATCCGCCACCCACAGATGCTGCCCAAGCTCAGCCAGGGCGTGACCACGGTGATCGTCGGCAACTGCGGCATCAGCGCCTCGCCGGTGACGTTGCGCACAGATCCGCCGGATCCGATGAACCTGCTGGGCAAGCGTGAGGCCTTTGCTTACCCGCGTTTTGCCGATTACCGCGCTGGCGTGGAAAATGCCCATCCGGCGGTCAACGTTGCGGCGTTGATCGGCCATACAGCGCTGCGCAGCAACCATATGGACGATCTGCACCGTACCGCCACGCCGAATGAAATCGCCGCCATGCGTGTGCAGTTGCAAGAAAGCCTGGAAGCCGGCGCTCTGGGTTTATCCACAGGCCTGGCCTACGCCAGCGCGTTCAATGCCGAGACCGATGAGGTGCTGCAACTCAGTGAGGAACTGACGGCCTTCGGTGCGGTGTACACCACCCACTTGCGCAGCGAATTTGAACCGGTGCTGGAGGCGATGGACGAGGCCTTCCTGATTGGCCGACATGCTCAGGTGCCGGTGATTATTTCGCACCTCAAATGTGCGGGCGCAGGGAACTGGGGGCGTAGTCCGCAGCTGTTGGCATCACTGGAGTTGGCTGCAAAAAACCATCCAGTGGGCTGTGATTGCTACCCCTACGCGGCCAGCTCCTCGACGCTGGACCTCAAGCAGGTCACCGATGCATTTCGCATCACCATCACGTGGTCGACGCCACACCCGGAAGTCGGCGGGCGCGATTTGCAGGACATCGCCGCCGAGTGGGAGGTTTCGCTGCTGGACGCGGCACGTCGCCTGCAACCAGCGGGGGCGGTGTACTACGGGATGGATGAAGCGGATGTACGCCGCATCCTCGCGCATCCGCTGTCGATGGTCGGGTCTGATGGTTTGCCGGAAGACCCGTTCCCCCATCCACGGTTGTGGGGCGCGTTTCCGAGAGTGCTGGGGCATTTCAGCCGAGATGTGGGGTTGTTCCCGCTGCACACGGCGGTGCACAAAATGACCGGGCTGTCGGCCGCGCGTTTTGGCTTGGCCGAGCGTGGCGAAATTCGTGAAGGATATTGGGCTGATCTGGTGTTGTTCGACCCGTTGAGTGTGCGCGATGTGGCGGATTTCAAAGAGCCCCAGCGTGCGGCACAGGGCATTGATGGCGTGTGGATCAACGGGTTGTTGAGCTACAGCGATGGGCAGGCCAATGGTCAGCGATCGGGGCGATTCCTGGCGCGCAATGGGGATTTGCGTGGTGGGTTTTCGTCTCTATAGTGGGCGCTTTCATACACGGAGCTGTCGCCATGCACTTAGGAAAAGTCACCCCCATTTTGCGGATTTTCGACGAGGTCAAAGCGTTGGAATTCTACGTCGACTTCCTCGGGTTCAAGGTCGACTGGCAGCATCGCTTCGAGGCGAATTTTCCGTTGTATTTGCAGGTGTCGTTGGGCGAATGTGTGCTGCATTTGTCCGAGCATCATGGCGATGCTTCGCCGGGGTCGGCGGTGCGGATTCAGGCGCAAGAGGTGGACGCGTATCAGCAGCAGTTGCTGGCCAAAGATTACCGTTATGCCAAGCCCGGGGTTGAGGAAACGCCGTGGGGCTCGCGGGAGATGAGCATCAGTGATCCGTTTGGGAATCGGCTCGTGTTTGTTGAGGAAGGCGAGGGTTGATGGGTAAATTGCAGGCAATAAAAAACCGCCTTAGTAGGGCGGTTTTTTATTGCAAACCCAGTTTTCGGCTGGGGTTGCTATCTCAAAAGACGCATCGACCCGCAGTCGGATACTACCGCTGGTCATGTCATCACGCAAGACGGAATGATGGCCAGCATGGTCACTTTAGGCATCCTTTCTCTTGCTTGATTTGACTGCAAAAGCTTGCGATGAATCTATCAGGCGATACTGGATATTTGACCACTGCTCGACACACCTTAGACGGGAATGTTGGTTAGGATCTTCCCCATTCTGCGTTTGTCGCTTTTTAGGTGAGCCGGGTATGCGCGCGAATTCTGGACCGACCGCCACGGGCTAGTAATCCGTGCCGGATTGATGCGGAAGGGCCATTAGCCCGGCCACCTCAAAGGACGCATCGACCTGCGTCTGAAGGCTCACGTGTTCCGGTAAGTGCGCAGGAGGTAAGGCCCAACTCAAGGAGGGCCGAGTATGTCTAAGTTTGCACGACGTACGTGGAACCTCGTAGTGAATGCCCTGCGTGTTTATCACGTGTGGACATTCCTGCGGGACAGCTTTGATGACCTGTAAGGTCTGAGACGTGGCGCCGCCTCGGCTTAAATCGAGGCGGCTTTTTGGTTTTTTAAACCCGGAAATGACTGACCATCTGCTGCAACTGGCTGCCCAAACGCGCCAGTTCCACACTCGACTTCGCTGTCTCGTCACTTGCCGTTGCGGTCTGCTCCGACACATCACGCACGTTCACAATGCTGCGGCTGATCTCTTCAGCCACGGCGCTTTGCTGCTCGGCCGCCGCAGCAATCTGCTGGTTCATCGACTGGATGTTCGACACCGTACGGGTGATGTTTTCCAGTGACACACCCGCCTTGCGCGTCAGTTCGACGCTGCTGTCGGTGAGGCTGCGGCTGTTGTTCATCACGGTGGCCACTTGTTGGGTGCCGTTCTGCAAACCCGCCACCAGGCCTTCGATTTCTTCGGTGGATTTTTGGGTGCGTTGGGCCAGGCCACGGACTTCGTCGGCGACCACGGCAAACCCACGACCGGCTTCACCGGCACGCGCCGCTTCAATCGCGGCGTTGAGCGCCAGCAGGTTGGTCTGCTCGGCCACGGCCTTGATCACATCCATCACGCTGCCGATCTTGTTGCTCTCTTGTTGCAGGTGCGTCATGGCGTCGGTGGAGCGCGCCACCTCAGCGGCCAGGCGTTCGATCTGGGCGATGGCCTCGGCCACCACTTTGTCGCCCGCGCGGGCTTGGCCATCGGCATCGGCAGCGGCCAGCGATGCTTGTTCAGCATTGCGTGCGACTTCCTGCACGGTGGCAGTCATTTCGTGCATCGCCGTGGCGACTTGATCGGTCTCGATCTTCTGGCTGTTGACGCCGGCACTGGTCTGCTCGGTGACGGCCGACAGCTCTTCGGCAGCGCTGGCTATCTGGGTCACGCCGTCGCGAATACCGCTGATCAATTCACGCAGGGTGGTGCCCATGCGCTGGATGCCTTGTTGCAACACGCCCAGTTCATCACGACGGGTCACTTGGATGTTGTGGCTCAGGTCGCCGGAGGCAATGCGCTCCACCACGGCCAGGGTTTCCTGGATCGGGCGAGTGATCTGGCGGGTAATTACCCAGGCAGCAATGATGCCGACCAGCAAAGCCAGCAACGTGCTGATCAGTTGCAGGCTACGGGCCTGGGCGCTTTCAACGTCACGGCGTTCGAGCTGGATGTCGTACAGCTTGTCGCTGATGGTGACGATATCCGCACCTTGGGTGGTCATTTCGGCGCGTGCGCTGACGATGTTGGCGTTGGCCGCCTTGTAGCTTTGTACGGCGCTGCGATAGGCGCCGAGTGCCGTTTCCAGTGAGGTCAAAGCGCTTTGTTGGCTGGTGCCGAATGCGGCGCTGAGATTTTTCAAACCACTGATGGCTTTTTCAATCTGTGCCGCGGCGCGGGCTTCGGTTTCTGCACTGGGACTATTGGTGTAACCGCGCACTTCGTAGCGGCCCAACTGGAATTCTTCTTTGGCGTGAGTGACGGCCTGGTACTGGGTGAAGCGCTCCGGGCTGTCGGGCATCTGCTGCACATTGGTTTCCAGGGCGTCGATCTGGGCGTTGGCGATGTCGGCCTTGTCGCCCATGACCTGGCGCGCGGCGTTGCCGTTACGGTAGGCCTCGCGCATTTTGTTCAGCGACTGTTGGTAAGCGGTGATGACGGCTTTCTGGTCGGTGAGCAGCTTGCGGTTTTCCGGGCTATTGAAGCTGTCCAGCAGCGTCTGTTGCTGGGCGGCGAAGGCGTCGAGGCTGGTTTGTACGTTCTGCGCCACGGCTTCGTCGCCGTTGGCCAGCATGTATTGCAAACGCACGATGCGCAGCTTGGTCAGCGAGGCGTTGAGCTGGGTGATGTCGCTCATCCAGTTGCTACGGTCGATCAGGCTGCCCAGGCTGGTCCAGCCCGTCAGGGCCAGGATCGAGGTGAGGACCAGCACCAGGCCGAAGCCCAGGCCGAGTTTGAGGTTGACGCTGATGTTGCCGAACCAGCTATTCATCGAATGCTCCGCAAGAGTGATGTCTGTCTGCTGGACGGTGTTGTTGTTTGAGCCAGCCAATTGTGTGTAGCGCTGTATCGGCGGCAAGCGATGATTCTGAAGTACTTTTCTTACAGGTGTGACGAGGGGTCGCCATCGCTATCGACCTGGCACTCTGGTAGCCGGGGCAGGGGGCTGATCAGAGGCCGGTCTTGTGTGCTAGTCTGCTGGCCCTTTTAGTTTTGGATGGCACGGGACACCGTGCTGCCCTACAGCGGAGCCTCTTCATGTCCGAAGTTAATCTGTCCACCGACGAAACCCGCGTCAGCTACGGTATCGGCCGTCAGTTGGGCGACCAACTGCGCGACAACCCGCCACCGGGCGTGAGCATTGACGCCATCCTGGCCGGCCTGACCGACGCGTTCGACGGCAAGCCAAGCCGCGTTGACCAAGAGCAGATGGCGGCCAGCTTCAAAGTTATCCGCGAAATCATGCAAGCCGAAGCGGCTGCCAAGGCTGAAGCCGCTGCTGGCGCTGGCCTTGCCTTCCTGGCTGAAAACGCCAAGCGTGATGGCATCACCACCCTGGCTTCCGGCCTGCAATTTGAAGTGCTGACTGCAGGTACAGGCGCCAAGCCGAGCCGTGAAGACCAAGTGCGTACCCACTACCACGGCACCCTGATCGACGGCACTGTGTTCGACAGCTCCTACGAGCGCGGCCAGCCTGCAGAATTCCCGGTTGGCGGCGTGATCGCTGGCTGGACCGAAGCCCTGCAACTGATGAATGCCGGCAGCAAATGGCGTCTGTACGTGCCGAGCGAACTGGCTTACGGCGCTCAAGGCGTTGGCAGCATCCCGCCGCACAGCGTTCTAGTGTTCGACGTCGAGTTGCTCGACGTACTGTAAGGCCTGGTAGCACTGGCGTCGGCTTCATGTGGGAGCTGGCTTGCCTGCGATAGCATCACCTCGGTAGCAGGTTTGACCGAGTCGTCTATATCGCGGGCAAGCCTGGCTCCCACATAGAGCCGGTGCATTCAGGTTTTGCGTGGTCGTTCATGGATGGAACTTGCCATTGAGCTCCGTGGCCGGGCGCAACGCTCGGGCATAGCAGAACAGAAACAAATTACGTACCACTTCCTTGAGCACCCCAGGCTC
Source organism: Pseudomonas sp. IB20 (assembly GCF_009707325.1). Lineage (NCBI taxonomy): Bacteria > Pseudomonadati > Pseudomonadota > Gammaproteobacteria > Pseudomonadales > Pseudomonadaceae > Pseudomonas > Pseudomonas gelidaquae. The sequence goes on along the minus strand of NZ_CP046103.1, from coordinate 4,333,822 downwards.
ACTGGAACTTAGGCCGTTGACGTCCAGGTCGCCCTGATCCTGCAGTTCATTCAGCGCTTCTTCTTCCAGCACAGCACAGACTTCCCCGGTTTCCCGATGCAGGATTCGCAGGTAAGGGTGTGGGCGGTCCAGCCAGGCATCTATCAAATAAGTCATGAGTGGTTCTCCTTGATGGGTTTCAATGAGAATAATTCTTATTCGTAGAATAGCAAGTGCCTATTGGCAATTTCTGGGTTTTTCTGTGTGGATATTGTGTTCGGTCAACGGAGAGGGCAAAACGCCATCCCGCGGCGGGCGCGGGATGGATGCAGCAGGTTCAGACCTTGCGCACGAACTCGGACTTGAGTTTCATCGGGCCGATACCGTCGATCTTGCAATCGATATCGTGATCGCCATCGCACAGGCGGATATTCTTGACCTTGGTGCCGACCTTGACCACCAGGGACGTACCTTTGACCTTGAGGTCTTTGATCACGGTGATGGTGTCGCCGTCCTGCAGGACGTTGCCTACAGAGTCTTTCTTCACGGTTTCATCGCCGGCTGCTTCGGCCTCGCCATTGGCGGACCACTCATGGGCGCATTCCGGGCAGATCAGCTGGGCGCCGTCTTCGTAGGTGTATTCGGAATTGCATTTTGGGCAGGGTGGCAACGTGCTCACTAAGGCTCCTTGAAAGTCAGGATTGGCTAAAGTCGCACATTATATAGGGTTTTGTGGCGCGGGCGGGGTCGTGAAGTGGTAATAAGGTCTAAATGTGGGAGCGGGTGCGAACGTGTCCCCACCTTCGCGAGCACCCGCTCCCACATTAATCAGCGCCGAATCAGTGCGTACGCGCGACCGCGAATTCGCTCAGCTCAACCAGAGCGTCCCGGTATTCGCTGGCAGGCAGGGCTTCCAGGCACTTAATGGCTCGGGCTACATAATCACGCGCCAGTTGCGCGGTGTACTCCAGGGAGCCCGAGGCTTCGACGGCTGCGCGGATGGCTTCCAAGTCTTCGATCCCGCCTTTCTGGATCGCCTTGCGCACCAAGGCGGCCTGTTCCGGCGTGCCTTCGCGCATGGTGTAGATCAGTGGCAAGGTCGGTTTGCCTTCGGCCAAATCGTCACCGACGTTTTTGCCCAGGGTTTCGGCGTCGCCCTTGTAGTCGAGCAGGTCGTCGACCAGTTGGAATGCCACGCCCAGGTGATCACCGAAGGTGCGCAGGGCTTCTGCTTGTTCGGCAGTGGCACCGCACAAGGCGGCGGCGCTGTGGGTCGAGGCTTCGAAGAGCATCGCGGTTTTGCCGCGAATCACTTCCATGTAGGTTTCTTCGGTGGTGCTGGCGTCGCGAACCTTCGACAGTTGCAACACTTCGCCTTCGGCGATGATGCGGGTGGCCTGTGAAAGAATCTTCATCACCGGCATCGAGCCCAGTTCGACCATCATTTCAAACGAGCGCGAGTACAGGAAATCACCTACCAGCACGCTTGGGGCATTGCCCCACATGGCGTTGGCGGTTTCGCGACCACGGCGCATGCCGGACATGTCGACCACGTCGTCATGCAGCAGGGTGGCAGTGTGCAAAAATTCGATTGTGGCGGCCAGCAGGCGCAGGTCATCGCCTTCGCGGCCCAGGGCTTTGCCACACAGCAACACTAATAAAGGACGCAGGCGTTTGCCGCCCGCCGACGTAATGTAGTCGCCAATTTTGGAGACCAGCGGCACTTTAGACGTCAGCTGCTGCTTGATGATGCCGTCGACGGCGCTAAAATCGTCCGCGACCGCGCGGTAGAAAGCTTGGGGTTGCATCAGCGACAGTCGCTCCAGAAGGGTTGCGCGGCATGCTAGGACCCAGGCCTTCGAGTGTCAAGGCGCGATAGACGGCCTCTTGCAACACCCATTTACCTTGCGTACAATCGCGCACCCTGAACTTCCTGGGCGTTGCATCAGCGACAGTCGCTCCAGAAGGGTTGCGCGGCATGCTAGGACCCAGGCCTTCGAGTGTCAAGGCGCGATAGACGGCCTCTTGCAACACCCATTTACCTTGCGTACAATCGCGCACCCTGAACTTCCTGGGCAGCACCTGCCTTACGCAATTGCATTCGGGACGTCCATCCCATGCAGCCATGCCAGCCAATACCTCTTCTTATAAAGCGCTGGGTGAGCAGGATTATCGGAGAAATACCATGTCGTACGCAGTAATTGTTACTGGTGGCAAGCAATACAAGGTCGCCCCAGGTGAATACCTGAAGATCGAAAAACTGGAAATCGCTACCGGCGAATCCGTTACCTTTGATCGCGTTCTGTTGGTCGCCAATGGCGATGACGTGAACATCGGCGCTCCAGTTGTTGCTGGCGCTACCGTTGTGGCTGAAGTGATCTCCCAAGGTCGTCACGATAAAGTCCGCATCATCAAGTTCCGTCGTCGTAAGCACCACATGAAGCGTATGGGCCACCGCCAGTGGTACACCGAGATCAAAATCACCGGTATTCAGGCTTAATTTCAGCCTAATTCCTCACTAGGAGAATTGACTCATGGCACACAAAAAAGCTGGTGGTAGTACCCGTAACGGTCGCGACTCAGAAGCCAAACGCCTTGGCGTTAAGATGTATGGCGGCCAGAAAATCATTCCGGGCAACATCATCGTGCGTCAGCGCGGCACCCAATTCCACGCCGGTTACGGTGTTGGCATGGGTAAAGATCACACCCTCTTCGCTAAAATCGAAGGCGTGATCAAGTTTGAAGTAAAAGGCGCGTTCAACCGCCGTTACGTGAGCGTTGTCGCCGCTTAATTGCGCGATAGCTGGAAAAGCCCTGTCTCGCGACGGGGCTTTTTCGTTTGTGGAGTGAGTCTCTTGCAAAGCTGTTTGTGATGGGCTCAGGCGCTGGATAAGCGGTTGTTGTTTGAGGTCGCTGCGCTCATTTTTGCAAGAGTCTTATGTCTTGGTTTCTTAAGCTCGTCCATGCGACGAGAGGCGTTTTGTTATGAAGTTCGTTGATGAAGTTTCCATCCGAGTAAAAGCAGGCGACGGCGGTAACGGTTGCATGAGTTTCCGTCGCGAAAAATTCATCGAAAACGGTGGCCCTAACGGCGGTGACGGCGGTGACGGCGGTTCCATCTACATGATGGCCGACGAAAACCTCAACACCCTGGTCGACTACCGTTACACCCGGCACTTCGATGCCGAGCGTGGCTCCAACGGCGGCAGCACCGACTGCACCGGTAAAAAAGGCGAAGACATGGTACTGCGCGTACCGGTCGGCACCACGATTATCGACTCCGCCACCCAGGAAGTTATTGGAGACCTGACCAAGGCCGGCCAAAAGCTGATGGTTGTGCAGGGCGGCTGGCACGGTCTGGGTAACACCCGATTCAAGTCCAGTACCAACCGTGCTCCACGCCAGACCACGCCGGGCAAGCCGGGCGAGCAGCGTGACCTCAAGCTGGAAATGAAAGTACTGGCAGACGTAGGCCTGTTGGGCCTGCCGAACGCCGGCAAAAGTACCTTCATCCGCTCGGTCTCGGCCGCCAAGCCGAAAGTCGCTGATTACCCGTTCACCACCCTGGTGCCGAACCTGGGCGTGGTCAGCGTCGACCGCTGGAAAAGCTTTGTGATCGCCGACATTCCCGGCCTGATCGAAGGTGCTTCCGATGGCGCAGGCCTGGGGATTCGCTTCCTCAAGCACTTGTCGCGGACCCGTTTGCTGCTGCACCTCGTCGACATGGCGCCGCTGGATGACACCAGTGCACCGGACGCCGCCGAAGTGATCGTCAGCGAACTGACCAAGTTCAGCCCGGCCCTGGCCGAGCGTGATCGTTGGTTGGTGCTGAACAAGTGCGACCAGATCCTGGAAGAAGAGCACGAAGAGCGCGTCAAGGAAATCGTCGACCGCCTGGAGTGGGAAGGTCCGGTCTACGTGATCTCGGCCATCGCCAAAGAAGGCACCGAGCGCCTGACCCGCGACATCATGCGCTACCTGGAAGACCGCGCCGACCGCCTGGCGGCCGACCCGGTATTCAAGGCAGAACTGGCCGAGCTCGATCAGCAGATCGAAGACGAAGCCCGTGCCCAGTTGCAGGCCCTGGACGACCAGCGTGCCCTGCGCCGCAGCGGCGTGAAGTCGGTCCATGACATCGGCGACGATGACTGGGACGAAGAAGATGTGGATGATGAAGACGGTCCGGAAATCATTTACGTGCGCGACTGACCGGTTGCGATAAACTTAAACGCCGCTCTCTGGAGCGGCGTTTTGGTATCTGGGATTTACGTAGTCACTAATAACGTTATGGGTCGCGCTGGGTCGCGCAGCCCTCTCACTAAGGTTGAAGATGATGCGGAGCAAAGTGACAGGTGCGCAGCGCTGGGTCGTAAAGATCGGAAGTGCGCTGCTGACGGCGGATGGTAAAGGTCTGGATCGCGCAGCCATGAGCGTGTGGGTCGAGCAGATGGTGGCCTTGCATGAGGCCGGTGTCGAATTGGTGCTGGTGTCGTCCGGGGCAGTTGCCGCCGGTATGAGCCGCCTCGGCTGGACCTCGCGACCCAGCGCGATGCACGAGCTGCAAGCCGCCGCCGCCATCGGCCAGATGGGCCTGGTGCAAGCCTGGGAATCCAGTTTTGCCGAGCACGGACGCCACACGGCGCAGATCCTGCTGACCCACGACGACCTGTCCGACCGCAAGCGCTACCTCAACGCCCGCAGCACCTTGCGCGCTTTGGTCGAGCTCAAGGTCATCCCGGTGATCAACGAGAACGACACCGTGGTCACCGACGAAATCCGCTTCGGCGACAACGACACCCTGGCCGCGCTGGTGGCCAACCTGGTGGAAGCCGACCTGCTGGTGATCCTCACCGACCGCGACGGCATGTTCGACGCCGACCCGCGCAACAACCCCGATGCCCAGTTGATCTACGAAGCGCGCGCCGATGACCCGGCGCTGGACGCCGTGGCCGGCAGTGTCGGCGGCGCACTGGGCCGTGGCGGTATGCAGACCAAGCTGCGTGCGGCACGCCTGGCCGCGCGTTCCGGCGCGCACACCATCATCGTCGGTGGGCGCCTGGAGCGCGTGCTGGATCGCCTCAAGGCCGGCGAGCGCATCGGTACGCTGTTGTCGCCGGAACGCGGCATGCTGGCGGCGCGCAAGCAGTGGCTGGCCGGGCACCTGCAAACCCGTGGCACGCTGGTGCTCGATGATGGCGCCGTGTCGGCGTTGTCCCAAGGCAACAAGAGCCTGCTGCCGGTGGGCGTCAAATTGGTGCAGGGCAGTTTCCGCCGTGGCGAGATGGTGGTGTGCGTTGCGCCCGACGGTCGCGAGATCGCCCGTGGCCTGGCCAACTACAGCGCCCTTGAAGCACAGAAAATCATCGGTCAGTCGTCTGATGCGATTGTGAGTCTGTTGGGGTATATGGCGGAGCCTGAACTGGTGCACCGCGATAACTTGATCCTGGTTTAAACAAAGGTAATAAACGATGCGTGTCATGAAGGGATTGCTCGGCCTGCTGTTGGCCATGCCGTTGCTGGCCTCGGCCGAAGAAATTGGCCAGGTGTCGACAGTGTTCAAGTTTGTCGGCCCCAACGACCGAATTGTGGTCGAGGCGTTTGATGACCCCAAGGTCGATGGCGTGACGTGCTACTTGTCGCGCGCCAAGACCGGCGGCGTAAAGGGCGGGCTGGGGCTGGCCGAAGACCGTGCCGAGGCCTCGATTGCCTGCCGTCAGGTCGGGCCGATTCGTTTTAAAGGCGAACTCAAAGATGGCGACGAAGTGTTCAAGGAGCGTACCTCGCTGGTGTTCAAGACCATGCAGGTGGTTCGCTTCCTCGACAAGAAGCGCAATACCCTGGTTTACCTGGTCTACAGCGATCGTTTGATCGAAGGCAGCCCGCAAAACGCGGTTACAGCGATTCCGATTTTGCCTTGGCCGACCGCTCAGTAGTTCGCAGGCGAGTTTTGTAATCGGCGACTATGATTGCAGACTCGCGGTCTGTAATCTCGAGCGGCTGTAACGCGAAGAACATGGGATATCTGGAGTTCGTCATGAGTGCTTTCCACGACCTGAAACTCAGAGCTTTGGACGGTCAAGAGCTACCGCTGGCGCCCTTCAAGGGGCAAGTTGTGCTGGTGGTCAATGTGGCCTCCAAATGTGGCTTGACCCCGCAATACGCGGCGTTGGAAAACCTCTATCAGCAGTATAAGAGCCAGGGGTTTACCGTACTCGGCTTGCCGTGCAACCAGTTTGCAGGCCAGGAGCCGGGCACCGAGGAAGAGATCCGGGAATTTTGCAGCCTCAATTATGGCGTGACGTTCCCGTTGGGCAGCAAGCTCGACGTCAATGGTCCGGAACGTCATCAGCTGTATCGCCTGCTGGCGGGCGAGGGCGCTGAGTTTCCTGGGGATATCACCTGGAACTTCGAGAAATTCCTGCTCGGCAAAGACGGGCGAGTACTGGCGCGCTTCTCGCCGCGCACAGCGCCGGATGACCCGACGATTGTCCAGGTCATTGAAAAAGCCCTGAGCTAATCGTGCCCGATCGTTCCCACGCTCTGCGTGGGAAAGTCTCTGCGGACCTTCTGCGTCTCGCTTTTACCCCTTAATCACCCGAATCAATAGTGCTATCCAGCACATCGCACTGCCCATATTATCCACATCATAAATACATCTTCCCGTGGAGTGCTCCCATGCCTGTCCAAGCTTTGTTCAAACCCTTCCAGCTCGGTGCACTGCAACTGTCCACTCGCGTGGTCATGGCGCCGATGACCCGTTCGTTCTCCCCGGGTGGCGTGCCCAATTCCAAAGTCATCGAGTACTACCGTCGCCGCGCTGCCGCCGGCGTGGGCCTGATCATCACCGAAGGCACCGTGGTCGGCCATCAGGCCTCCAACGGTTACCCGAACGTCCCGCATTTTTACGGTGAGGCCGCGCTGGCCGGCTGGAAGAAAGTGGTCGACGCGGTGCACGCCGAAGGCGGCAAGATCGTCCCGCAACTGTGGCACGTGGGCAGCGTACGCCGTATCGGCACTGAGCCTGACGCCAGCGTGCCAGCCTACGGCCCGATGGAAAAACTCAAGGATGGCAATGTGGTCGTTCACGGCATGACCACCCAAGACATTAAGGACGTGATCAACGCCTTCGCCCAAGCCGCCAAGGACGCTCAAAGCATCGGCATGGACGGCGTAGAGATCCACGGCGCCCACGGTTACCTGGTCGACCAGTTCTTCTGGGAAGGCACCAACCAGCGCACCGACGAATACGGCGGCAGCCTGGCCAATCGCTCGCGTTTTGCCATCGAGCTGATCCAGGCTACCCGCGCCGCCGTAGGCCCGGACTTCCCGATCATCTTGCGTTTCTCGCAGTGGAAGCAGCAGGACTACACCGCACGTCTGGTGCAAACCCCTGAGGCGTTGGGTGAGTTTCTCCTGCCACTGTCTGACGCCGGTGTGGATATTTTCCACTGCTCCACCCGTCGTTTCTGGGAGCCTGAATTCGAAGGTTCCGACCTCAACCTGGCCGGCTGGACCCGTCAGCTCACCGGCAAACCGACCATCACTGTCGGCAGCGTCGGCTTGGACGGGGAGTTCCTGCAGTTTATGGTCAACACCGACAAGGTCGCGCAACCCGCCAGCCTGGAAAAACTGCTGGAACGCCTGAACAACGACGAGTTCGACTTGGTCGCCGTGGGCCGTGCCTTGCTGGTGGATCCGGATTGGGCGCTGAAGGTGCGCGAAGGTCGTGAAGGCGACATCTTGCCGTTCAGTCGTGAGGCGTTGACGACGCTGGTGTAAAGGGCTCAGCTCCCTGTGCAGGGTCGTTCAAGGCGTGTAAGGCTGTGCTGGCATCACACAATGCTCTGCGCACACACCGCGTAACTGGTTTTCAAACTGCTCGATAATTGCTGGCCAGCCCTGGCGGCTGGCGTGTTGGCGAGCATTCAAGCGCATGCGGCGCAGACTCTCCGCATCCTCCAGCAGCCAATTGGCCGCATCGCAAAACGCATCCTCATCCCCCGGCATCGCCAGCACGCCGTTGTAGCCATGGCGAATATGCTGGGTCGCGGCCGCCTGATCGTAGGCCACCACCCCCAAGCCCGAAGCCATGGCTTCCAGTACCACATTGCCGAAGGTTTCGGTCAGGCTGGGAAACAGGAATACGTCACCGGACGCGTAATGCCGGGCCAGTTCTTCACCGCGCAGAGTGCCGCAGAAAATCGCCTCGGGCAGTTCCTTTTCCAGCATCGCTCGTTGCGGGCCATCGCCGACGATGATCAGTTTCATCTGGCGCAGTGGATAGGTGTCTTGCAAGGCGTCGAAGCAGCGTTTGAGCAGCCCTAGGTTCTTTTCTTGCGCCAGTCGGCCTACATGCAGCACGGCGATTTGCTCACTGTTCAACGCCCAGCTTTCACGCAGTGCGTGATCGCGCTTGGCCGGGTGGAACAACTGGCTGTCGACCCCGCGTGAGAGCATCCCCAGGCGCTCGAAATTCCGACGCTCAAGCTCCAGGCGCTGGCTGGTGCTGGGAACCAGAGTCAAGGTCGAACGGTTATGAAACCAGCGCAGGTAATGCGTGACCATGCGGCTGAGCAGGCTCAAGCCGTATTGATTCGAATACTGCTGAAAATTGGTGTGAAAACCACTCACCACGCTGATTCCCAGGCGCCGTGCCGCGCGCAACGCCGACAGCCCCAACGGCCCTTCGGTGGCGATGTACAGCACGTCCGGGCGCTGGCGAGTCCAGCGTCGCAGCAACTTGTGCATCGACGACTGGCCCCATTGCAGGCCCGGGTAGCCCGGCAGCGGCCAGCCACGGCACAGCAGCAGTGCGTCGTCGCTGGGGCGGCTCTGATCGCTGCCCTGGCGTGGGCGCACCAGCTCGACCTGATGGCCGCGCGCGCGCAACCCTTCACACAGGCGGCCAAGGGTATTGGCCACCCCGTTGATCTCTGGTGGGAAGGTTTCGGTAATCAGAGTGATGTGAAGCGAAGCTGTCGTCATGACCCACAGTGTCACCGTGGGCCATGTCGTCATTGTGTCATTGGCGTGATGGATTTATGACTGGGTCACCTTGGGCGCGGCCATTGCCTCAGCACCTTGCTCGCGCACCCAGAACAGCGTGGCCCCGGCCACCGCCGCCGGCATCATCAGCAGGTTGACCACCGGCACCAGCAGCACCAGGTAAACGATGCCGCCAAAGCTCATGCTCTGCCAGCGCTTCTGGCGCAGCCAGGCGAGCATTTCGTTCCAGCCCAGTTTGTGGTTGTCGGCCGGGTAGTCGATGTACTGGATCGCCATCATCCACACGCCGAACAGCAGCCACAGCGGCGCGGCGATCAGGTTGACCACCGGAATGAACGACAGGATAAACAGGCCGATGGCGCGTGGCAGGAAGTAGCCCAGTTTGCGCATTTCCCGCGCCAGGGTGCGCGGCACCATCGCCATCAGTTCTCCCCAGCTGAACGGCGGGAAGTCGTCGGTGCCACGCACCACCACTTCAACCTTTTCTGCGAGAAAACCGTTAAACGGTGCAGCGATGATATTGGCCAGCATGGTGAAGGTGAAAAACACCATCAGCACCACCAGCACCACAAACAGCGGCCACAGGATGTAACTGAGGAAACTCAACCAGCCAGGCAGCGTCGGCATCAAAGTGTCGACCCACAGGCTGAACTGATGGCCGGCGAAATAGATTAAGCCGACGAACAGCACCAAGTTGATCGCCAACGGCAGCAACACAAACAGGCGCAGGCCTGGGCTCAACACCAGTTTGAGACCTTCACGCAGGTATTGCGGGCCGGAAAGAGCAGGGGCGGGCATGGAGAACTCCGAGCAGGATGACGAACGCGCCGACCTTACCGCCTTTGCATCCTGGGCGAAAGCGGCGACATCAGCGGTAACATCTAAGCAACAATGGCGTCGATTAATCGGGTGTACTGCATAGAGACCACCTATGAGCTGGATTGTTATTCCGTATTTCCTTAATCTTGCCCCCCTCGATACGCTGCACCCATTATTTTTAGGATCTGCGAGTTCAAGCCTTCCCCAAGTGCTTCGCGGTCCTTTTTTATTCCAGCCGCCCTGTGTTTTCCGGGTGGTCGATAGGAGTGAGTCATGTCTGATACCCGTCATTCGCGAGTGATTATTCTCGGTTCCGGCCCTGCCGGTTACAGCGCTGCTGTCTACGCTGCCCGGGCCAACCTCAAGCCGCTGCTGATCACCGGCATGCAGGCGGGCGGTCAACTGACCACCACCACTGAAGTCGACAACTGGCCGGGCGACGTGCACGGCCTGACCGGCCCAGTGCTGATGGAGCGTATGAAAGAACACGCCGAGCGCTTTGAAACCGAGATCGTTTTCGACCACATCAACCAAGTCGACTTCTCGAAAAAGCCTTACAGCCTGACTGGCGACAACGGCGTGTACACCTGTGACGCGCTGATCATCGCCACCGGCGCCAGCGCCCGTTACCTGGGCCTGCCGTCGGAAGAAGCGTTCATGGGCAAAGGCGTTTCCGCCTGCGCGACCTGCGACGGTTTCTTCTACCGCAACAAGCCGGTGGCTGTGGTCGGTGGCGGCAACACAGCGGTGGAAGAGGCGCTTTACCTGGCCAACATCGCCAGCACCGTGACCTTGGTTCACCGCCGCGAGACCTTCCGCGCCGAGAAGATCCTGATCGACAAGCTGCACGCCCGTGTTGCTGAAGGCAAAATCATCCTCAAGCTCAACGCCACCCTCGACGAAGTCCTGGGCGACAACATGGGCGTGACCGGTGCCCGCCTGAAAAACAACGACGGCAGCTTCGACGAGCTGAAAGTCGACGGCGTATTCATCGCCATCGGCCACACCCCGAACACCTCGCTGTTCGCAGGCGTGCTGGAAGCCAAAGACGGCTACCTGGTGGTGCAGGGCGGCCGTGAAGGCAATGCCACTGCGACCAACATCGAAGGCATCTTTGCAGCCGGTGACGTGGCTGACCACGTGTACCGCCAGGCGATCACCTCGGCCGGCGCCGGCTGCATGGCGGCCCTGGATGCCGAGCGTTACCTCGACGGTTTGAAGGACGCTTCGTTCTAAACCCGTCGCAATAAAAAAACCGGCTGAGAGGCCGGTTTTTTTATGTCTGCGATTTAATCAGCGCGGCAGCCCAGAAGTGTCAACCCCATCACTGTGGGGGCCACGCCGCTATCGCAGGCAAGCCAGCTCCCACCTTGACCGGTTTTCAATTTGAATCAGCGGCGAGTCAAAGGCTGCTGAGTAAACTGAACCCCAGCCAAACCTTGCGCAATCAACGCGCGAATATTGCCGTGATCACTGCCCTGCGGTGTAGCCACCACCGACCGATAATGCTCACCAAACGCCAGCAGCGCTTCCTGATCGCTCAAGCCTTCCAGCAGCGCCAGGCCCAGTGTCTTGCACGAGCCCTCGTTCTGCCCGGCGGCGTTTTCCACGTTGCCATTGGTGAAGGCTTGCGGCTGGTAGTCGTAACCGGCGGCAACAAACGCCAAGGTGTCGGCAAAGACGTGTTCGCCGCTGTTGAGGCTGGCGCGCAGGGTGTTCAAGTCAGTCATGGGTTTTTCCTTTGGCAAACGCCGCCTGTTGGTCGGCGCTGGCTTCTTTCTGGTACTGGGCTTTCCACTCGGCGTACGGCATGCCGTACACCACTTCACGCGCGTCATCGAGGCTCAGCTCGATGTGGCGCTCGTCGGCCTCGGCTTTGTACCACTTGGACAAACAGTTGCGGCAAAAGCCCGAGAGGTTCATCAGGTCGATGTTCTGCACATCCTTGCGGCTGTCCAGGTGCGCCACCAGCCGGCGGAAGGCGGCAGCTTCGAGTTCGAGGCGTTGTTGATCGTTCATAGGGCTCACTGCAGATTCTGGGGTTAGTGGCGAGGCGTTGTTGATCGTTCATAGGGCTCACTGCAGATTCTGGGGTTAGCGGCTGGCCGCCAGGGTAATCGAAACCGACTCGGCAAAGCGCAACGCGTGGGGCTTGTCCACTTCGACTTCGGCGTACAGCACCGATTCGTTGCTCATCACCAGGTCCAGCAGCTCCTGGGTCAGGCGCTCGAGCAGGGCGAAGCGGTTGCCTTCGACGTGGGCGATGATCGCCTTGGTAATGGTGCGGTAGTTCAGCGCGTGGTCGATATCGTTGTCGCGCACGGCTTCCTGAGCGGCATACAGGATCGTCAGGTTGATCAGCACGTCCTGCTTGTTGAGGATCTCGTCCTCGTTGATGCCGATAAAGGTGCGCAGGCACAGGTCCTTGACCCGGATACGCGCCATGCCTGGTTGAAGTTGTGGCATTGCTACTTGCTCCGTCCAATCAGTTGCAGGAACTCCATACGCGTGGTGTTCGACTCGCGGAAGGGGCCGAGCATCACCGAGGTGTTCATGGTTGAATTCTGTTTTTCCACGCCGCGCATCATCATGCACATGTGCTTGGCTTCGATCACCACCGCCACGCCAGCGGCCTGGGTGACCTGCTGGATGGCGTCGGCGATTTGCCGCGTGAGGTTTTCCTGGATCTGCAGGCGCCGGGCGTACATGTCGACAATGCGCGCCAGCTTTGACAGGCCCAGCACCTTGCCGGTCGGAATATAGGCCACATGGGCCTTGCCGATAAAGGGCAGAAGGTGGTGCTCGCACAGCGAATACAGCTCGATATCCTTGAGGATCACCATCTCGTCATTGTCTGAGGCGAACAGCGCGCCGTTGACGATTTCGTCCAGGTTCTGCTCGTAGCCATGACACAGGTACTGCATGGCCTTGGCGGCGCGCTTGGGGGTGTCGAGCAAGCCTTCGCGTTCCGGGTCTTCACCCAGTCCTTTGAGAATCTCGCGGTAGTGTTGGGGCAGGGACAAGGTCATACAACATCCTCACAAACGGCTTACTTGATATGCCGCCCGCCGTTGACGGTCAGGGTGGTACCGGTGACATAAGGGTTGTCCAGCAGGTAACGCACGCTCTGGTAGATCACCTCGGGCCCGGGCTCGATGCCCAATGCGGACTTAGCCAGGACCTTGGCGCGGTAAGCCGCATCGTCGCCGTCGTTGAACATCACCATCGCCGGCGCGATGCCGTTGACCTTGATCAGCGGCGCGAACTGCGCGGCAAACGACAGCGTGAGGCTGTCGAGCCCGGCTTTGGTGGCGCAATAGGCAATGTGCTGGCGGCTGCCCTTGCGCACCACGTCGTCGCTGATATGCACGATATCGGCAGGTGTTGAGTGTTGCAGCAAAGGTGAACAATGCAGGTTGATCAGGTACGGCGCAAGCATGTGCACGCTGAACATGTCGGTAAATGCGCGGCTTTCGTCGCCCGGCGTTTCCGCGACCCACGCCGAAGCGTTGTGGATGATAGCGCGCAGGCTGTCGGTATGGGTCTTCAGCGCTGAGATGAAGGCCAGAATCCCGGCCTCACTGGAGAAGTCGGCAAACACACCGACCGCGCCCCGCTCGCGCAAAGCCTGCACACCGGGGCGTTCGCTGCGGTAGCTGAAAATCACCGGGTGGCCCTCGTCCAGCAGGCGCTCGGCACAATGCAGGCCGACACGCTGGCCGGCACCGGTGATCAGGATCGGGGCGTTCGTTGCAGTCATGGGAGGCTCACGTCGCTGGCAGGATGAAACTATACCAGCGAGCGGCCCCCTGTACTCAAGCGGCGGCTTCTGCAGCCTTGCGCGGTGGCGGTGTAGGGTGCAGCCAGTTCGCCAGCAGGTGGGTCGACAGTGGGATGAACCAATAAACCATCAATGGGGTGAGCGCCAGGGTGCTGACCAGCACGCGCGGGGCCAGGTCCAGTTCGTTGAGCAGCGGGCCAAGGACAAAGTTGAACAACAGGGACACCGGGAAAAACGCCAGCCAGATTGCCACGGCCTGTTTCCAGCGCGGTGGCCGTGCACCTACCGCGCCGAACCAGCCGTCGATGCCACTGACGCGATGCTCGGACGGGTCGGCAAACAGCTCGCTGCCACGGCTCAGCCAAGCACTGCGCGAAGCGGAAAACTCCCAGGCATGCAGGGTCTTCTCGTCGGCGAAACGGAAGATGATCTGGAATTCATCGTCATTGGGCGGCGGGGCGAGCACGCCGGAACCCAGGTAACCGGGGAAGTCCGTGGCCAATTGCTCGCCTTCGCGCAACCAAGCCATCAAGTCTTCGTAGCGCCCTTTGGCCACGCGGCGCGCAACCATCAAGGTGACGGGAGAGGTAGACATTGTGTATCTCCAAATGTACGGGTGCGCCGAACCGGGTAGGTGGCGCACGAACGAGGCTGCGGGGTGGTGCAGCGACGTAGAAAAAACAGGCAAGGATTATTCCTGTTTTGCAAAAATACACCAGTGACATTGGTCTGACAGAGCGGGCCTTGAAAAGGACAAGTCTAAAAGCGTTAAATGGGATCCAAATTCACAAGGACGTTTTCTACCGCAGATGCCCGAAATTACTACTCATACTCGCGAAATTGCCCAGGGTCGTCCCGCTGACCCCGATGAGCTGTTCCCGATCCGCGAAGTGTCGAGATTGACAGGTGTCAACCCGGTCACCCTGCGTGCCTGGGAGCGGCGTTATGGCCTGATCCAGCCCACACGCACCGAAAGTGGGCATCGCCTCTATTCCAGCGACGATATTGTGACCATTCATCGTATTCTCGATTGGATCGAGCGCGGCGTGGCCGTGAGCAAAGTCGGCAAGATCCTTGCGCGCGACGATCAGCAGGCTGAAGCGATTCGTGCTGAACGCGACACCGGCAGCGACAGTGAATGGCCACAGTGGCGGGCGCGGTTGGTAAACGCCATCAGTGGGTTTGACGATCGTCAACTGCATAGCCTGTACGCTCAGGTTCTGGCGAGCTACCCGCTCAGCGTGGCGTTCCAGGACATCCTGATGCCCCTTTGGAGCGACCTGCTGCGCCATCAGGGCCGCTTCGGCCAAGCCAGTGAATGGATTTTTTACGATACCTTCCTGCGCATGCAAACCTTCGAACACCTGCGACGTGCGGGCACCTCAACTGCGCCACGGGTATTGCTGACGGCTATGCCCGGGGAATGCCGTAAAGTGGAATTGATGGTGGCGGCGTTGTTGCTCAGTTGCGAGGACAGGCCTGTGAAGGTGCTGGGCATGGGTCAACCCTTGGACGAGTTGACACTGGTCTGTGAAAAGATGCGTCCTCAGGCGCTCATCCTGTTCTCCAACCACTCACACAACCATGACCTGGCCGGGCGTCTGACCCGTTTGGCGCTGACCCTGGATTGCCCGCTGCTGCTGGCCGGTGCCGCATCGGACCTGGCCGAAAAAGAGTTGGCCGGGTCCGCCATCGGTTGCCTGGGCAACGAAGGGCGCTTGATGCAGCGCCGCTTGCAGCAGTTTCTCAGTGGGCAGTTGGATACCTGATATCAGGCGTGCACGTGCGGGTGAACCAGGCGGTGCTGGTGCAGGATGAACTGGCGCAGGCGCTCGATTTCATCGGCATCGCTTTGGCTCAGGCGGTAGGCAAACAGGCCTCGAGCGGTTTCCCGCTCCAGCGTGCCGCGCAGTGAGATCCGCTCGTAGCCGGACGGGCTGAACCACAGGGAAAAGGTTTTCGGCGGTTTGACTCGGCCACGAATCTCCACCAGCACCCCCTTGAATGACACCTCGTGCACCCACAGGGCGGCGGGGTTGCCCCTGACGTTCTCCAGTGCCACCGGCGTTTCAAGCGCCAGGCGCCACGGGCGAATCATCGGGCCATCTTCAAAAATACTCGGCACGCCCAAACGCAAATGCACCGCGTGAAACTCATCCTCCACCAAGTGCAGGGGAAAGGTGAGTTGCTGGTTATCGAACTGCGCCTGGATGGTGACGTGGTCGTGAGCGGCCAACCGCGTGAGCAAGTCGCGAATCTGCGCACCGCCGTTGACGGTCAGGCTCGACCACGCATCCCGCAGGTTGAGCTGCGGGTTGTGCTGCATGTCCTGGATAAAATCCAGTTCGTCCTGCGTCAATAGCGCGTCGCGGTGCATTGATGTAGCTCAAAGGGTGAGGTATTAAAAAGCCATTATCACTCTAAAGGCCGCATTTACTACAATTTGTTAATTCCGCTCGTCGCCTCAAGTGCCGCCAAGCGCTCTTTGAGTTCGGCGACTTGCGCTTCCAACTGTGCCACTCGTTGCTGGGCTTTCACCTGGGTGGTGACGTCTTTTTGCACGCCAATGAAATAGGTCTGCTTGTCGGCCTCGTTGTACACCGTCGACAGCGACAACTCATTCCAGAACGGTGTGCCGTCCTTGCGGTAGTTGCGCAGGATTTCCCGGCAGGCGTCGTCGTGGTCGAGGGCGTCGCGAATGGCCATCAGGGCTGGCTGGTCGCGGTCACCGGCCTGTAGGAAACGGCAATCCTGATACAGGATTTCGTCCAGCGTGTAGCCAGTCATTCGCTCAAAAGCAGGGTTGACGTAGATCAGTGGCTTCTCTTCGCCTTCGCGTTCGGCGACGACGATGCCGTCGTTGGAAGCGTTGATGACCATCTGCATCAGCTTGGCGTTAATCATTGAGCGGTCCATGCCTTGTTTTTGAAGGCTGGAGTTTATGGCATACCTTGAATGTTGCGCCGCTTACGCCGAAATATTTGTGTCAGCTGTTAATATCCCAGGCTTTCGCTCAACCACAGGATCAGATTGATGAAAGTCGCCATCCTTTCCGGCTCGGTCTACGGCACCGCTGAAGAAGTCGCCCGCCACGCCGCCGGCCTCCTCAACGCGGCCGGTTTTGAAGCCTGGCACAACCCGCGTGCCACCTTGGCCGACGTGCAGGCCTTCGCCCCCGAGGCCTTTCTGGCGGTGACCTCGACCACCGGCATGGGCGAGCTGCCCGACAACCTGCAACCGCTGTATTCGAGCATTCGCGACCAGTTGCCCGCCGCCTGGCGCGGCCTGCCTGGCGCAGTGATCGGCCTGGGCGACGCCAGCTACGGCGATACGTTCTGCGGCGGCGGCGAGCAAATGTGCGAGCTGTTCGGCGAGTTGGGCGTGCGCGAAGTGCTGCCGATGCTGCGCCTGGACGCCAGCGAAAGCGTCACCCCGGAAGCTGATGCCGAGCCGTGGCTGGCCGAGTTGGTCACTGCACTGCGCGGTTGACCGGGAATTCGCGCAGCAATGCCAGCCAGGCCTGGGCGGCTCTGGACAGGTAGGCGCCCTCGCGCCAGATAAAGGCAATGTTCCAGCGCAGGTAGTCGGGCGCCTTAAGTGTCAGGCGCACCACGCCCGGTCGCACCAGCCCACGGGCGACCACGCTGGGCAACAGCACCACGCCTTGGCCGGCCGCGACCAGTGCGACCAGGAAGTCCGCCTGGCCGCTGCGGCCCACTTCCTTCGGCGTGAAGCCCAACTGCTGGCAGGCCTGCATCAGCCGATCGTTGAGGACAAAACTGCGCTGGTACATCAGGAACGGCGTGCCCGCCAATTCTTCCAGGCGCACGTGGGCGTTTTCGGCCAATGGGTGGTCCATCGGCAGCAGCGCGTCCAGCGGTTCATCGCAGAAGGGCTGCCAGGCGAAGGCCGGGTCGCTGGGCATCAGCGTGCCACCCACGTCCAGCTCACCGCTGAGAATTGCCTGCTCGATGGTGCGGCTGCCGCCTTCGAGCAGTTGGATAGTGACCTTGGGATAACGCCTGCGGTACTCGGCAAACAGCCCGGCAAACAGTGTGTCGCCGGCCAATAGCGGCAAGCCCAGGCGCAATTCGCCGCGCGCCAGTTGCTGCATATCATCGAGCTCGCTGAGCAATTCCGTCTGCAACCGCAACATCGCCTCGGCGCGCTGTAATACCACCTCACCGGCGGCCGTCAGGCGAATGTGCGAGCCCGTGCGTTCCAGCAGCGGTGTGCCCAGGCTTTGCTCCAGCTGGGCCACCTGTTTGCTCACCGCCGATTGGCTGATGTGCAAGGTTTTACCCGCTTGGGTAAAGCCGCCCCGGCGGATCACTTCGACAAAACTGCGCAGCTGTTTGAATTCCATCGGTCTGATTCCAGTTTGGAATAGCTGTCAGTCTAACAATTCGCTGTGGGGATGGGTGGGGCGTCTTTAAACTGAGCGCCTGTGAGGACCTAAAGCTTATGAAACGTTTCAGCTTCAAACATCTCGGGCGCCTGTTGATTGAGTTGGTGGTGTTGCTGGCGATCTATTTTCTGGGCACCCAGCTCGCCGTGTGGTTGGCGTGGCCGATACCGGGTGGCGTGGTGGGGTTGGGCCTGTTGCTGGCGACCTTCGCCACTGGCCTGGTCAAACCGGCCGCCCTGCAATGGGGCGCCGGGGTGCTGATGGCGGAGATGCTGCTGTTCTTTATCCCGGCACTGATGAGCCTGCTCGACTACGGTGGTTTGGTGCGCAATGACGGCTGGCGCATCCTGCTGGTGATCGGCTTCAGCACGCTGTCGGTGATGCTGGTCACGGCCTTCACCGTGGAAATAGTTTGCCGCTGGAGCATGCGCCGTGAAGCTTGAACTGATGCCGGTGTTCTGGCTCGCCCTGACCCTGGCCGCTTACCTCTTCAGCCGCTGGATCTACGCCCGCACCGGGCGCTACCTGCTGTCGCCATTGATCCTGGTGCCGGCGCTGCTGTTGGCGGTGGCCGTGCCGATGAAGACCGCCTATGCCGAATACGCCACTGACACGCACTGGCTGATGCTGGTGCTGGGCCCGGTCACTGTGGCGTTTGCCGTGCCGATCTGGCAACAACGCCGCTTGCTGGCGCGGCACTGGTCGGCGTTGCTGCTGGGCATGGTCGCGGGCAGCGCGGCCTCCATCGGCACCTCGTTCGGGCTGGCCAAGGCGCTGGCCTTGAACACCTCGGTGACCATGTCTCTGCTACCGCGCTCAATCACCACGCCGTTTGCCATGCCGGTGTCCTCCGACCTCGGCGGCGTACCGGAACTCACCGCCGTGTTCGTGATGTTCACCGGCGTGTTCGGCGCCATGCTCGGTGGCGTGCTGCTCAAATGGTTGCCGCTGCGTACACCGTTGGCGCGCGGTGCACTGTTTGGCGTGGGCGCCCACGGTGCGGGTGTCAGCCGGGCGCATGAAGTGGGCGGCGAAGAAGGCTCGGTCGCAGGCTTGGTGATGGTGTTGACGGGGCTGCTCAACCTGTTCGCCGTGCCTTTATTGGCGGCGCTTCTCTGACGCCACGTGGACTATTCTCTTGGATGACTCGCTCGGTCATCAAGCTGGCTGCGAAGGCAACTCCTTGCGCCACGCGGTCTGACTAGACTGGCCCCTCACCCAAAAAAACAATAAGAAAGTGCACCAAGGAGGTCATTGCCGTGAGCCCAGCCCCCGTTCTATCGCTGCAGAATGTCAAAGAGCAGGTCAGCGCAGCCGAATGGCAAGCGCGCGTCGACCTGGCGGCCTGCTATCGCCTGGTGGCGCTGCATGGCTGGGATGACCTGATCTTCACGCATATTTCCGCCAAGGTGCCGGGCACCGATGATTTCCTGATCAACCCTTACGGGCTGATGTTCCACGAGATCACGGCGTCGAGCTTGGTCAAGGTCGACCAGGCCGGCAACAAATTGATGGACAGCCCCTACGAGATCAACCCCGCCGGCTTCACCATCCACAGCGCCATCCACGACGTGCGCCATGACGTGGTCTGTGTGCTGCACACCCACACCGCGGCCGGTGTTGCGGTGTCTGCGCAAAAGCAGGGCGTGCTGCCCATCAGCCAGCAATCCACCTTTGTTTTGTCCAGCCTGGCGTATCACGCCTACGAAGGCGTGGCGCTGAACCCTGAAGAGAAGGCGCGCTTGCAGGCAGACCTGGGCGACAACAACTTCCTGATGCTGCACAACCATGGCCTGCTGACCTGCGCCGGCAGCATCGCCGACACCTTCCTGATGATGTTCACCTTTGAGCGTGCCTGCGAAATCCAGGTGCTGGCGCAAAACGGCGGCGCCGAACTGATTGCCATCGAGCCGCAGATTCTGGCGGGGGCTAAGGCGATGGTGGCAGTTGTCACAAAGAGCGCCCAAGGTATGGGAGGCGCGCTGGCCTGGCCGGCGCTGCTGCGTAAATTGGACCTGCAAGATCCTGGGTATAAAAGCTGATGCCACTCGCAGAAATCCCGCTCAGTGCTTGGCGCAAGCGTGGCCAGGCGTTCGTCTTTCGTGGCCGCACCGTGCGTTTCTGGGTGGCCGGGCAGGGCGAGCCGCTGCTGTTGATTCACGGCTTCCCCACTGCCAGCTGGGACTGGCACTACCTGTGGCAGCCCCTGGCCCAGCGCAACCTGGTGATTGCTTGCGACATGCTCGGGTTCGGCGACTCGGCCAAGCCGTTGGACCACGACTACTGCCTGTTGGAGCAGGCTGACCTGCAACAGGCGCTGCTCGACTACCTGCGCGTGGAGCAGCCGGTGCACGTGTTGGCCCATGACTACGGCGACAGCGTCGCCCAGGAATTACTCGCGCGCCATTACGAAGGTCGCTTTCAAATGGCCAGCTGTGTGTTCCTCAACGGTGGGCTGTTCCCGGAAACCCATCGCCCGACGCTGGTGCAAAAACTCTTGCTCAGCCCGCTTGGCTGGATGATCGGCCGCGCCTTTGGGCGTAATGCCCTGTCGAACAGCTTCAGCCAGATTTTCGGCCCGAGTACTCGGCCCAGTGAAAGCGCGCTGGATGACTTCTGGAGCCTGATCAATGGCAATGACGGCCCGCGCATCCTGCACAAACTGATTGCCTACATTCCCCAGCGCCGCCGCCTGCGTGAACGCTGGGTGGACGCGATGCAACGCGGCGATGTGCCGTTACGGGTGATCGACGGCGAAGTCGACCCGATCTCCGGCGCGCATATGGTGGAGCGCTATCACCAACTGGTGCCCCACGCCGACACGGTGCTGCTGGCGAATATCGGCCACTACCCGCAGATCGAAGCGCCGCTGCAGGTGCTCAAGCATTACCTGACGTTTCGCGAGCGCATTGGCCAGTCGGTGCCGCGAGTGGCAGTTTGACCCAAGCAATCATCCCGCTGCCTTATCGAGCACCATTCAGCCTCGGCTGACTTTATTGTGACCCGCGCCCGTGTGCCTGACACTCAACCCATTCCCATTGTCGCCAGCGGAGTTCGGTATGAGTGAGTCAGTGCAGTTCCAGGATAAGGTCGTGATCGTCACCGGTGCCGGCGGCGGGTTGGGCCGGGCGCATGCGCTGCTGTTCGCCAAGCATGGGGCCAAAGTGCTGGTCAACGACCTCGGCGGTTCGACCCAGGGTGAAGGCGCCAATGCCTCGGCCGCCGACCGGGTGGTCGCCGAGATCCGCGAGGCCGGTGGCATTGCCGAGGCCAACCATGACTCCGTCACTGACGGTGACAAAATCGTGCAGAACGCGCTGGATGTCTTCGGCCGCATCGACGTGGTGGTCAACAACGCCGGCATCCTGCGCGACAAGACCTTCCACAAAATGGACGACAGCGACTGGGACTTGGTTTATCGGGTGCATGTCGAAGGCGCCTACAAAGTCACCCGCGCCGCGTGGCCGCATTTGCGTGAGCAAGGTTATGGCCGCGTTATCTTCACCGCGTCCACCTCGGGCATCTACGGTAACTTCGGCCAATCCAACTACGGCATGGCCAAGCTTGGCCTGTATGGCCTGACCCGCACCCTGGCGCTGGAAGGGCGCAAGAACAACATTCTGGTCAACGCTATCGCCCCCACCGGTGGTACGCGCATGACCGAAGGCCTGATCCCGCCGCAAGTATTCGAGCGGCTCAAGCCGGAGCTGGTCAGCCCGTTGGTGGTGTACCTGGGCAGCGAGGCGTGCCAGGAAACCTCGGGGCTGTTTGAAGTGGGCGGCGGCTGGATCGGCAAGACCCGCTGGGAGCGCAGCCTGGGTGTGGGTTTTGACCCTGAAGCGGGTTTTTCACCGGACGATGTGGCGGCGCATTGGGCGCAGATTTGCGACTTTGAAGGCGCCGCTCACCCCAAGGACAACATCGAAGCATTGAAGGAGATGATGGCCAACTTGCAGAAGTTCAGCCTCTGATCGTTGCTTGAACACTATTGAATACTCCGGGGCGCTGAGGGCGCCCCGTTTTATTGCGGGCATAAAAAAGGCCGCTGCAAAGGCAGCGGCCGAAGTAAGACGTTGGATCAAGGAGCGATAAATCAACGTCGGTGAACAGCGGTAATAGATTGATACAGCGGGCCAATCTATGGGAATCAGACTTTTCTTACTGTTGAGCAAGCGGGCCATTTGCCCTGAAAGTGCGTTAAGAATAGTCGTATGTAACAAAATGATTCCATCAGAAGATTGTCCCGCACAGAGCGTGGGAACGCTCTTTGGCCTATTTATCTTTCTGATAGCGCGTCATCTACCGCATCCATGGCCCTGCCCAAACCCCGGCCTGAGCGCCTGTTAATCCTTTTGAGCGACAACACGAATACCCCTTTGGTGCGCTTATCGCTCCTGACGGGCGGCAGTAGGGTGGGGCCTTCTGTCACTCACCGGGGAAGACGCATGACAAAAACAACAATGCGCGCCATCTTCACGCCACAGGCGCTCGCTGCGGCGGTTGCACTGGGCTGCTGCGCCCAGGCACAGGCGGTTTCGTTCAACATTGGCGAGATCGAAGGGCAATTCGATTCTTCGCTGTCGGTCGGCGCTAGCTGGGGCATGCGCGATGCCGACAAAAAACTGGTGGGCGTTCCCAATGGCGGCACGGGGCAGGCTTCTACCGGGGATGACGGGCGACTGAACTTCAAGAAGGGCGAGACCTTTTCCAAGATCTTCAAGGGCATTCACGACCTGGAGCTCAAGTACGGCGACAGCGGCGTGTTTGTGCGCGGCAAATACTGGTACGACTTCGAACTGCAGGACGAAGACCGCGAGTTCAAACAGATCAGCAACAACCACCGCGACGAAGGCGCGCGCTCTTCCGGCTATGAGTTGCTGGATGCCTTCGTCTATCACAACTATTCCATCGGCGACCTGCCCGGTAACGTGCGCGTCGGCAAGCAGGTAGTGAGCTGGGGTGAGAGTACGTTTATCGGTAACTCGATCAACAGCATCAACCCTATCGACGTGTCGGCCTTCCGCCGCCCTGGCGCGGAGATCAAGGAAGGCCTGATTCCGGTGAACATGCTGTTCGCCTCCCAGAGCCTGACCAACCAATTGTCGGTGGAAGGTTTCTACCAACTGAACTGGGAAAACACCGTAGTGGATAACTGCGGCACCTTTTTCGGCAACGACGTAGTGGCCCACGGCTGCAACAGCAACTACACCGTCGGCAGCCCGGCGATTGCGCCGTTGCAGCCCGTGGCCGCAGCGTTCGGCCAGGGCTTTCAGGTTACGCGCGAAGGCGTGGTGGTACAGCGCGCCAAGGACCGCGAAGCCCGTGATGGCGGCCAGTTCGGCGCGGCCTTGCGCTGGCTTGGCGATGACACCGAGTACGGCCTGTACTTCATGAACTACCACAGCCGCACACCCACCGTGGGCACGCTGACCGCCAACACCAACCTGGCGACCATCGGGCGTATTGCGGCCGCCGCCAATGCGATCGCGCCCGGCAGCGGCGCGGGCCTGGCGCAAAGCACCATGCTCGGCCGTGGCCAGTACTACCTCGATTACCCCGAAGACATTCGCCTGTACGGCGCCAGCTTCTCCACCACCTTGCCCACCGGCACGGCCTGGACCGGTGAGATCAGCTACCGCCCGAACGCACCGGTGCAACTCAACACCACTGACCTGACCCTGGCCTTGGTCAACCCGATTGCCGGCAATACCGCCTCGCCGATCCGCAGTTCGTTCGGCTCGGACAACGTCGGTTATCGACGCAAGGAAATCACCCAGATCCAAAGCACCATGACCCAGTTCTTCGACCAGGTGCTGGGCGCCGAACGCCTGACCCTGGTGGGCGAGGCGGCCTATGTGCACGTCGGCGGGCTGGAAGCCAAAACCAAGCTGCGCTACGGCCGCGACTCGGTGTTCGGCGCCTACGGTTTCCAAGGCGATACCGACGGTTTCGTCACCGCCAACTCCTGGGGTTATCGCGCCCGCGCCATCTTGGACTACAACAACGCGTTTGCCGGGGTGAACCTCAAGCCCAACCTGTCCTGGTCTCATGACGTCAGCGGCTATGGCCCCAACGGGATCTTCAACGAAGGCGCCAAGGCGATCAGCGTCGGCGTGGATGCGGACTACCGCAACACCTACACCGCCAGCCTGAGCTACACCGACTTTTTCGGCGGCGACTACAACACCCTCACCGACCGCGACTTTATCGCCCTTAGCTTCGGCGTGAACTTCTGATCTGGTTTAAGGAAGGACAAGAACCTATGCGTAAGATATTTGCAGTGATGGCCTTGAGTCTGCTGGCTGCCCACGTGATGGCGGCGGTGTCGCCCGAGGAAGCCGCCAAGCTCGGTACCAGCCTCACGCCGGTCGGCGCTGAAAAAGCCGGCAACGCCGACGGCTCGATTCCGGCCTGGACCGGCGGCATCCCCAAAAACGCCGGTGCGGTGGACAGCAAGGGCTTCCTCGCCGACCCGTTTGCCAATGAAAAACCCGTGTTCGTGATCACCGCTGCGACCGTCGACAAGTACAAAGACAAGCTCTCCGACGGCCAGGTGGCGATGTTCAAACGCTACCCCGAGACCTACAAGATCCCGGTGTACCCGACCCACCGCACCGTCAACCTGCCGCCGGATATCTACGAGTCGATCAAGCGCAGCGCGCTCAACGTGCACGCGATCAACGACGGCAACGGCCTGGAAAACTTCACCGGCAACCGCTACTACGCGTTCCCGATTCCGAAGAATGGCGTGGAGGTGCTGTGGAACCACATCACCCGCTACCACGGCGGCAACCTCAAGCGCATCATCACCCAGGCCACCCCGCAAACGAACGGCAGCTACACGCCGATCCGCTTCGAAGAAGAAGTGGCGGTGCCGCAGGCCATCCCGGATATCGACCCGACCAAGGCCGCCAACGTGCTGAGTTTCTTCAAACAATCGGTCACTGCGCCGGCACGTCTGGCGGGCAATGTGCTGCTGGTGCACGAGACCCTCGACCAGGTGAAGGAGCCCCGCCTGGCCTGGATCTACAACGCCGGCCAACGCCGCGTGCGCCGCGCGCCGCAAGTGTCCTATGACGGCCCGGGCACTGCCTCCGACGGCCTGCGCACCACCGACAACTTCGACATGTTCTCTGGCGCCCCCGACCGCTACGACTGGAAGCTGGTCGGCAAAAAAGAGATGTACATCCCCTACAACAGCTACAAGCTCGATTCGCCGACCCTCAAGTACGACGACATCATCAAGGCCGGGCATATCAACCAGGACCTGACCCGCTATGAGTTGCACCGGGTGTGGGAAGTGGTCGGCACCGTCAAGCCGAGTGAGCGGCACATCTACGCCAAGCGCCACATGTACATCGACGAAGACAGCTGGCAGGTCGCGCTGGTTGATCACTATGACGGCCGTGGTCAGCTGTGGCGTGTCGCCGAAGGCCACGCGCAGTTTTACTACGACCATCAGGTGCCGGCTTATACCGTGGAAACGCTGTACGACATCATTGCCGGGCGCTACATCGCGCTGGGGATGAAGAACGAGGAGAAGAGCAGCTTTGTGTTCGGCTTTGCGGCTAAGGCGGCGGACTACACACCGGCGGCGTTGAGGTCTGCGGGCGTGCGCTGATCTTCAATTGAAATGCAATCCACCTGTGGGAGCAGGCAAGCCAGCTCCCACATTGACCGTTTTGCAATCCACCTGTGGGAGCAGGCAAGCCAGCTCCCACATTGACCGGGTTCCACTTTATGGTGGGGTGGAATCCCGGCTTTTTTATGCCGACTAATCACCCCGCTGAATACTTCTTCAACAACCGCCGACCACAGGACTAGGGTAGGCGCCAGGTTGCATAACAATAAAAAGCAGGATGCAGCAATGACCGCCATGACACGCTGCCTGGACCGTCCTGGATTCATGCCACGGCTGTCCGCCCACCATCAGTTGCGCCCGCGTCTGGCCGAGCCTTTGCTCGCAGCGCAGGTCAGGGTGAAACTGCTCTGCGCGCCGGGCGGCAGTGGCAAGAGTACGTTGCTCGCCGAGTGCGCGTTGCAGGCGCCGGTGGGGTGTCAGGTGTATTGGCTGGCGCTCAATGGCGCCGTGCTCAGCGCCGAGGCTTTCTGTGCACGGCTGGCACAAAACCTTGGTTTGTCGTTTATCGATGAAGCCAGTTTGCTGCTCGACCTCAGCCGCTGGCAAAACACCGCGTGGATATTCCTTGATGATTTCTGTCGCCAGCCCGCCCCCGAGCTGGACGCTTTGCTCGACCGCTTGCTCACCGCCGCCAGCCCGGCACTGACCTGGTGGCTGGGCGCGCGACGGCGCCCACTGTGCAACTGGCCACGCCTGCTGCTTGATGATGAGTTGTTGGAGTGCAGTGAGTTGATGTTCAGCCCTGCGGAAATCCAGCAGCTGCTCGGCCCAGGGCAAACCGTCGACAACGTGATGCAGTTCAGCGGCGGCTGGTGCGCGGGTGTACGTATCGCCTTGCTCGGTGACGGTCACCCGGACAAGACCCTGCTCGACTACCTGCAACACGAACTCTTCAGCAGCTTGCCCGCCGAACTGGCCGAGGCCTGGCGCGTGTTGGCGCATTTGCCGCGTTTCAATTCGAGCGTGTGTGAGCACCTGTTTGGCTCTGGCGACGGCGATCAGTACCTGCGCGATTTGCAGGCGCTCGGTGCGTTTATCCAACCGTGGGAGGACGCCACCGATTGGCTGCAGGTGTTCCCGCCCCTGGCTCAGTTAATCCGTGATGAGCCCTGGCCGGCCAAGCGTTCTTGGCATCGGCGCGCCTGCCAATGGTTCACCACCGAGCAGGACTGGCAGGCTGCCTTCGAGCAGGCGCTGCTGGCCGAAGCCTACGAAGTGGCGGTGAGCCTGTTGCAGCACTTCAGTTTTGAGGACCTGTTCCGTCAGCAGAACGCCGTGCTGTTGTTGCGTCTGCACGAGCAGCATGGCGATGAATTGATGCTCGGCTCGGCGCAACTGGTCGGTTTGGTCACAGCGGCATTGCTGTTTGCCGGGCGCTTCGATCAAGCCGCGGTGTGTATCGATCAGCTTGCCCGGTTTGCGCCGCAGCCGACGGCGGCGCAACAGCGTTATCTGTTGGCGCGCTGGCAGGCGCAATGGGGCTGGCTGTTGCATTTGAGCGGTGATGCCGAGCGGTCCCGCGCGCATTTCCTGGAGGCGTTGCAAGCCTTGCCCGACAGCGCCTGGACGTCGCGCCTGATGTGCCTCTCGGGCCTGACCCAACAAGCCTTGTTGCGCGGTGAACTGGACGTGGGCCAAGCGCTGAACCGCGAAGCCCTGTGCCTGGCCCGCGCCCATGGTTCGTTGGTGTTGGAGGCTTTGCTGGAGCTGGATCACGCCCAACTGCTGGAGCAACGCGGCGCGCCGTATCGGGCGCAAAGCCTGCTGGAAACGGTACAGGCGATGCTGGTGGGGCAGCGGCTCAAGGCTGGGCCATTGGTGGGGCGCATCGCGTTGCGGCGCGGGCATTTGGCGCTGCGCCAAGGTCAGGATGCGCTGGCGGCCGAGTGTTTCGAGGGCGGATTGACGATGTGCCTGCACAGTCAGGACAAGCGCGTGCTGTACGGCTTTCTCGGCCTGGCGCTGTTGGCGGCGAACCGTGGCGATTACGCCCAGGCCTTCATTCAATTGCGCGAAGCTGAGCGCCTGATGCAGCAACGCCACGTGCCGGACACGGTGTACCGCGCGGTGTTGCTGCTGGTCAGTGGGCACTTCTGGTTGCAACAAGGTCGCGCCGACTTGACGCTGGAAGCGATGCGCCGGGTGCTGCGCCATTTTCGTGGGCCGTGTGCCAAGCAGGCGCCGCCGGCCACGCTGGAGCTGATCCCACGCCTGGAATATTTGCTGGTGTTGGCCGAGGTGAAGCTGGGTTGTGCCGATCAACCCATCGCGCGGCTGACGGCCTTGCTTGAAACCACCCGGCAACGCGGCATGCTTTGCCTGGAAACCGAATTGCAGCTGGTGCTCGGCGAGGTGGCTTGGCAACTCGGCGACTCGGCATTGGCCCGTCGTGCGCTGCAAGCCGGCTTGGCGTTGGCCGCGCGTTGCCAGGTGCAGCAGGCGATTCGTGAGCTTCGGTTGCGCTCGCCGGGGCTATTGAGTGAGCTGGGCCTGGAGACGCAGGCGTCGCCCAGCGGCGTGGCGGAAAATCCCCTGAGCCTGCGCGAGTTGGAGGTGTTGCAGTTGATCGCCCTTGGCAACTCCAACTTGGAAATCGCCGATCGGCTGTTTATCTCGCTGCATACCGTCAAGACCCACGCGCGGCGTATCCATAGCAAGCTCGGGGTGGAGCGGCGTACGCAGGCGGTGGCGAAAGCCAAGACATTGGGGTTGATGGGGTAGCGCAGGTACACGCCACAGGAAGAGCTCGGCGGTGGGTCGCCCAGGGCTTGGCGAAAGCGTTGGCTGAAGTGGCTGGCGCTGGAGAAACCGCACATCCAGGCGATGTCGGCCAGGGGCAGGGCGCCGCTGCGTAGCAGGCTTTGCGCGCGCGTCAGGCGTCGCGCCAGCAGGAATTGATGGGGCGGCAGGCCGAAGCTTTGGCGGAACATCCGCGCAAAATGGTATTCGGACAGCGCGCACAGGCCGGCCAGTTGCCCGAGGCTGATCGGGTCTTCCAGGTGATGGTCGATGTAGTCCACCAACAGCCGCCGCTGATGCGCGGCCAACCCGCCTTTCAAGCGCAGCCCATCGCGCGCGCCGACTTGGCTGAGCAAGGTGTGACTGAGCATTTCGTGGGCCAGGCTGCTGGTCAGCAGGCGCTCGGCGGGCTCGTGCCAGTTGAGGGCGATCAACTGGTGAAAGCGCCGGGCCTGGCTCGCATCCTCTAGAAAGGTGCTTTCGCGCAATTGCAGTTCGCGCGGTTCGCGGTCGAGCAGGGTGACGCAGCCGAGGGCGAATTGCTCCGGGCTGAAATACACGTGGGCCAGTCGGATTTCACCGTTGATCACCCACGCTGACTGGTGCTCGGCCGGCAAGATGCACAGCTTGTCGGGGCCACCCTTGGTGCCCGGCTGGTCGCGGCGAAAGGTGCCGGTGCCGCCGCCGATGTAGCAGGACAAGGTGTGGTGGGTGGGCGCCTGATAGTCCTGGGAATCGTGATGGTTGCTCCACAAGGCCGCAGACAAGCCGTCACCGAGCTCGGCGCAGGCTTCCAGGCGCGCGTTGGGCGAGCGGTTAAGGGCTTGAAAGACTTGCAGGGATTCCAGCTCTGGCATGGTTGTTTTCTCCGACGCCTTGCATCCTACTCCGCGTCGCCGTTGCTGTGATCCCGGCACCCGACAAAAGCGCAAGAATATGCAAGAGCGCGCCCGGCTGTGCGGGTGACACTGTGGCTCAATCACCGGAGCCCACCATGAACCTTTCCCTGTATTTACTCACTGTGCTGATCTGGGGCACCACCTGGATCGCGCTTAAATGGCAATTGGGCGTCGTGGCGATTCCCGTGTCGATCGTCTATCGCTTCGGCTTGGCGGCACTGGTGCTGTTTGCGCTGTTGCTGCTCAGCCGCAAGTTGCAGGTGATGAGCCGGCGCGGGCACTTGATCTGCCTGGCTCAGGGCGTGTGCCTGTTTTGCGTCAACTTCATGTGCTTTCTGACAGCCAGCCAGTGGATACCCAGTGGCTTAGTGGCGGTGGTGTTTTCCACGGCGACGCTGTGGAACGCGCTCAATGCGCGGGTGTTTTTCGGCCAGCGGGTCGCGCGCAACGTGTTGATGGGTGGCGCGCTGGGGTTGCTGGGGTTGGGCTTGTTGTTCTGGCCGGAACTGGTCGGGCACACCGCCAGCCCGCAGACGTTGCTTGGCTTGGGCTTGGCGTTGTTGGGGACGATGTGTTTTTCGGCGGGCAATATGCTCTCCAGCTTGCAGCAGAAGGCCGGGCTCAGGCCGTTGACCACCAACGCCTGGGGCATGGCGTATGGTTCGGCGATGCTGGCGATTTACTGCGCGGTGCGTGGGATTGCGTTTGAGATGGACTGGAGCGCGCGGTACATCGGCGCGTTGTGGTACTTGGTGATCCCGGGGTCGGTGATTGGGTTTACCGCGTACCTGACGCTGGTGGGGCGTATGGGGCCGGAGCGGGCGGCGTATTGCACGGTGTTGTTTCCGGTGGTGGCGCTGAATGTGTCGGCGTTTGCCGAGGGGTATCAGTGGACGGCGCCGGCGTTGGCGGGGTTGGTGCTGGTGATGTTGGGGAATGTGTTGGTGTTTCGCAAGGTTAGGCCTGTGAACCCGGTTTTCAGAGCGAAGCAGGTTTAAAAATGTGGGAGCTGGCTTGCCTGCGATGGCGGTATACCTGCCAGCTCATTCTGTATTGACCCACCGCTATCGCAGGCAAGCCAGCTCCCACAGTTGACCGAGGTATCTTCCTGATCTTTTGGTTATTTGAGGCCCAGGCGTTTGGCCATGCGGCCGAGGTTGGCACGGTCGAGGCCGAGTTCGCGGGCGGCGCTGGCCCAGTTGTGTTGGTGGCGCTCCAGGCAGGCGCTGATGACTTGGCGTTGGTAGTGCTCGGTGGCCTGGCGCAGGTCGCCGGTGACGATGGGGGCCACGTCGGCCGGTGCTTCGATCATCGCCGGTGCGCTGACGTCAGGCAGGTCCAGGTCCTGGGCACTCAGGCTCAATATCTTCGGACGTTCGCGACAGTTTCCCAGGGCTTTGAGTGCGCTGCGTCCGATCAAATGTTCCAGCTCGCGCACATTGCCCGGCCAGTTGTAGGCCAGCAGCGCCGTTTGAGCATCGCTGGTCAGGCGCAGGCTGCCCAGGCCCATGCGTGAACGGTTCTGCTCGAGGAAGAAGCCCGCCAGCAGCAGCACATCACGGCCGCGTTCACGCAGCGCCGGCACTTGCAGCGGGTACACGCTCAGGCGGTGGTAGAAGTCGGCACGGTAGCGGCCGTTGCGCACCTCTTCGGCGAGGTCGCGGTTGGTGGCGGCGATCAGGCGCACGTCCACTTGATGCTCCTTGTCCGAGCCCAGGCGCTGCAACTGGCCGCTTTGCAGCACGCGCAGCAGCTTAGCCTGCACCGCCAGTGATAACTCACCGACTTCATCCAGAAACAAAGTGCCGCCATTGGCCAATTCGAACTTGCCCCGACGCTCATTCAGCGCGCCGGTAAAGGCGCCGCGCACGTGGCCGAACAGCTCGCTTTCCACCAAGGTTTCCGGGAGGGCGGCGCAGTTGAGGCTGATCAAGGGTTTGTCTGCCCGCGGCGACGCGGCGTGGATGGCCTGGGCCACCAGCTCTTTGCCGACACCGGTTTCACCGGTGATCAGCACGGTCAGGTCACTGCCGCCCACCAGGTTGATTTCTTCGACCAGGCGCTTGTGTGCCTTGCTCTGGCCGATCATTTCCTTGTGCTGCTGGCCGCTGGCCTGGCGATAAATTTCGGCGCGCTGATGCTCATCTTCGGCGCGCAACGCCAGGCGCTCAATACGCTCGGCGACATTGACCGTGGCCGCAGCCAGGCTGGCGAAGGCTTGAAGGGCGTCCAGTTCGACGCGTTCGAAGCGTTCGGTGTCCAGCGCATCAAGGGTCAGCAGGCCCCAGGGTTTGTCGTCGATAAACAGCGGGCAGCCCATGCAGTCGTGAACTTGCAGATGCCCATGCAGGCCATCGACCAAACCGTCGTAGGGGTCGGGCAGTTCGCTGTCGCTGTCAAAGCGCGTCGGGCCGGGGCTGCTCAGCAACACGGCGAAACGCGGGTGCTCGCTGACTTTGAAACGCCGGCCGAGCGTATCCGGGCTCAAACCATCGACTGCCAAGGGCACCAGCCATTCAGCGTCCAGGCGCAACAATGCGGCGGCGTCGCATGGCAGCAGGGCGCGCATGGCTTGCAGCAGGCGCCGGTAGCGCTCGCCTTCGGGCAACTCGCGGGACAGGTCGGCGACCAAGGGCAGCAGGGTGGTGAGCAGTGATTGCGCAGTCATAATGACTCCTTGTAGTCCTTATGACTATAAAGTGTAGGCAGTCATACTGACTACATATTCTTCAAGTTATTGAAATATAACGATTTATAAGTTGGCACGAATGCTGATTAGGTAAGGGCAATCAGTAAAAAGACCCAGGAGTCTGCCATGCTTAGTGCCCAAGACCGTGCCATCATCAAATCCACTGTGCCCCTGCTGGAAAGCGGCGGCGAAGCGCTGATCACCCATTTCTACCGCATGATGCTCAGCGAGTACCCAGACGTTCGCCCGCTGTTCAACCCAGCCAATCAGGCCAATGGCGACCAGCCCCGCGCCCTGGCCAATGGCGTGCTGATGTATGCGCGGCATATCGACCAGTTAGACCAGTTGGGCGATCTGGTCGCCAAGATCATCAACAAGCACGTGTCTTTGCAGATCCTCCCGGAGCACTACCCGATCGTGGGTACCTGCTTGCTGCGGGCCATTTGCGAAGTACTCGGCAGCGAGATTGCCACGCCTGAGGTGCTGAGCGCCTGGGGCGCCGCTTACGGCCAGTTGGCCGATATCCTGATCGGCGCCGAAGCCGCCATCTATGACGAAAAAGCCCAGGCCCCAGGCGGCTGGCGCGGCGCGCGGCCGTTCCTGTTGGTGAAACGCGTGGAGGAGAGCGACGAGATCATCTCGTTCTATTTTGCCCCGGTGGACAACGGCCCAATCCTGGCGGCCGCGCCGGGCCAATACATCGGCATGAAGCTGATGCTGGATGGCGAAGAAGTGCGCCGCAACTACTCGTTGTCCGCCTTGAGTGACTCGGGCCTGTACCGCATCAGCGTCAAGCGCGAAGCGGGTGGGCGAGTGTCCAACTACCTGCATGATCGGATGCACGTCGGCGCGACCCTCGACCTGTTCCCACCATCGGGCGAGTTCACCTTGGTGACCAGCGACAAACCGCTGGTGCTGATCAGCGGCGGGGTGGGCATCACGCCAACGCTGCCGATGCTCGAAGCGGCCCTGGCCACCGAGCGCCCGGTGCACTTTATCCACTGCGCGCGTAATGGCGGCGTGCACGCGTTCCGCGATTGGGTGGACGCCCTGGCCGCCAAGCATCCGCAACTCAAGCGCTTCTACTGCTACGCCGAAGACGACGGCGTGAGCCCGGCGGCGGACAAAGTCGGGATGCTGAGCCAGGAGCAACTGGCGGCCTGGTTGCCTGAGCAACGTGACCTGGATGCCTACTTCCTCGGCCCTAAAGGCTTCATGGCGGCGGTCAAGCGCCACCTCAAAGCCCTGGGCGTGCCCGATAACCAAGCCCGCTACGAATTCTTCGGCCCGGCTGGGGCCCTGGAATAAAGTTTTAACCGGCGCACCGAGTCGGCACTATCGCGGGCAAGCCCGGCTCCCACATGGAAATGCAATCCACTGTGGGAGCCGGGCTTGCCCGCGATGGCGTCCGCACAGCTACAACATTCCCGACGATTAATCCGCCGTTAACCCCTCTCTGTTTTAACCCTCCCCTGTGTGTAAACTTGCGGCCATCAGGCACAACCATAATCTGGCAAAGGGAAACGGGGATGAGTGACGAATTGCGTTTAGGCAGGGAGCGGCGCTTTCTGGTGTTGCTGGGCATCATCTGCCTGGCGCTGATCGGCGGTGCGCTGTACATGCAAGTGGTGTTGGGCGAGGCGCCGTGCCCGCTGTGCATCCTGCAGCGTTACGCCTTGCTGTTGATCGCGGTCTTTGCCTTTATCGGTGCGGCCATGCGCCGCAAAGGCGCGGTCACCTTCTTTGAAGGGCTGGTGGTCCTCAGCGCCCTCGGTGGCGTGGCTGCGGCCGGCCATCACGTGTACACCCAGTTCTTCCCTGAGGTCAGCTGCGGCGTCGATGTGTTGCAGCCGATCGTGGATGAACTGCCACTGGCCAAGGTGTTCCCACTGGGCTTCCAGGTGGATGGCTTCTGCAGCACGCCGTACCCGCCGATCTTGGGCTTGTCCCTGGCGCAATGGGCGTTGGTGGCGTTCGTGCTGACGGCGATCCTGGTGCCGCTGTGCATCTACCGGAACCGCCAACGCCAGGCCTGAAGCGATTAACCGAAACGCCCCGATCTTCCTTGAAGGAAGGTCGGGGCGTTTTTGGTTGTAGGTATTTGTGAAGAGGCCGTGACGAGGGGCAACATCCGGTGCGCGCAGCGTGCGACATGTTGTCACACGGAGGCTGGCGCAGGACGTTTTTGACGTGCTGAGCAACGCCTTAAATTTGCGCCAGGCGGCTAAATTGTGCTGTCAGTTCATCGTTTGAGCGATGCCACGAACCTCGCCGCGTCTGAGCCATTCAGTGATGTCCCAATGCCTTGTTTTATGGGGACTTGGATACGTTTTGCATGCCCTTACAAGGTGTAAGGGATGGGGTGCTTTACGCAATAACACGGCAATTTTTGTGGTTTTTGTTGAGAATCGAACACGATAAGATCCCGAACCTTTGCAAGATTGGTGAAGGATTGTTGCTGGAATCGATAAAAATTATTTCTTTATAAGACATGGTTTATACATCGCCAGCTAACTACAATCGCCCGCACTGAATGTCTGGTGCTGTTCAATCTTTGAGCATTGGAGCGGTCGAGGGGCAGATGGATGGCTCTATGCGACCCCAGGTTCCGGCAAGCCTTTCAACTATCCGCACCAAATGGAATTGGTCTGTAACAAGGCCTTTAACCACGAAATCGAATAAGAACTCACCGCAGGTCCGTGAAACGCCAATGTATGGCGTGCCGGGCAGGCTCTTATTCAATCGAAGAGAAATGCCAACCCTTGGCAGGGTGAAGTGTTGGCGATCAAAACCCAACTGCATTGCGCAAGCTGCTTTAGAGGTCGTGAGATGAGTAAAAACAGGTACCCCCGATTACTAGGCTTTTTGCCGCTGCTTGGCATGCTGTTAATGCTGGGAGGCTGCAAGTGGACCTTGATGGACCCGAAAGGACAGATCGGTCTGGATCAACGCAACCTGATCATCACCGCCACCCTGCTGATGCTGTTGGTCGTGGTTCCCGTGATCATCATGACGTTTGCCTTCGCCTGGAAATACCGCGCGTCGAACACCAGCGCTACCTACGCGCCGAAGTGGTCGCACTCCACCAAGATCGAAATCGCCGTTTGGCTGGTGCCGATCCTCATCATCATCGCCCTGGGTTACATCACCTATAAGTCGACCCACGAGCTGGACCCTTACCGTCCGCTGGAATCCGACGTCAAGCCGATCAACATCGAAGTGGTCGCGCTGGACTGGAAGTGGCTGTTCATCTACCCGGACCTGGGTATCGCCACGGTTAACGAAATCCAGTTCCCTGAGAACACCCCGCTTAACTTCCGGATCACCTCCGATGCTGTGATGAACTCGTTCTTCATCCCTGCACTGGGCGGCCAGATCTACGCGATGGCAGGCATGCAGACTCGCCTGCACCTGATCGCGAACGAGAAAGCTGAAATGGAAGGCATCTCCGCTAACTACAGCGGTGCTGGCTTCACCGGCATGAAATTCAAAGCGATCTCGACTAGCCAGGAAGATTTCAACGCCTGGGTAGCCGCAGTCAAGGCCGCACCTAAACAGCTTGATCAAGCTGAATACGACGCCCTGACCAAACCAAGCCAGAACAACCCAGTCGCTCTGTACTCCACGTATGAGCCGAACCTGTTTCAGAAAATCGTCGACAAGTACGAAGGTATGAAGCCAGGCAAGCCGGTCAAGCACGAGAAGAAAGAAGTGGCCGTGGTTGAAGGTTCTGACACGGGCTCGCATTCAACTGCTGGGGCAGAGGAGTAAACGATGTTTGGTAAATTAAGTTGGGATGCGGTCCCGTTCCACGAGCCGATCGTGATGGTGACCATCGCCATGATCGCGCTGGGTGGTCTGGCACTGTTTGCTGCAATCACGTACTACAAGAAGTGGACCTACCTGTGGACCGAGTGGTTGACGTCTGTCGACCACAAGAAAATCGGTGTCATGTACGTCATCGTTGCCATGATCATGCTGCTGCGTGGTTTTGCCGACGCCATCATGATGCGTACCCAGTTGGCCATGGCCACCGAGGGTTCGCCTGGCTACCTGCCGCCTGAACACTATGACCAGATCTTCACCGCTCACGGTGTGATCATGATCATCTTCATGGCGATGCCATTCTTCACCGGCTTGATGAACCTTGCCTTGCCGCTGCAGATCGGTGCACGTGACGTTGCCTACCCGTTCCTGAACTCCTTGAGCTTCTGGCTGCTGGTTTCCGGCGTGGTGCTGATCAACTTGTCCCTGGGCGTCGGCGAGTTCGCCAAGACCGGTTGGGTTGCTTATCCGCCGCTGTCGGGCATTCAGTACAGCCCTGGCGTGGGTGTGGACTACTACATCTGGGCGCTACAGTTATCAGGACTCGGGACGACACTGACGGGGGTCAACTTCCTGGCCACCGTCCTGAAAATGCGCGCCCCTGGCATGAAACTGATGGACATGCCGATCTTCACCTGGACCTGCACCTGGGCCAATGTCCTGATCGTGGCTTCGTTCCCGATCCTGGCCGCTACCATGGCGCTGCTGTCGCTTGACCGTTACCTGGATTTCCACATTTTCACCAATGAACTTGGTGGCAATCCAATGATGTACGTGAACCTGTTCTGGGCATGGGGTCACCCTGAGGTGTACATCCTGATCCTGCCAGCGTTCGGTATCTTCTCTGAAGTGATCTCGACCTTTACCGGCAAGCGCCTGTTCGGTCACCACTCGATGGTCTACGCCTCCGGCGCGATCTCGGTGCTGGGCTTCATGGTGTGGTTGCACCACTTCTTCACCATGGGCTCGGGGGCCAGCGTCAACGCCTTCTTCGGCCTGGCGACGATGCTGATTTCCATCCCGACGGGGGTGAAGCTATTCAACTGGCTATTCACCATCTACCACGGCCGTCTGCGTATCACCAGCCAGGTTCTGTGGACCCTGGGCTTCATGGTGACCTTCGCTATCGGCGGCATGACCGGCGTACTGCTGGCCATCCCGGGTGCTGACTTCGTACTGCACAACAGCCTGTTCGTGATCGCTCACTTCCACAACGTGATCATCGGTGGTGCTGTATTCGGTTACATCGCTGGTTTCAGCTTCTACTTCCCGAAAGCGTTCGGCTTCAAGCTGCACGAAGGCTGGGGCAAGGCTGCATTCTGGTTCTGGATCTCGGGCTTCTTCGTCGCGTTCATGCCGCTCTATGCACTGGGCTTCATGGGCATGACCCGTCGTCTGAACGCCACTACCAACCCTGAGTGGGTACCGTACCTGTACGTTGCCATGTTCGGTGCGGTAATGATCGCTGTGGGCATCGCCTGCCAGCTGATCCAGCTGTACGTGAGTGTCCGTGACCGTAAGCAGAACGCTTGCGACTCCGGCGACCCATGGAATGGCCACACCCTGGAATGGTCGACCTCGTCGCCACCGCCGTTCTACAACTTCGCTGTGATCCCTACTGCGAACACGATCGATGCGTTCACCGAAGCGAAGGAAGACGGTACTGCGTACCAGCAACCTAAGCACTACGAGCCGATCCACATGCCGAACAACACCGCCACTGGCGTGGTGATGGGCGCGCTGTTGACCGTATTCGGTTTCGCGATGATCTGGCACATCTGGTGGCTGGCAATCGTGGGCCTGGTAGGCACCATCGGTTACTTCATCATTCACGCTGCCCGTGATGATCAAGGCTACATGGTGCCGGTCGAGACGATCGAGCGCATCGAAGCCGAGCAACACGCTCGCCTGGTAGCCGAGAAGAAGATCCCGGCCAACCGTGTAGAAACCTCGTTGGAACAGGCTTAAACCATGTCGAACTTAGTGACCAATGCTGGACACGCCCATGTCGATGACCATGGGCACGATGACCATCACCACGACTCGGGGCCAACAACCGTCTTCGGTTTCTGGCTCTACCTGATGACCGACTGCATCTTGTTTGCGTCGATCTTTGCGGTGTACGCGGTACTGGTAAATAACGTAGCGGGTGGCCCATCGGGCCACGACATCTTCGAACTGCCTTACGTGCTCGGCGAAACCGCCTTGCTGTTGTTCAGCTCGATCACCTACGGTTTCGCCATGTTGGCCTTCTTCAAGGGCAACAAGAAAGGCGTACTGACCTGGCTGGGCCTGACCTTCCTGCTTGGCCTGGGCTTCATCGGCATGGAGATCAACGAGTTCCACCTGCTGATCTCCGAAGGCTACGGCCCGCACCGTTCCGGTTTCCTGTCGGCGTTCTTCACGCTGGTCGGCACCCACGGTCTGCACGTAACGGCTGGCCTGCTGTGGATGGCGGTGATGATGTATCAGGTCAATAAGCACGGCCTGACCAACACCAACAAGACTCGCCTGACTTGCCTGAGCCTGTTCTGGCACTTCCTGGACGTGGTCTGGATCTGCGTCTTCACCGTTGTTTACCTGATGGGGACTCTGTAATGGCTAATGCACACTCCCATGACCATGACAGCCATGATTCGAGCCACGGCAGTGTTAAGTCGTACGCCATCGGCTTCATCCTGTCGGTAATCCTGACGCTCATCCCGTTTGGTCTGGTGATGTACCCGACCCTGCCGAAATCGATCACGTTGATGATCGTTCTGGTATTCGCGGTGATTCAGGTTCTGGTTCACCTGGTGTACTTCCTGCACCTGGATCGTTCTAAAGAGCAGCGCGATAACGTGATTGCGTTCGTGTTCGCAGGCTTAGTAATCCTGCTGCTGGTTGGCCTGTCGATATGGATCATGTTCAGCATCCATACGTTCATGATGGCGAAGTGAGGTAAGACCCGATGTCGCTTAAGCACTTTATCCAAATCACCAAACCGGGGATCATTTTCGGTAACGTGCTTTCTGTGGCAGGCGGTTTCTTCCTGGCCTCCAAGGGACATGTCGATCTGGCCATTTTCCTGGCTGCAATGATCGGCACCTCCCTGGTGGTAGCTTCCGGTTGTGTGTTCAACAACTGCATCGACCGCGACATCGACATCAAGATGGAACGCACCAAGAATCGCGTGCTGGTCCAGGGCCTTATCTCCCTTAAACTGGCACTGCTGTTCGCGACCGTCCTGGGTGTTGCCGGCGTGGTGTTGTTGTACACGGTGGCCAACCCGCTGGCGGCACTGTTTGCCGTGATCGGTTTTGTCATCTACGTCGGCCTCTACAGCATGTACCTCAAGCGCAAGTCGGTTCACGGCACGCTGGTGGGCAGTCTGTCGGGCGCGATGCCGCCGGTAATTGGTTATGTGGCTGTGACCAATAGCTTCGACATGGCCGCGCTGGTGCTACTGGTGATGTTCAGCCTGTGGCAGATGCCGCATTCCTATGCCATCGCGATCTTCCGCTTCAATGACTACCTGGCTGCGTCAATTCCGGTTCTGCCGGTCAAGCGTGGCATCCAGGTGGCCAAGAAACACATCCTGCTCTACATCCTGGCCTTCCTCGTGGCGACCTTGATGTTGACCTTCAGTGGCTACGCCGGCATGAGCTACCTCGCCGTCGCCGCGGCCATGGGCATGTACTGGTTGTACATGGCCTGGACCGGCTACAAGGCGGTGGATGACACCGTCTGGGCGCGCAAGCTGTTCGTGTTCTCGATCTTCACCATCACCGCGCTCAGCGTGATGATGTCCCTGGATTTCCAAGTGCCGAAAGAGCTGTTGCTGACCTACGCTCACTGAGTGGTTGAGTATTAAAAAACCCCGCCTTCGAAAGAAGCGCGGGGTTTTTTATTGAGTGGCCTTTAAACTATGCGCACATTCTACAAATGCAGGAAGCAACGTAATGAGTAAAAAAGCTGTGATCGTGTTCAGTGGTGGGCAGGACTCGACGACCTGTCTGATCCAGGCATTGCCGCTGTATGACGAAGTGCACTGTATTACCTTCGATTATGGCCAGCGCCATGTGGCGGAAATTGAAGTCGCGCAGAAGCTCGCCAAGCAGCTGGGCGCCACCGTTCACAAAGTCATGGATGTGTCCTTGCTCAACGAGCTGGCCATCAGCAGCCTGACCCGTGACAACATTCCCGTACCGACCGTGGACAGTTCAGGCGGCAGCCTGCCCAGCACCTTTGTGCCGGGCCGCAATATCCTGTTCCTGACATTGGCGTCGATCTACGCCTACCAGGTTAAAGCTGAAAGCGTGATTACCGGCGTGTGCGAAACCGACTTCTCGGGCTACCCCGATTGCCGCGACGAGTTCGTCAAAGCCTTGAACAAGGCGCTCGAGCTGGGCATGGAATACCCATTGCGCCTGGAAACCCCGTTGATGTGGCTGAACAAGGCCGAGACGTGGGCGCTGGCCGATTACCACAACCAGCTTGAGCTCATTCGTCACCAGACGCTGACCTGCTACAACGGCATCATCGGCAGTGGCTGCGGTAACTGCGACGCGTGCAACTTGCGTGCACGCGGTTTGAATGAGTACCTGCAGAACAAGGCGGATGTCATGCAGAGCCTGAAGCAGAAGTTGCAGCTGAACTAAGCGATTGGCGCCGCTCTCGCGCACTGTGCGAATCGATCACCCGTCTACAAGGAGTAGTCCCATGATCAGCGTAAGTCGTCGGTCCCTTCTGGCCCTCGGTGCGGCCCTGCCGGTGCTGGCGCGCCTGGATTGGGCGGTCGCCAGCCCGCCGCCGACAAAGGCTGACACGGTGCGGCTCAACTACAACGAAAGCCCCTACGGCCCCTCAACCGCCGCCCGCGAAGCCATGCAGCGTGCAATCGCAACGTCCGGGCGTTATCCGTACAACGACATGTACGCGCTGGCTGGGTTGTTTGCCCAGCAACAGGGGCTTGCCGAGGAACAGGTCGCAGTGTTTGCCGGCTCCATGGTCGCGCTGCGCTACGCCGTCTTGGCGTTTACCAGCGCACGCCGCAGCCTGGTCATGGCCACGCCGTCCTACGAAGTGCCGCGCCAAGCCGCCGAGTCCTGGAAGGCGCAGGTTCACGCAGTGAGCCTCGACGCCCAGCACGCCCATGACGTGCCGGCCATGCTCGCCGCCGATCCCCAGGCGGGCATGCTGTACCTGTGCAACCCCAACAACCCGACCGGCACGATCACGCCCACCGAAGCGATCCGCCAGGCACTGGCGAACAAACCCAAAGGCAGCGTGCTGGTGGTGGACGAGGCCTATATCGACTTCTCCGACACCCCAAGCGTCGTCAGTTGGGTCAAGGACCACGACGACCTGCTGGTGCTGCGCACCTTCTCGAAAATCTACGGCATGGCCGGCGCGCGCCTGGGCCTGGCGATCGGCCACCCGGCGCTGCTGGAGCGGCTGGCGGTGTTTGGCGGCGACAATGTGCCGGCTGCCGTGACCTTGCTCGGCGCCCGGGCGAGCCTGGAAGACATTAAGCTGCTGCCACAGCGCAAGGCGCTCAACGCCCAGGTGCGCGATGAGACGGTAGCGTGGCTTAAGGGCCGCGGGTTTACCTGCACGTTGTCGCAGAGCAACTGCTTCATGATCGATGTGAAGCAACCGGCGGAGCGGGTGATCGAGAAGCTCGCCGCACAGGGTGTATTGATCGGGCGAGTGTGGAAAGACTGGCCGCACTGGGTGCGGGTGACGGTGGGCAATAAGCAGGAGATGCAGCGTTTTCGTGAGGTGTTCGCGGCCGCCGTTTGAGTCGCGCAGGCAAGCCAGCTCCCACATTAGATTGAGTTCAGTTTCAAATATCAGGTCGGCTGTCAGGCCGCCTCGGTTTTGCTTTTGATTAACCACTCAGGTCGGCTACTAGGCCGCCGTGCTCTTGCTTTTGATCTTGATCTTAGGCGCCCCGTTAAACCACGCTGGCCGAACGCAGGCTTTGGAGCGGGGGTAAACCGGCAGGACGCCGGTTTAGCCGCGATGGGCCAAGGATGGCCCATGGCGG
Organism: Pseudomonas sp. IB20; assembly: GCF_009707325.1. Taxonomy (NCBI): domain Bacteria; kingdom Pseudomonadati; phylum Pseudomonadota; class Gammaproteobacteria; order Pseudomonadales; family Pseudomonadaceae; genus Pseudomonas; species Pseudomonas gelidaquae. The sequence goes on along the minus strand of NZ_CP046103.1, from coordinate 4,292,004 downwards.
CGGCCCACGGTCCAAAGCCTGCGTGAGGGCACACCGAGCCTAGGCGAGGTGCCGAGTGGTGGGGCAAGAGCGTTTTGTTACTTTTGCGCTTTTCAAAAGTGACCGCTGTAAGAGCGGAACCCATACAGCCTACCCAAATAACGGATATGTACCCAGCGCCCCCGCGACAACCAAAGAATCAACCCATAAAAAGATGTGTAGATACCTATGCTGCGATGCGGGCGTCGGTCTCAGTGGCACCAGTTGATGCATCGCAGGCAAGCCAGCCCCCAGGTAGCCAGCTCCCACATTTAGTTCATCGGTATTACTGCTGCGCGATGCTGTACCCATCAAACGCCGTCTGCTGCTGCAATGCAGTGATCACACTCTTGCGGCTCAACGGCTGCTCAGCCCCCAAGTTATCCACAAAGCTTTCGACTTCCAGCTCGGCTTCATCGCCTTCACCCACAAAGCTGAAACCCAGGAACTCGAACGCCTCGCGGTCAACGCTCAGCTTGGAGCGCGGCGTGCGCAGCGGCAGGGTGACGCTGATGCCGTCCTTGCTGATCACAAACACTTCGGCTTCTTTCTTCGGCCGTGAGGCCTTGCCCTTGCCGGCGCTTGGGTTGCTGATGGCCTGGTGCGACTGGTTCAGCACCTTGAGGGCCAGGCCGTAGACCAGCTCCTGAAACTGGGGGTCGTCCTTAAAGCTGGACAGGATGCGGCTGATCGAGAATTTGCTGCTGAGGTCTTCCAAGGCGATGTTATCGGCAGCCTCGGCGTCTTTGAGTTGCTTGAGCTGGCCCATCAGGTCGTAGGCGGTGTCGTCGTCAAAGGCGTCGTGGGCCTGGCGGATGGCCACACGCAGCTCGCGGATCTGGTCGCTTTCCTTGGAGGTGTGGAAAGCATCCAGCACCATCTCGCTGATGATCTTGGCCGCAGGCACATGCTGTGAAAGATTGATGGCGTTTTCGTATTCAGCTTTGGATTGCAGGGCTGTTACGGATTCTTCTTGGGCTGATTGTTCGGTGTAAGAATCGGACATTGAAATTTCACTACTTCAGTAAACGGGACAAAAAAGCGTCGCGCATTTTCAGTGGCTGGCGAGATCAGGTCAAGGCAGCACAACGCCCTTATCGCGGCGCAAGGCCGTCAGCGCCCGCTGCAGCCGTACGGCGCGCCCGCAGAACAGACCAACGGTAAACCCCGACACGGCGCCCACTGCCACCAGCATCTCTGGCGTGCTCAGCAGCAGCGGATGCACCGCCTGCTGATAGCCGAAGTAATACTTCACCGCGAAAAACAGCTGCGAGATCAGCAAGGTTTTCCAGGTGCCCGGCAACACCAGGGTTTCGCCATTGGCATCGAGCCGCGCGCCTTCGGCGTTGAACAGCAACATGCCCACCAGGCTGGCGACCAAAGCACCGCCAACCCAGGCGCTGCTCGACAGTATCGAAGGCGTCAGCGAGATCAACGACCACACCACCAACACCACCGGCAGAATCATCAACGAACGACGATTCTCGCGCCCACCCAGGCAGGCCTTGATGCCGTAGTAACACACCCACAGGTAAACGGCTTACACCCAAAGGGGCGTGCCTTGGAGGATATCGAGCATGGGGTGCTTGCGTGCAGTGTGGTTAGGCGGTGGATAGTCGTTGAGACTTCACGGTTTTGTCCATCGATTTGTCCCTAACCCACATCCGCGACTGGCCCAATGGCGGTAAGCCGGTTGATGCACGCTACTAAGTCAGCTGTCTGAGGCAGGCCTCGAGCATATCCAGGCCTTCCTCCAGCACCGCAGGCTCAATGGTCAGCGGTGCCAGCAGGCGGATGATGTGCCGCGACTTGCCGCTGGGCATCAGCAGCAAACCCGCGTCCCGCGCCAGGCTCAGCAGTTGGCTCAGTTGCTTGGGTGCCGGCGAGCCGTCGGCGTTGGCCAGCTCAATGCCGCGCATGGCGCCCACGCCGGTCAGGCGGCCCAGATAGGGCACGCCTTGCGCACGCCATTGTTCATAACGGCTGACGATGGCTTCTTCCTGTTGCGAACCCCAGGTTTGCAGGTGTTCATCCGTCATTGCCTCCAGCGTGGCCAATGCGGCCGCGCAAGCAATCGGGTTGCCGGAGTAGGTGCCGCCCAGGCCGCCTTTGGGCAGGTTGTCGAGCAAGGCTTTACGCCCGACGACCGCGCCCAAGGGCACGCCACCAGCGATGCTTTTGCCGAGCAGGATCAAGTCCGGTTCAATTCCCAGGCGCGAGAAGGCGAAGCGCTGGCCGGTACGCCCGAAGCCGGACTGGATTTCGTCGGCAATCAGCAGGATGTTTTTCTCATCACAGAAACGTCGCAGGGCGTGGGCGAATTCGATGTCCAAGGCCAGAAAACCGCCTTCGCCTTGCACCGGCTCGATGATGAAACAGGCTACATCCTCAACGTCGATTTCCACGCTGAACAGGCGGTCCATGGCCTTCAGCGCCTCAGCGCAGGTCACGCCGTTGTCAGCGCTGGGGTAGGGCAGGTGATACACCGGCCCGGGCAGTACACCGACTTTTTGTTTGTAGGGCGCCACCTTGCCATTGAGGTTGAGCGTGGCCAGGGTACGGCCGTGAAAGGCGCCGTCAAAGGCGATCACCGCCGTGCGGCCGGTGGCGCCGCGTACGATCTTCAAGGCGTTTTCCGCCGCTTCCGCGCCACTGTTGGTGAGCATGCCGCTCACCGGGTAATCCACTGGGATAAACGCAGTAAGACGGCCCATCAGTTCGATGTAGGGCGCGTGCGGTACGGCGTTGAACGCGTAATGGGTCAGTTTAGTTGCTTGCTGCACAATCGCCGCGACCACGCCTGGGTGGCAGTGCCCGAGGTTGAGCACGCCGATGCCGCCGACAAAATCGATGTAGCGCTTGCCCGCGGTGTCCCAAACCTCGGCGTTCTTGCCGTGGCTGAGGCTGATGGGGTGAACGATGGAAATCGACTGGCTGATGGTTTCGCGGCTCATGAATCTCGGACTCGGCAATGGCGGGCGTCTTTTTATCTAAGCCGCGCGCCCGGCCTGGCCGCAAACGAAATAAAGTCGCCGGGTCATTATTAAAAGTCGGGATGTGCTTTGAGGTAGTCCACCATCCAGTTGAGGAAGGCCTTCACTTTGGGGATCTCGCCCGCATGTTCGGCATGCGCGATAAAGTGCGCGCCGGTGCTGGGCATTGTGTAATCCCAGGGAATCATCAGGCTGCCATTGGCCAACTCGTCAGCCACCAGATACTGCGGCACCAACGCCACGCCGTAGCCCGATTGCGCCGCGCGGATGCACATGTAGAACGTGTCGAAACGCGGCCCGTGGTAGCTGTTCTGCGAATGCAGGCCTTGTTCCAGGAACCACTCGTGCCAGGCTTGCGGGCGGGACGTGCATTGCAGCAAGGTGTGGCGCGACGAAGCATCGCTGCCTTCAGCGACAAAGCCCGGCGCACAGACCGGCACCACGGCTTCGCGAAACAGCTCGATGCAAGTCGCCCCCGGCCACGAGCCCTGGCCGAAGAAAAACGCGATGTCGGCCTTGGCCTGCAACACGTCGAAGGGCTCTAGTTCGTTGCGCACATCCAGGTGGATATTCGGGTGTTTGGCCGCAAAATCCTTGAGCTTGGGCACCAGCCAGCGGTCGCCGAACGTCGGCTGGGTGGCGATGCGCAGCACTTCGGTCTCGCCGCCGTAGGTGAGGATGTAGCGGCTGGAGATGTCCACCTGGGTGAGGATCTTGTGCACTTCGGCCAGGTACAGCGAGCCCGCCGGCGACAGGTACAAACGCTGGCGCACCCGTTCGAACAGGTTGTGGCACAGCATCTCTTCGAGCTGTGCCACTTGCTTGCTCACCGCACTCTGGGTCAGGTGCAGTTCTTCGGCGGCGCGGGTGAAACTCAGGTGACGGGCGGCGGCTTCGAAGCATTGCAGGGCGGTCATCGAAGGGGTCAAGCGTTTTGAGATCATGCAGTTCATTCCAAATCGGAAGGAGCCTTTGCCTAAAGGTCGTTTGTGGCAGGTGTGTAAAGCCGTCGATACTGCGCGGCAACACTATAAACCGGCGCGGGCTGTGCGGCGCCGAATAATAAAGATCGACAGGGAGTGCCTCGCATGAACAACCTCAAAACCACCTTGGCCGCCCTCACCGCTGTTGCGGTCGTGGGCCTGGCGGGAAGCGCCCAGGCGGGCGTGACCCTGGACGCGATCCAGAAAAAAGGCTTTATCCAGTGTGGTGTCAGTGATGGTTTGCCGGGCTTCGGCGTGCCAGACTCCAACGGCAAGATGACCGGCATCGACGTAGACGTGTGCCACGCCGTCGCCGCCGCGGTATTCGGCGACGCGTCAAAAGTGAAGTTCAGCCAGTTGACCGCCAAGGAGCGTTTCACCGCGCTGCAATCGGGTGAAATCGACCTGATTTCGCGCAACACCACCTGGACCAGTTCCCGCGATGCGGGCATGGGCCTGGTGTTCACCGGCGTGACCTACTACGACGGCATCGGCTTTTTGGTGAACAACAAACTGGGCGTTACCGGCGCCAAGCAGCTGGACGGCGCGACCGTCTGCATCCAGGCCGGCACCACGACTGAGCTCAACGTTTCGGATTACTTTCGCACCAACGGCATGAAGTACACGCCGATCACCTTCGACACCGCCGACGAAAGCGCCAAGGGCCCCGAAGCTGGCCGTTGTGACGTGCTTACCACCGACCAGTCGGGCTTGTACGCCCAGCGCATCAAAATGGCCCACCCGGACGAGTTCGTGGTGTTGCCAGAAGTGATCTCCAAAGAACCGCTGGGGCCGTTAGTGCGTAAGGGCGATGACGAGTGGTTCAGCATCGTCAAATGGACCCTGTTCGCGATGCTCAATGCCGAGGAAATGGGCATCACCTCGTTGAACGTCGAAGAGCAGGCCAAGTCCACCCAGAACCCCGATATTGCGCGGCTGCTCGGTGCCGACGGCGATTACGGCAAGGACCTGAAGCTGCGCAAGGACTGGGTGGTGCAGATCGTCAAGCAAGTGGGCAACTACGACGAAGTGTTCGAACGCAATATCGGCCAGGGCAGCGTGCTGAAGATCAAGCGCGGGCTCAATGCGTTGTGGAGCAATGGCGGCATTCAGTACGCGCCGCCGGTGCGCTGATGGACAAGCTGTCGGGCTATAGCGATGCAGGCACTGCGGTTTGAAGATGCAGCGCGGTGATCCCAGCCACACGCGGACCGTCCGGTGCGTATGAAAACTTACTGCGGCGCCACCATCTGCGTCCGAGGCTTCCCATCCGCGTTGTGCTGGTAAATCGCCTCAGGCTGGCCCTGCGCATTGAAAAACACCTGGCCGATCCCGGCCGAATTCCACAGCCGCTCACCCGCTTGCGCATGCTGCGGAATATGCGGCACCACCTGCATGGTGCGCCGGCGAGTGAACCAGTTGAGCGGGGAGCGGGGCGAGTAGAGCCAGCGGTTGAGGCGGTCGAACCATTCCAGCAGCCGTGGGGGGAATTCGTTCTTGATGCCGCTGCTGGTGATCTGCCAGATCCTGGGGCCGGCATTGCGGTGGCGGATCAGCACTTCGTAGACGAACGAGTAATGCACGTCACCCGAGAGGATCACGTAGTTACCCGGCGTGCGCGAGTGGCGGAAGATGTTGAGGATCACCTGGGCGGCGCCGCGATGGGCCATCCAGTTTTCGGCGTCCACCAGCAGCGGGTAGCCACACCAACTGAACATCTTCTGCACGGTCTCGATCAGCTTGACGCCAAAGATCGGCGCGGGCGAAACGATGATGGCGCAAGGGTGGTCCAGCAGTTCCTGTTGCAGCTCGCTCAACGCCTCCCAGTCCAGCAGGCCGGACGGTTGCTTGAGAACAAATTCACTGCGCCAGCGCCGGGTGCGGGTATCGAGCACCACCAGGGCGGGCGTGGTGGGCAGTACGTAATGCCAGCGTTGGAATTTCAGCAGCGCCGCCTGCAGGTCATCTTGCGCAATGGCGTCCAGGTGGTTGTCTTGCGCTTGGGTGGTCAGTGCCTGGGTTTGGCTCAACAGTTCGCCAAACACATCCGGCTGGTTGCCCCAACCCTGGCACAGCAGGTAAGCGAGCAGAGCATTGCCGATGATGCGCTTGGAGAACGGGTGGCCGTAGGCGGTTTCTTCCCATTGAGCGCTGAGGTTCCAGTCATCGGTGATGTCGTGATCATCGAAGATCATCAGCGTCGAGAGGTGGGCGAACACCCGTGCGACGCCCGGCAGGCCGTCACGGAATTGATCGATGTGCACCTGCTCGCGGGCATACCGCCGCTGTTCTTCGACGTTCAGTTGCGGCGCTTGTGGCGTGATCAACTGCCAGGGCGTGGGCGACCAGGCCAGCAAGTACATCGCAATCACTTCGGCAAAGGTCACCAGGTGATTGTCGGCGGTACTGCTGGTAAAAATCGGCTTTTTTACCCCTCCAAAAAACCGTTCACGCAGGGTCTCGTTGCTGTCCAACGCCGGGAGCAGATCCGCCCGATGGTAATAGCTGGCGCGATGCCCATAGAGGCTGGCGCTGTCGTCCACCACCGCGCCTTCCAGGTATTCGTCGTACAGGCCCAAGCGCGCAATCAATGCATGAATGGCGCGCAGCATCGGCCCGGCGACATCGTCGGCGTAAATTTGGTCGCCACTCATCATCAGCAGGGCCGGGCGTTGAGCCGGCGTGTGTGCCTCGGCCAGCACGCGGTCGACGCATAGCAAACCTTCGTCGGCTGGGTGGTGTGGTTTACGGCACGAGCCATGCACCAGCTGGTGGATGCGGCTGTGCAGTACGAAATTGGGGTGCTGCGCTTCGGCATACAGCAAGTGCGGCGCCCACTCGGCGATGCCGATGTTATCGATCAGCAGGTCGTAGCCGATAACCACGTCCAACGGCAGGGCCTCGTCCAGTTGCACGTCGATCAGGTGAATAAAGGCATGGCGCCCCACCGGTACGATTTGGCACTGGCCTTGGTCCAAGCGAATGTCCTGGGTGTGTTCGGCAACGTGCAGCCTCAGGGTCGGCGACAGTTCACGACTTGCCACCAGCCACAACACCAGGCGCTGGGGCGCCAGTCGCCGCAGCAGCGGCCCAGCAAGGACGGCGGGCAGGGTGCCTGCTTGAAGCATAGGGATGACGACTCTGTGCAAGTTAGGCACGTAGATAACCCAGTGGATGTCAGTGTTTTGTTAAGCGCACGGGCGATTGTGTTGGAGCACGGCGGCACGCTGACCCTGGCAGACCGCCAGGGTGGCGGCTTGGTGGCGGTGCTGGTGTTGCCGGTTTAACAGGCGGGTTTTATGTGGCGAGCGGGCTTCCTGTGGCGAGCCCGCTCGCCACAGGAAGCTCACTGTTGACAGTCAGGTCGGCGACAACTCGATGGCCTTTGGCACCGTAAAGATGAATTCGCTGCCCTGGCCCACCTCACTTTGCGCTTCGATCCGCCCGCCGTGGGCCTGCACGATACCCTGCGTGATGTACAGCCCCAGCCCGCTGCCGGTGGGGTTGTTCTCCGTTTGCGTCCAGTAGCGATCAAACACATGCGGCAACTGCTCCGGCGCAATGCCTTCGCCGGAATCGCGCACTGAAAACATGATTTCCTCGCCGTTGCTCAAGGCGCTTACGCTGATGGTTCCCTGGCGCGGGGTGAACTTGATGGCATTGCCGATCAAGTTCGACAACACCTGGAACAGACGCTCCGGGTCCCCATTGATCTGCAGGCCCGGCTCTGTGTTGAACGACAGCTCGATGCCTTTCTCCATCGCCAACGGCGCGAGCAGCGCATAGGCCTCTTCGAACATCTGGTTGACGTCCAGCACCACCGGTTTGACCACATAGCGCCCGGCCTCGATTTTCGAGGTGTCGAGCAAGTCTTCCAGCAGCACGTTCATCCGCCCGGCGGCCTGCTGCATGGTGTCGATGGCCGAGGAAATCCGCCGCGAGGTGTGTGGGCCTTCGGAGCTGAAGGCCTTTTGCATCATCCCGCAAAGCATCGAGATAACTGTCATCGGGTTACGCAGGTCGTGGGACACCACGGCGACCAGATCATCGCGAGCGCGCACGGCTTGTTGTTCGCGAAACACTTGGCGGGCCAGGTCATTTTCCAGGGCGGAACGGCGCAGGTCGTTGGCCGCAAACAGGTCGCCATGGCTCCACTTGGTGGAGATGCCGGCCATTTCCACTTTCCAGATTTCAAACGAGGTGCGTGGGCGAAGACGTAAGCCGGCGTCGGAATTTTCCAAGTTCAGCGGTTTATTCGGGTCGCCGCTCCAGTTGATGTTCTCTTTCACTTCCGGGCGAAACCACAGCACGCCGTTATCCACAGGCTTTGGCAGGCTCATGGCCAACACGCCACTGGCCACGGGCTGAAACTCGGCAGCTGGCGGGTATACCGAGGTCAGGTTGTGGCTGGAGAACACCGGTTCGCCGCTGGTTTGCAGCCACGTGTGCAGCGCACGAATCTGCTCAGGCTGCGGGCAATTGCCGTAGCAGTGCAGCTGTTTGTCTTCGATGATCGCCACGCCGCCCGACAGGGTCAGGTCCATCAGCACGTGCGGCTGCTGGGCCAGGCCATCGAACACATTTTGTTCAGACGCTTTCATCGCCTGATCAAGCAGGGCCAGGGCTTCAACCTTTTCTTCGCGTTGGCGGCTCAGGTCCAGGGCTTCCATGGCACTGATCTGCAACGACAGTACCTGGCCGATGGTTTGGCAGGCTATGCGCAGGTCATTGGGCACCAACAGCGGCTCGCGGTTACCGCAACTGATCAAGCCCCAGAGCTTGTCACCCGCCATCAACGAGATGCTCATGGACGACAGCACGCCCATGTTCTGCATGTACTGGCAGTGAATCGGCGACACGCTGCGCAGGGTGGCAAAGCTCAAGTCCAGCGGCTGGCCGGTGTCCGGGCGCAGCTTGGGCAGCAACGGCACCGGCTCGTAGGCAGCATTCGGGATGATACGCAGCCAATTGGTGCGGTAGAGCTCGCGGGCCTGCTCGGGGATATCGGAGGCTGGGAAGAACAGCCCGTTGAACTGCTCCATGGACGGCGACGACGCTTCGGCAATCACCTGCCCGTGGCCTTCTTCTTCGAAACGATAGATCAGCACCCGGTCATAACCGGTCATGGCCTGGATTTCATTCACGCTGATTTCGTACAGCGCTTGCAGGTTTTTCGCCGACTGCAAGCGTTGCAGCATCTTGCCCAGGTCGCTGGTGCGGCCATTCAGGGTGCGCGGTTTGAAGTCTTCCAGGTGCGGTTCGAATTCCAGCACCAGCACGTCTTGATGGCGATGCAACAGCCCTTCGAATCGCACACCGTTGAAGGTGACGTGCAGCGCCGTCGCGTCGAAAAAAGTGTCGTGTTCAGCCATGGCCTGCACGGCTTGGGCATGTTGCGCGCCAATCAAGGTGTGCAGTGGCTGGCCCAACAGCGCCTCAGGCGCGTGGTTGAACACAGTGCCCACATTGGCGCTGACCTGCATGATGTTCAGGTCAGGTGCCGATAACGTCAGCAACACGCCGTGGGGCTGAATCGCGCCTGGAGTGCGAATGGGTTCGTCGGAACAGTTGGCATGCAGTTCCTCAAAATCTTCGGGTTTCATAGCAGTACCTCCTGGCTGGCAAGCCATTGCTCAAAGCCGCTGAATGTCGAACAGGCAGCAATCACCGCGTGCTGTTTGGCCTGCGTGTCCAGTGGCTGGCGGCTCAGGTAATCGAGAAAGTCTTTCCAGCGCCGGCCGGTCTCGGTGCCGTACACATTGAGAAACGCGCCGCCGTTGTCCGCGTCGACGGCCAGGCGTTGAGCCATTTTCCGGCGCAACACTTGGCCGCCCAAGGTCGCGCCTTCCAGCACATACAGGGCACCGAGGCAGGCGGCGGGGGTATCGAAAGTGGGGAGTTCGCAGCAACGGGGCAGGGCGCTGATAGCGTCGTCCGTCAGGCCAAGGGCGTAGAGGTCGCGCAGCAGCGTTGGCGTTTTCACACGCAACGACGTATCGAATCCATTAGGGATCAAGCCGCTGTCATACAGCACCGCTTCCATCGGCCTATAAAATCCGTAGTACGCCTGGAGCAAGCGCTGGTACCAGTCGGCATCCAGGCACTCGGAGAAAAACGGCAGGCGTTTTTCCAACGCTACATGCAGCAGGCCAGTACCTGAGCGCAACGTTTCCAGCAATGAGGGCGCACCAACGTCAAGGGCCTGTGAATGCATTCAATGAGCTCGAACTGGGGGCCTTTCGGCCATGAATGACGCGGGTGAAACCGGCGACAATTCTACACAACTCATTGCCGTCAACTGCACGCACAAGGCGAAAAGGCTGACCAGCGCATCAGAAAAGTCGCTCCTTGCGTGATTAATGACCACAGGGCAACTCATCAAGTTCGCGTTAAGTGATATTGCGGTGCTATCAATGCAGGGACGAGCCCTTTTGGATCAGCGCGGTTTGCACGCACTCAACCAAGTGCTCGGCGCTCCACGGCTTGGGCAAAAAACGCACAGACCCGCCCAGTTGCTCCGCCAGCTTAGTATTGCCGGAGGTCAGCACCACCGGCACCGACGGCCAGCGATGCGCCACCACCTTGCTCAGGTCGTAGCCGTTGAGCAAACCCGGCATCTGGATATCGCTGACAATCAGGTCCACCGGGTCATCGCAGCGTTCCAGGTAAATCATGCCTTCATCCGCCGAAGGAAACGAGGTGACGTGCGCCCCGAAGTCCTCCAGTACATCCACCATTAACGAGCGAATGATCTCGTCGTCTTCCAGCACTAAAATCGATGGCTGAGCCATGATCCTTACTCCACCATCAGGGTTCAGTAAGGTGGAGTGGGGCGGGTGGGGATAGGTTCGATTAGATGTGCCTGAGGCGATGGGTGGTTGTTTGAACCGTCTAGGTGATCTGGGGCATGCGCTCCTGACAAACAGGCATAATCGCCGTAACACCCGCTGTGGAGCCCACCATGAAGTACGCGTTACTGACCCTCGCCCTGATCCTCAACACCGCCCCGGCCTTTGCGGCCGGCGATGCCGAGGCGGGCGGCAAGCTGTTCAGCAAGACCTGCGGCGGCTGCCACAGCATCGGCGAAGGTGCGCGCGGCGGCTTTGGCCCAGAGCTTAACGGCATCATCGGCCGACCCGCCGGCACCACCACGGATTACCAGTACTCCGACGCGATGAAAAACTCCGGCGTGGTCTGGTCCCGCGACAAGCTCGCCGCCTACATCGAGGCGCCGAAGAAGGTGGTCAGCGGCACGCGCATGATCTTCTGGGGCATCAGCGACCCGCAGAAGATTGAAAACATCCTGGCCTACCTGGAAACTTTCCAGCCCAAGTGATCACTCGCGCACATTCTTGAACAGCATCAACCGCGCGCTTTCATGCAGCCCGCGCGTCAGCCCCTGTAAGCGTTGAAACTCTTCGGGATGCTGCTCGGCCACGTCGTCCCGAGGCGTTTGCGAGGCAAGGTCGTGCAGGGTTGGTAAGCTGCCGTCGTGTTGCATCTGCAGCAGGAAGTCCTTGGTCACGCCGCCGATAATCGGGAAGGTGCCCTCGTGCAACACCAGCGGCACCACGCGTTCGCCTTCTGGCGCCGGTTGCTGGATGTCGCGGCCCATCGCGCCATTGCGAAACGGTATGCCGGCCATGCCGGCAACAGTGGGCAGCAAGTCCGCCAGGCCCACGGCCTCTTCAATCACCCGCGGTTGCAGGCCCGGCGCGTGGATCAGCATCGGCACGTTGTTGCTTTCCAGGCCCAATTGCTCGAAGGCCGGTGCCATGTGCGGGATCTGGCTGATGCGGGTGTTGTGGTCGCCGAAGAACACAAAAATGCTGTTGTCGTACCAGCCGCCGGCCTTGGCGATGTCCATCAGGCGGCCGATGTTGAAGTCCAGCAAACGCACTGCGTTGTATTGCTCGACGCTGCGCGAGCCGGCGGCCTGGGCTTGCTCCAGCGTCACGTCATGCACCTGGAAGCCGTCGTTCTGCTTGGGGATGGTGAACGGGCGGTGGTTGCCGGAGGTTTGCACGTAGGCGAAGAAGGGCTGGTCCTTGGGCACGGCGCGCAGCAACTGGTCGCCTTCCTTGAACAGGTCCAGGTCGGAGATGCCCCACACGTCCACCCGTGGCGAGCGCCAGTAGCTTTCGTCAAACAGCTGCACGCCATCGATGCTCTGACGAATCAGCGCATTGATATTCGCCCAGCCGGCGTTGCCGTTGATCATGTAGAACTTCTGGTAGCCCTCGAACGCGTTGATCAGCGTGTGTTGCCGCGTGATCAGCGGGTTGCGCGTGGCGGTCTCCTGGCGCGTGACATCGGGCACCCCGGTGATGCTTGCCCACACGGTTTTGGCAGTGCCGGTGACGGGCACGTAGAAGTGTTTGAAGAACCAGCTTTGCGTCGCCAGTTTGTCCAGGTTCGGCGTGGGGTTCAGCGGGTTGCCGTAGGCACCCACGGCGCTGGTGCCTAGGGACTCGAGCATCACGAAGATCACATTGGGCGGGCGCTCGCCTTGCAGGCGATAGGGCTGCACGCCTTGCTCGCGGGTGAAATTCAGTTGCTTGGGATCGGGCTGAGCAACGCCTAAATACTGCGCAACCTGCGGGTAATGGTCGCGCACTTTGGCTTCATCGAATTGCGATTGGCCAACCTTGAGCGTGTCGTACAAAAACAGCACCGGGTTCAGGCCCACGGCGGCGACCTGGCTGTTGCCGGAAAAGAACGCATCGCTCCAGCGCAGCGGCACCGGGTTTTCCAGGTTGAGGTTGGCCACGCGGCCGAGCAGGGCCAGCAGCACGGCGACAACGCCGACCACGGCCACAGACGCCACCGCCCACTTGCCGATGGTTTTGGCTTCGCGATCCAGGGTCAATCGCTCCAGGCACACCAACGCCCACACCCACAGCGCCACGGCGGCCAGCCAACAGGCGGTTATCCACAGCACCGGGTAGGTTTCCCACACCATCTGTTGCGAAATCTGTGCGTCTTGCAGGTAGCGCAACACCGTCGCATTGATGCGCACGCCAAGGTAGGCGTAATGGCCGAAGTCGATGATGTACACCAGGCCGACTACGGCCAGGGCTACGACCAGATAGCCGCGCGCCAGCCAGCGCAAGGCGGGCAGGGTGGTGAGGTTCCAGCGCGGGAACCAGGCCAGCAGCGCCAGCGGCAGCAGGATCAACACCGCCAGGCGCAGGTCGAAACGCAAGCCGATGCCCAGGGTTTCCAGCAGCGCCGGGGTGTTAAGAGCAAGGCCGGAAAAGCTTATTAAAAATACCAGCCGCAAAGCGGCCAGCAACACAAACACCAACCCGATCGCGCCCACGCCGTAGCGCAGGCGGCGTGATTGCAACACACCCATCATTGACTCTTCCCAATTTCAAAAACTACATAGGGCAAATGTGGGAGCGGGCTTGCCCGCGATGACGGAGTGTCAGCCACCTTGTCTTGCTCGGCTCGGGTATTTCCAGGCTGCTTTTACCAGCAGCCAGGATCCTGCGACTATGCAGTAGCCCGTCAAGAGCGGATCGACCAAGTAATCCCAATAGTTCTCCGACGCCTTGAGCCGCAACGCGAACGCCAGGGTGCCCAGCGCCAGCATCCACACCGCCAGCGCATTGCGCAGCCACAGCATCAACAGCGCCGCCGCGCCCACCAGCACAATCATCGGCCGAGGGTTGAAGCCCCAGCGGTACGGGTCGTAATACGTCAGGCCCAGCGTGGCGGGGTACAACAGCAGGCTCAGCACGCCAAACAGCACCAGCAGTTGCAGCTGATGTTGACGAGTAACCGGCTGCACCACGCCCAACCGGCACAGCCCCACCCACGCCAGCAACACCAAGGTGCTGATGGCCAGGTCATCGGTAAAGCTGCGCACATACGCCGCCAAGGGCAGTTCATTCACCGGGATAAAGCTCAGCACCACCAACACCGGCAGCAGCCACGGCCGCCACGGTGCGGTAAAGCGCAGGGCACACAACGCCACAAACCCCAGCAGCACAAAACTCAAATGGGCTTGCCACACAGAAACCATTACAAATGCTCCGCCAGCCAGGCTTCGTTGAAGCTGACATGTTTGATAAAGGTGTTATTCCACGAGTACACCAAGTGGTACATGCCGTCCGGGCTGCGGCTGAAGTACGGGTACTCGTACTCAAAATCGCAGCCACTGGGTTTGCACACGCGGTAATCCAGGTTGCTCAGAAAGCGCTGCTCCAGCGGCAGGCGCTGGGCACCACTGGAGGCGCGGAAGCCTTCGCCGATGATTTCTTTGTAGGCCTCATGGGCGAACGGCTGGCCGAGCGGGTCGGGCGACTGGTCCAGCTCTATCACCGTACGCCATTGGCTGAACTGGGCATCGGTGCCGTAAAGGCTGAGCTTGAAGCGGCCGTCTTGCAGGTCGTTGAGGGCGACCAACAAACCGTCGTCCCGGGTGGCCACCGCCGCCAGCGATGAGTTGGGGTTGGCCGGCTCCAGCGGGTACGGCTCGCTCCAGGTTTGGCCGGCGTCAATGGTGCGGCTGGCGAGCACGCGGTGATAGGTGTCACCGGCATAGCGCAACATCGCCACGGCGCGCAGGCCATCCTGCGCCACGATGGTCGGTTGCAGAGAGTTCTTGCCACGGCTGATGCGGAATTTGTCGATCACCGCACCGTCGGCGCTCAAGTACAGGTACTCGGCAAACTTGCCCATGAACTCGTGATACACCGGCAGGCCGATAGAACCGTCGGCGTGAAACACCGGCGCGGCACGCACCAAGGTGCTGATATTAAAGAACGGCGAGGTCACCAATTGCCGAGGCGCTGACCAGTTCGCACCGAGGTCTTCCGAGACCATCACGTTGATCGCACTGGTGGCCCAGCCGCCGACCGACACCGACACGTAAAACATCCACAGGCGTTTATCCGGCCCCAGCGCAATCACCGGGTTACCCAGTTTGCGAATGTAGCGCTGAGTGCCGTCGCGGGTACTTTCGCGCGTGGCCAGCACCTGTTCGGCGCCCCATTCACCGCTGCGCGCATCAAACCGCGCGGTGCGCACTTGCACATCGGCGGCGCCTTCGCGCGAACCTGCAAACCACACGGCCATCAAGTCGCCGCCGGGCAGAGCGGTGACGGAGGAGGAGTGCACAAAGTCGGTGAGTTGCGAGGACACGAAGCGGCTGATGTATTGCGGCGCCGCCGCGACCTTTGAATTGTTCGGGCTCGCTTGGGCAAAGGGCGCCAGCACATGGGGCGGATGGCTAAGCCAGGCGGCGATGAAGACCCCTAGCAGGCTGCAGATCAGTAAAACGGGGCGCATAGAGAACCTGTCGGAAAAAAGGATAACTGCGCATGTTCATCCGGCAGGTGCTCCTGCGGCCGGTGAGCATGGATAACGACAGGTTGTCCCGTACCTGGTCCCATAAACGCAGGAATATTTCTCTGCATACGTGGGAAGGTTCACAGTGCAAAACCAACCTTAGCGCAACCTTAGTTGGTGCGCATGTTCATCCGGCAGGTGCTCCTGCGGCCGGTGAGCATGGATAACGACAGGTTGTCCCGTACCTGGTCCCATAAACGCAGGAATATTTCTCTGCATACGTGGGAAGGTTCACAGTGCAAAACCAACCTTAGCGCAACCTTAGTTGGCAACGTGGCGTAACATCTTTCCCGCAAGGGCCCGCACCAGAACCGGCATGATTCCGCCGTTTCCTACAGAGAATCTGCTATGCGCCTACTCCTAGTCGAAGATGATCGTGCCCTCGGCCAGGGCATTCGCGTGGCATTGGGCGCCGAAGGCTACACCCTGGATTGGCTGCAAGATGGCCTCAGCGCCCTACACGCCCTGCGCACGGAAAGCTTCGATTTGTTGCTGCTCGACCTCGGCCTGCCACGCCTCGACGGCCTCGACCTGCTGCAACAACTGCGCGCCGAGCAACACGACTTGCCGGTGCTGATCCTCACCGCCCGCGACGGCACCACCGAGCGCATCGCCGGGCTGGACGCAGGCGCCGACGACTACCTGATCAAACCCTTCGACGTCGAAGAACTCAAAGCCCGCGTGCGCGCCCTGTTGCGCCGCAGCCAGGGCCGCGCGCAACCGATGCTGGAACACGCCGGCGTCAGCCTCGACCCCGCCACCCAGCAAGTGCGCTACCAGGACGCAGACATCATCCTCACCCCGATGGAATACCAACTGCTGCACCAACTGATGGTGCGCCCTGGCAAAGTCGTGACCCGCGAGCGCCTGGCCCGCGCTTTATATGGTTGGCAGGACCGGGTTGAGAGCAACACGTTGGAAGTGTTGATCCATAACCTGCGCAAAAAGTTATCCACAGAGCTGATCCGCACCGTGCGCGGTGTTGGCTATGTGCTGGTGCTCAAACTGTGAACTCGGTTCGCGCGCGCATCCTTATTCCCGTGCTGATGCTGATCCTGCTGGGCGACGCCCTGATCTGCTGGCTGATGCTGCGCGACAGCCACCACGAAATCGAAGAAGTCTACGACGCCCAACTGGCCCAAAGCGCCCGCCTGCTGCAAGGCGTGCTGCGCCAACGCGACCTCGGTGAGGCCGACTTTGACCGCCTCTACCAAGCCTTCGACCACGCCATGAGCCGCATCGGCGAAGACGGCGCCGCCCACCCTTATGAAACGCCGCTGACCTTCCAGGTATGGCGCACCGACGGCCAACTCCTGGTGCGCTCCGCCCAAGCGCCGATCCTCGATGCACCGCCCACCCACCTCGGCGCCCACGACCTGACCCACGACGGCAACGACTGGTGCGCCTTCCTCCTCGTTGACCCACAGCAGGGGCTGCTGATTTGGGTGGGCGAGCGCGACGACATGCGCCAAGATCTGATCGAACGCATCGTGCGCCACACCCTCTGGCCCACCTTGATCGGCGTGCCGCTGCTGACCGTACTGATCTGGCTGGCCATCGGCTGGGGCTTCAAACCCCTGCGCGCCATGGTGCTGGCGATTCGTGGGCGCAACACCGACGCCTTGCAACCGTTGAGCCTCAAGCCCCTGCCCTCCGACCTGGAACCCATGCAAACCGCGCTGAACCGGCTGTTGGTGCACATGGATGACCTGCTGGAACGCGAACGCCGGTTTATCGCCGATGCTGCCCATGAACTGCGCACGCCGCTGGCCATCTTGCGCATCCATGCACAAAACGCCCAAAGCGCCGCCACCGAGGAGCAACGGCGCGAAGCGTTGGACTTTCTGGTGAAGGGCGTGGACCGCGCGACACGGGTTGGCAGCCAATTGCTGACCATGGCGCGCATCGAACCGCACCTGAGCAACCTCGTGTGCAAGCCCGTGCAACTGATGGAATTAGTGCGCGAAGAACTCGCTGAGCTGGCGCCACTGGCGATGGACAAGGGCGTGGAGCTGGTGCTGGAAGGCAACGAAGATTGCTGGGTGGAAACCGAACCGGTGGCCCTGGCCATCGCGCTGCAGAACCTGGTAACCAATGCGCTGAATTTTTCCCCGGCAGGCAGCGAAGTGAAAGTGCTGATTGGCGCTAACTGCTTGAGCGTGGAAGACCAAGGCCCGGGGATTGATGAAGCCGAACTGAGCCGCTTGTTCGAACGGTTCTACAGCCGCGATAACGCCAATGGCGCGGGCTTGGGCTTGGCGATTGTGGACATGATCGTGGGCAAGATCGGCTGTCGGTTGATGTTGCACAACCTGGAGCAGGGCGGGTTGTGTGCGGGTGGTGAGTTTTAACGTGGAGCCTGCGGGAATACCACACCGTTGAAGGTGTGGGTGCAGCAGTTACAATTTGGCGTCATCTGTTCGGATGTCAGTTGGGGGTTAACTTTTTGCAGGAGGCCTGCGGCGTCGACCCACAAACCGCTGTAATAGCTGGAATCACCTAATCGCACATATTCGTCTTTGTCGCTTTCATGCAGCGCAACCATCCAGAACACCGGCTCTGTACGATCCAGGCGAGCGTTAGCTTCGCTGAAAACCTTGTCCCACGGCTGGCCGACTTTGGACAGGAGAAAGCGCAATAGTGGCGTGTAGTCAAAACCGTGTCGTTGATGGCTGTGCATTGAGCCACGGTTAGACAGTGAGCTTTTTTCACTTTTGGTATGCCGCTCATAGCGATACGCGCAATGACTACCGTGGTGCACACCATGGGTTCGGGTGTTGACTGAGCGGTAGAGGAGGGGCTTTTTCTCTGAAAGTGAAATTCTACGCATCAAACTTGGACTCTTTGGAAAGTTAGCGTGGTGTGGCCATTACGCGTCGCATGCCAAATACAGCGACGCATTTTTTGGAGAAATCATGGGTTCGGGTGTTGACTGAGCGGTAGAGGAGGGGCTTTTTCTCTGAAAGTGAAATTCTACGCATCAAACTTGGACTCTTTGGAAAGTTAGCGTGGTGTGGCCATTACGCGTCGCATGCCAAATACAGCGACGCATTTTTTGGAAATACCAATGAGGTGAATTTTTCGATGCCTTCGATTTGTTGGGGAGTAAGTAGGTAGTCATAAACACATTCGTGTTCGTCCTCCCAACCCATAATAGGCAGCAAGTCGGCAGCTTTCAGGTTGAGCGGGATCTCAGTCGAAATATGCTCGCTCCCCGCTGGGACTACGTAGATCAGGTGATTCATGGGTCTATCCTTCTCTTGTCTTCTGCATCTTTGGTTCGTTCACCTGTTATAGGATCGAATTCACCCAAATGCTTCCCTCGCTTGTTGTACTTCTCGACCTTACCTCGTTCGAAGTCCCATTCGTAGATATAGCCATGGGGATCCTTCCAGCGCGGCCTAAGGTGGCCTCCGCCCTTGACTCCGGATTTGGACGGCGCACGTACGGCCTCTGGAAACGCAGTTAAAAACCGTGGGCTCGGTTGATACTTGTGGTCTCCTGCCCGAACGCTAACCACCACATACAGCGGCCGAACCCCCGATTCCACCGGGAACACCAGAATAAAATCCCGATACTCCGGCGGATAAATCGGGTTCACCAGAATCTGCGCCGCCTTCTCCGTCGGCGGGTAAATCCAAATTACCGGCGCTTGCGGCGCAGCCTCCAACGCCGGAATACCCAGCGTGTCGCCCCGATCAACCGCAGGCGTCCAGATCAGCTCCACGCCCTCACCCAAATCCGCCACAAACTGATCGCCACGGCTTTGGAACTGCACCACATCAATCATCTGCCAATCGGCATGGTTGCCCGTGTAAAACCCATACCCCTTGAGCGTGCCATCCTCACGCTGCTCCACATGCAAACGCATCTGCGACCGCGCCCGTGGCAGCGAACGCAACTGCTCCTCGCTGTAAAGCGCGCTATCACCCAGCGCCGACGGCCAAGCCAGCGCCACTAACCCCGCCAACAGCCCACCCGCCAAAGTGCCAGCGGCGCCGACTGCGGACTCCACCACCGCTGAGCGCAACGCCAATTGCCCCAAACCAACGGGCAGCGCACTGCCGCTGATCTTGCGCAGAGCAACCGCGCCTCGGCTGTCCACCTCGCGCCCACCCAACAGGCTGAAATGGCCGTAATCCTTGATCAGCTCCAACGGTACGTAACCGGTGGGGTTGTTGTAGCGAATGATGCCGTCGGGCAGTTGGCAGGGTTTAGTGAACACGCAGCCGGGAAGCTTTGCGGGCGAAGGCGCCGGGGCGGGTGCTGAGTCGAATAAATCTATCGGCGGCGAATAGGGCTCCCGCTTCGGCTGCGGAGTCAGGATTCGCCGTTTGAGTTGGTCCTCTTCGGTGATGGGGTACGCGCGTTCTGGCATGACGGGCTCACTTCCTTGTGCGGGGGAGTGAGCGTACGAGGGGGGATCAGAGGTTGATGTCGGCTTTGTTCGATGGTGGGTGTGGGAAAAGTCAGCTGGTTTCTAGCGACCCCAAAGTGGGTAGTTGAGGTTGCTTATATCAGGGCCTCCAAGGTCGCGGGAGCGGAAATCTGTACATACAAAAGCATACTTTCAGGTCTCCCGCTTTCAGATTACCGTCCTGATCGTCGTCTTTATGAGGCGACCGGGCCTGGAAACCCGTGGGTATAGGCGCACAGGTGCCACCATTTATCACGACCGCTGGCGCCACTTTTGTGCCAGCATATGCGTGTTATGGCGGCTGTGCGTGGGAGACTTTCGAGTCTGCCGGGTTTGCCTATTCCCCCGGTTTCCAGCCTGCGCACAGCTGCCACCCATTCGCCTGGAAACGAATGGGGCAGCTCTCTTCGAAGAATGGGAGCTATACCAATGAGTGTTTCTGAAAGGCTTGATCCTCGTATTACCGCAATCCACACCACCGCCCAACTCGGAGGTGCTCAATGATCAACCCACCCCTCAACAAAACCCTCGGCGTCATCACCTTCTCCACCTGCGGCGAACAGCCCAACCTCCACCGCCTATTCCGCGTCAACTCCGGCGTACCCATTCGCGACGCCCTGGAGCATGCCTCCGAGCTGCTTCACTGCTCCAAAATGCTCGCGTTGGATGCAGCCATGGACAAGAGCGCAGACCGTTACGCCTGGGCGGCGCATTATTTGGGGGAGATGGCGAAGGCGGTGGTGGATGATTTGGCCAATGGGATGTTGCCGAATGGGGTGATGGAGGAGGGGGAGGCCGTTGGTGTGTAAGCGGCTGGTTTGAGGGTATGGCGGCTGGCGTCTTCGCAGGCAAGCCAGCTCCCACATTTGGATCGTGGTGCACCCGCTGAACCGTGTTAGCAGTAAAAAAGACCTTGGGACGCCAAGGTCTTTTTTTGCCGAGCGGTTAGTCAAAGCGTCGGTAAAAACTCGCCCGGCATCACTCGGTCAGCGATTGTGTTGGCTCATCAAATCGGGCGCTAAGCAACGCTTTGGAAAGAGGCGCCGGAACAGGTGGCTTTGGCTTGGGGTAAGCCTCTTGCATTTGGGCTTTATCGCCGTCGCTGATGTCCCAGTTTTCCGATTGACCCCAGCCGCCGGATGTCCAGTCGTCGGTGACCTCGTAATGCATTATCGAATCGCCGTCGTAAGGTTGGTAGCTGTACTTATCACTGCGTTCCAAGGGCAAGATATTTTTGTCGACGAGATCCTGGGTCCAACCATAGCGCTTGAGCAGGTGGTCATACGCCTTCTGCCTGTCCCAAGGAATGCCTGAGTCGGGGTGTTGGTGAGCATGCATTGCGCCCAAGCCATGCCCGAACTCATGCAGCGCCACGAAGCGGAATTTGGGTGAGTGGATGTCGTCCAGCAGGATCATTGTGGGCAGGTGTGGCGGTATTTTTTTCGCGTCTATTCCTGCCGCAGTGCCGTAGGTGTTATTGATATGGTTGAGAGCGATACGGATGTCGCCTTCCTCGCCCAGGACGAAATCGAACTTGAGATTGACGTAAGGCTTCCATTCGTTGATCGCATCCTTTATCGCCTTTGCCTCCTCCTCGTTAACGTCATAGAGCGCTATCTTGAGCGTCGAACCATTGGGCCAGAGCTTGGTTTTGTCGATCACGTTGCGCTTGGTTCGTATCGGGCTGACAGACTGCGCCTCAGGGCTTGAGGCGTTGTCCGCGTAGGTGGCGCTATGGAACGGTTGAAGGAGACTGGGAGCGTTGACCAAAAGACTTATCACCCAAAGGCTATAGGAACCATTGTGTGGTACCGCTGAGGCCTACAGTTCCCTGTGCAGTCTTGTTTCAGTCAATTGCGTTGTCTGTCGCGGGCTTCCGAGCGACAGGCTTGAGCAACTGAGAAACAATAAGCGCACAAGGGATCAGCCCAGCAAGTGTTTGGAGATGATCCGCGAGATCTCCACAATCGAAGTCTTCCCGGTGAATTCAAACTTCACTTTCCCCAGCGACGAAAAGTAAATCTCCAGCTCCGAATCCAGATCAAACGTGCCGGACGTTTCCACCGAGTACGCGACGATGTTTTTGTACGGCAGCGAGGTGAAGTCCTTCTTGCTGCCGGTAATCCCCTGCACGTTCACCGCGATGATGCGTTTGGTGGTGAAGACCACGCCATCGCGCATGGCTTTGTAGGCGTCGATGACTTCTTCGCCGTCGAGCAGCAGGGCTGATACGCGTTCGGCGTATTCGTTGTTTTGCTTGAGTTTGAAGAAGCCTTTGTTGTTGAAGTCGATCATGTG
This sequence comes from Pseudomonas sp. IB20, assembly GCF_009707325.1. NCBI lineage: Bacteria > Pseudomonadati > Pseudomonadota > Gammaproteobacteria > Pseudomonadales > Pseudomonadaceae > Pseudomonas > Pseudomonas gelidaquae. The sequence continues at coordinate 4,269,937 of NZ_CP046103.1, read as the reverse complement.
CCTGTCCTTGGGTGAATGGGGCGGTAACCGCCTGCGTGTGTGTATGACGTTTTGCTCGCGGATCTGTATCTAACGGCCTGCTGTTCAACGCCCTACCATGGCGCCCAGCACACACCTTAAGGAGCGACACCATGCCCGAGCTGTCCAGCTGGCTTGCTTATGGCCTGATCTCACTCGGCATGGTGCTCACGCCCGGGCCGAATATGATTTACCTCATTTCCCGCTCGATTTGCCAGGGGCGTAAGGCCGGGTTGATATCGCTCGGCGGTGTTGCGTTGGGTTTTCTGGTTTATATGTTTTGCGCAGCATTGGGCATCACCGCGTTGGTGATGGCGGTGCCCTTTGCGTACGACGTGCTGCGGCTCGGTGGTGCAGTGTATCTGGTGTACCTCGCCTGGCAGGCCGTGAAGCCGGGTGGCCGTTCGCCCTTTCAAGTGCGGGACTTGCCCCAGGACAGCCCGCGCAAGCTGTTCATGATGGGCTTGGTGACCAACCTGCTGAACCCCAAAGTGGCGGTGATGTATTTGTCGTTGTTGCCGCAGTTCATCGACCCGAACGGCCATGGCAGTGTGCTGACGCAGTCGCTGATCCTGGGTTTTACGCAGATTGCCATCAGCGTGAGCGTTAACTCGGTGATCGCCATCATGGTGGGCTCTATCGCGGTGTTCTTCGTCACCCGGCCGGGTTGGCAGGTGGCGCAGCGTTGGCTGATGGGCTCGGTGCTGATGGGCTTGGCGGTGCGTATGGCGGTTAGCGGGTAGGTACTCAGCGGGCCATGACGTTGACGATCACATGCAGGATGAAGGCGGGGCCGTAGCAAGGCTGGCCGTGTTCATCCTCGATCCGCCAGATCGACGTGACGGTGCAGGTTTCCTTGGGCGCGGCGAATTCCACCGTGAGGTGCACCGGCTGGCCGGGCAGTGTGTCGGCAATCGGGATTTCGTTGTTCAGGCTGCGCAGGTGTGTGTCCATCACCACTTCCAATGGCGCACCCGTGGCGGTGCGTCGGGCGATCACGTATTCGCCGTCTACTCGCACCAACTTGCGGCCGCGCCAGGGGCGGGTGCCGAGGTTTTGGATCTCCCAGGTCTTCTGAAACGTCTCACCGGGTAACACGACGGTTTGGTCTGGCGTGGTGACGTCTGCGTTGAAGACGGCAACGTCGTTGGGGGCTAGCAGGCCGATAGCACGGTTGGTGGTAGCCATCGAGTGAGCGTCAACCGGAGCGCCTGCCAAATCGGCGAAGTAGCGGAACAGTAGCAGCGGTGAAACGTGAAGCGCCTTGGCCAACTTGATCAGTGTGCGCACCGAGGGATCTTTAGAGGCGCCACCGGCCAACCCGTAGAGGTAGGTTCTGGATATGCCCGCTTCCTTGGCCAGGGTGGTCATGGATTTGCCCAGTTCCCGGCTGCGTCGTACGACCAGCGCTCGGAGGGTGTCGCGCGTCTTGATGCTCATAGTTGATTACTCATCCCCAATCCTTGGTGAAAGTCGTTACGTTGTTAGCTAAAAAGGACAACCTGCCCGCCGCAACGTGTAATCTATCGCTCGCGGACTCGAACATTCCATGTTTCCACACTTCAACGCCCTGTACCTTGAAGGTTTGCTCCTGGGCATCGGACTGTTCGCCGCCCCCGGCCCAAAAGACACCTTGGTAATCCGCCAAGGTGTCGGCCGTGGTCCCATCTGGTGGGTGGTCGCTATTTGTGTGCTGGCCGATATCCTCCTGATCGCTATCGGCGTGACGGGGTTAGGGTCTGTGCTGGAAAGTTGGCCGGCGGTGATGGCGATAATGCTTTTGTCCGGCGCGGCCTATCTGCTGTGGTTCGGTGGTCAGCGCTTGCTGGCCTGCATCCGCAACCAGTCCATGCCGGACACTCAAGGCGGCAATTCGCAACGCGGGCTGTTACGCACGGCGATAGTGCTCGGCTTCGCCAACCCCTACGCCTGGCTGGATACGGTGGTGCTGATCGGCTCTATCGGTGCGGCCAAACCCGCAGGCCAACAAGCCCTGTTCGCGACAGGGGCCATGACGGCATCGTTGGTGTGGTTTGTGCTGTTGGCGTTGGGATGTCAGCGTTTGACCTGGCTGTTTCGCGCGCCCGTGGTCTGGCGATGCTTGGACGCTGGTGTTGCGGTGCTGATGGTTTACTTGGCCGGTGTGTTGATCATTGATTCACTGGATATCTTTCAGATAGTCCTTGAGGGTGGTCAGCGGCGGGCTTAGCTCATCAAGGCTGGGGGCCTGTTGCACATCAGTGGCCAGCTTATGCAGCTCGCGACCGAGTACGGTGTCGGCGCCGCCTAAGGTATTCAAGGTCTGGGCAATGCACTCATCAAGCTTGCGTTGAATCGTGGCCAAATCCCCTTGGCGCACCAACAACCCAAACACCTCGCGCTCATACCCATCCATGACCAGGTCATCCCGCAGAACCGGGCTCGCGCCTTCGGTCTCATGCACCAGCTTGAGAGCAAAAAGCGCAACAGCTTCCAGCGTCAATTCCATGGTCTCGGCTCCTCAACGTCTGCGTTGGCCTGCGCATACTCACTTTTTTACAGGCGAAAAAAAAGACCTTGAATTTCAAGGTCTTTCTTTAAGATGGTGCCCCGAGGGAGAATCGAACTCCCACTTCTTTCGAAAACGGATTTTGAATCCGCCGCGTCTACCAATTCCGCCATCAGGGCTCAATGGCGGCGAAGTATAGAGATGAGATTACCGTTGGTCAATCACGTTTCATGGTCTATTTTCACTATTTCCGCTAGACTTCCCGGCCCTGCTAGACGAACCCCATCATGCGCGTTGCTGACTTTACTTTTGAGCTCCCTGATTCGCTGATCGCTCGCCACCCTTTGGCCGAGCGTCGCGCCAGTCGACTGCTGACCCTGGACGGGGTGAGCGGTGCCCTCGCACACCGTCAATTCACTGATTTGCTTGAGCATTTACGCCCAGGCGATTTGATGGTGTTCAACAATACCCGGGTGATTCCGGCACGGCTGTTTGGCCAGAAAGCGTCCGGCGGCAAGCTGGAAATTCTGGTGGAGCGGGTGCTGGACAGCCATCGCGTGCTGGCCCATGTGCGCTCCAGCAAGTCGCCGAAACCGGGTTCGAGCATCCTGATCGATGGCGGTGGTGAGGCCGAGATGGTCGCGCGCCATGACGCGCTGTTCGAGCTCAAGTTTGCCGAAGAGGTGTTGCCGCTGCTGGAGCGCGTCGGCCATATGCCGTTGCCTCCTTATATAGACCGCCCCGACGAAGACTCGGACCGCGAGCGTTATCAGACGGTGTACTCCCAGCGCCTGGGTGCTGTGGCCGCGCCGACGGCCGGGCTGCATTTCGACCAACTGCTGCTGGACGCGATTGCCGCCAAGGGCGTCGAAAGCGCCTATGTGACCCTGCACGTGGGGGCCGGGACGTTTCAGCCGGTGCGTGTGGATAACATCGAAGACCACCACATGCACAGCGAGTGGCTGGAAGTCAGCCAGGAAGTCGTGGATGCCGTGGCCGCGTGCAAGGCGCGCGGCGGGCGGGTGGTTGCCGTGGGCACCACCAGCGTGCGTTCGCTGGAGAGTGCGGCGCGTGATGGCGTGCTCAAACCGTTCAGTGGTGACACCGATATCTTTATTTTCCCAGGCCGGCCGTTCCATGTGGTCGATTGCCTGGTGACCAACTTCCATTTGCCGGAATCCACGCTGTTGATGCTGGTGTCGGCATTTGCCGGTTACCCGGAGACCATGGCCGCTTATCAAGCCGCCATCGCCAACGAGTACCGTTTTTTCAGCTACGGTGATGCGATGTTTATCACTCGAAACCCGGCGCCGCGCGGCCCAGAGGAAACCTTATGAGTCGTATGTCGTTTGAATTGCTGGCCACGGATGGTAAAGCTCGCCGCGGCCGTTTGACCTTCCCTCGCGGCACCGTCGAAACCCCGGCTTTCATGCCTGTGGGCACCTATGGCACCGTCAAAGGCATGATGCCGCGTGACATCGTCGCCACTGGCGCCGAGATCATCCTCGGCAACACCTTCCACCTGTGGCTGCGCCCGGGCACGGAAGTGATCAAGAAGCATGGCGACCTGCATGACTTCATGAAGTGGCAAGGCCCGATTCTCACCGACTCCGGTGGTTTCCAGGTGTTCAGCCTGGGCGCCATGCGCAAGATCAAGGAGGAGGGCGTGACCTTCGCCTCGCCGGTGGACGGCTCCAAAGTGTTCATGGGCCCGGAAGAGTCGATGCAGGTGCAGCGCGACCTGGGCTCCGACATCGTGATGATTTTCGACGAATGCACGCCGTACCCGGCGGATGAAGACGTGGCGCGCATTTCCATGGAGCTGTCGCTGCGTTGGGCTCAGCGTTCGAAGAACGCCCACGGCGACAACACGGCGGCGCTGTTCGGTATCGTCCAGGGCGGCATGCACGAAAGCCTGCGCAAGCGCTCGCTGGAAGGCCTGGATAAAATCGGTTTTGATGGCCTGGCTATCGGCGGTTTGTCGGTGGGCGAGCCCAAGCACGAGATGATCAAGGTGCTCGATTACCTGCCGGGCCTGATGCCGGCTGACAAACCTCGTTACCTTATGGGCGTTGGCAAACCGGAAGATCTCGTAGAGGGTGTGCGCCGCGGTGTGGACATGTTCGATTGCGTGATGCCAACCCGTAATGCCCGCAATGGGCATCTGTTCATCGATACAGGCGTGCTGAAGATCCGTAACGCGTTCCATCGCCATGATGATTCGCCGCTGGATCCCACCTGTGACTGCTACACCTGCCAGAACTTCTCGCGTGCTTATCTGCACCATCTGGACAAGTGCGGGGAAATGCTGGGTAGCATGTTGAATACCATCCACAATTTGCGTCACTACCAAGTCCTGATGGCTGGTTTGCGCGAGGCTATTCAACAGGGTACATTGGCCGCCTTCGTCGATGCCTTCTATGCCAAGCGCGGGCTCCCTGTGCCGCCCTTGGACTGAGTTTTCCGACCCTAAGATTCACTATTTGCAACTGGAGTGCTAAATGAGCTTTTTTATCTCTAATGCCATGGCTGACGCCGCTGCGCCTGCCGCTGCCGGCCCTATGGGCGGTGGTTTTGAGTGGATTTTCCTGGTCGGCTTCCTGGTCATCTTCTACCTGATGATCTGGCGTCCACAGGCTAAGCGCGCCAAAGAGCAGAAAAACCTGCTGGGCAGCCTGCAAAAAGGCGACGAAGTTGTGACCACTGGCGGCATCGCCGGCAAGATCACCAAGGTTTCCGATGCTTTCGTGGTTCTGGAAGTCTCCGACACCGTAGAAATGAAGTTCCAGAAGGGCGCCATCGCCGCCACGCTGCCAAAAGGCACGCTCAAAGCGATCTGAGTAACAACCTTTACCAATCGACGGGGCGCGCAAGGCGCCCCGCGTTATAAGCGGGCGGCGTGATGCTGAACAAATACCCTCTGTGGAAATACGTACTGATCCTGGCGGTGCTGGCGATCGGTTTTATTTATTCCGCTCCCAATCTCTATCCTGATGACCCTGCGATCCAGATCACTGGCGCCAGCACTTCGCTGCAAGTCAATCAGGCTGACCTGGAACGCGCGAGCAAAGCGCTCACCGACGCGGGCATCCAGGTTAAAGCGGCAACGTTGGCGGCTGATGCGAAGGGCGGCTTGCTGCGCCTGACCAAGGCAGAAGACCAATTACCTGCCAAAGATGTTGTGCGCAAGGCCATGGGTGACGACTACGTTGTTGCACTCAACCTGGCACAGACCACGCCAAAATGGTTGCGCAGCATTGGCGCGCACCCGATGAAGCTGGGCCTGGACTTGTCCGGTGGTGTGCACTTCCTGCTGGAAGTCGACATGGACAAAGCCCTCGACGCACGCCTGAAAGTCTACGAAGGCGATGTGAAGAGCTTGCTGCGTAAAGAGAAACTGCGTTATCGCAGCCTGCCGCAGCTCAACGGTGCCATCCAGCTGGGCTTCTCTGATGAAGCGTCCCGCGAACAGGCCCGTGCACTGATCCGCAAGAACTTCAACGATTTCGACATCGTACCGGCTGACCTCAATGGCCAAGCTGTGCTGCGTCTGGCGATGACCCCAGCCAAGCTGGCGGAAATCCGCGAATACTCCATCAAGCAGAACTTGACCACGGTACGTAACCGCGTCAACGAGCTGGGTGTGGCCGAGCCGATCGTTCAGCGTCAGGGTGCCAACCGCATCGTGGTTGAGCTGCCGGGCGTACAGGACACCGCTGAAGCCAAGCGTATCCTGGGTAAAACCGCCAACCTGGAGTTCCGCCTCGCGGCTGAGCCGGGTGCTTCGCGCGCCACTGCAGAAGAATTCGAGTTCCGCGAAGGCAACCGTCCTCCTGCGTTGATCGAGCGTGGCTTGATCATCACCGGTGACCAAGTAACTGACGCCAAGGCGGGTTTTGACTCGCAGCACGGCTCTCCTGAGGTGAACATCCGTCTGGATGGCCACGGCGGCGAACTGATGAGCCGCGCCACGCGCAGCAACGTCGGTCGTAGCATGGCGGTGATCTTCATCGAGCAGCGCCCAGTCACTACCTACACCAAGCAAATGGTCAACGGCGTCGAGAAAGACGTGCCGGTGCAGACCTTCAAAGAAGAGAAGAAGATCATCAGCCTGGCGACCATCCAGTCGCCGCTGGGTGCTCAATTCCGTATCACTGGCCTGAACGGTCAGGGCGAATCGTCCGAACTGGCACTGTTGCTGCGTGCTGGTGGCCTGGCGGCGCCGATGTACTTCGTTGAAGAGCGTACCATTGGCCCGAGCCTGGGTGCCGACAACATCACCAAAGGTATCGATGCAGCCTTGTGGGGCATGCTGTTTGTGTCGCTGTTCATCATCGCCATCTACCGTTTCTTCGGCGTGATCGCCACCGTGGCCTTGGCGGGCAACATGGTGATGCTGCTGGCGCTGATGTCGCTGCTGGGCGCTACGCTGACCCTGCCTGGTATCGCCGGTATCGTACTCACCATGGGTATGGCGGTAGACGCCAACGTACTGATCTTCTCGCGGATACGTGAAGAGATCGCGGCGGGCATGACCGTACAGCGTGCAATCAACGAAGGCTTCGGCCGGGCATTTACCGCGATTCTCGACTCCAACTTGACCACCTTGCTGGTCGGCGGGATTCTCTTTGCCATGGGCACCGGCCCCGTCAAAGGTTTTGCGGTAACCATGTCCCTCGGTATCTTTACCTCGATGTTCACGGCCATCATGGTGACCCGCGCAATGGTCAACCTGATCTTTGGCGGGCGTGACTTCAAGAAGTTGTGGATTTAAGGGGCTGCCATGTTACGTACAATCAACTTCATGGGCGTTCGCAACGTTGCGTTCGGCGTCACCGTGCTCCTTACCGTTCTGGCGTTGTTCAGCTGGTTCCATAAGGGCCTGAACTACGGTCTGGACTTCACCGGCGGTACGCTCATCGAGCTGACCTACGAGAAACCGGCCGACGTTACCCTGGTGCGCAACGAGCTAGTCAAGGCTGGCTATCACGAAGCCATCGTGCAGAGCTTTGGTGCGACTACCGACCTGCTGGTGCGTATGCCTGGTGAAGACCCGCAACTGGGTCACCAGGTAGCTGAGGCCTTGCAGAAGGTCGGCGGCGACAACCCGGCGTCGGTAAAGCGTGTTGAGTTCGTTGGCCCACAAGTGGGTGAAGAGCTGCGCGACCAAGGCGGCCTCGGCATGCTGATGGCGCTGGCCGGCATCATGATCTACCTGGCGTTCCGCTTTCAGTGGAAGTTCGGCGTCGGCGCGATTGTGTCGCTGATCCACGACGTTATCGTGACCGTGGGTATCCTGTCCTACTTCCAGATCACCTTCGACCTGACGGTATTGGCGGCGGTGCTGGCGATCATTGGTTACTCGCTCAACGACACCATCGTGGTATTCGACCGGGTTCGTGAGAACTTCCGCGTGCTGCGTAAAGCGACGTTGATCGAGAACATCAACATCTCCACCACCCAGACCCTGCTGCGGACCATGGCAACGTCGATCTCCACTTTGCTGGCGATTGGTGCGTTGATGATCTTCGGTGGCGACAACCTGTGGGGCTTCTCCCTGGCGCTGTTCATCGGCGTTCTGGCGGGTACCTACTCGTCGATCTACATCGCTAACGTGGTGCTGATCTGGCTGAACCTCAACAGCGAAGACTTGATCCCTCCTGCCGCTACCGGCAAGGAGGTCGACGACCGCCCTTGATGGGCGCTTGTTGACACGCTGTTACAAAGAAGGCGCGAGTATTGAACTCGCGCCTTTTTTTTTGCTCCAAGGCTGGGTATAGCGCGGACGTTTCAGTCCGCTTGTGATGGTCAGGAGGTTCACGTGAACAAGTCGTTGCTGGTTGGTGCAGTATTGGGTGCTGTCGGTGTGACTGCCGGGGGTGCTGTTGCCACCTACAGCCTGGTAAAAAGCGGCCCTGAGTATGCGCAAGTGCTGGCGGTGCAGCCGGTGAAGACCCAGATTAAAACCCCGCGCGAGGTCTGCAAGGATGTCGCCGTGACCCGGCAGAAGCCGGTGCAGGATCAGCATCAAATCGTCGGCACCGTGGTCGGTGCGCTGGCTGGTGGCCTGTTGGGCAACCAAGTCGGTGGCGGTAATGGCAAGAAGCTGGCCACTGTGGCTGGTGCGGTCGGTGGCGGATACGCCGGTAACAAGGTTCAGGAAGGCATGCAGAACCGCGATACCTACACCACCACGCAAACCCGTTGTAATACCGTTAACGACATCAGTGACAAGGTGGTCGGCTATGACGTGCGGTACAACCTGGACGGCAAGGAAGGTTCGGTGCGCATGGACCGTGATCCAGGTGGCCAGATTCCGGTGGATAAAGAAGGTCGTCTGATTCTCGGTCAGAACCAGCAGTAATTCCAAGCCTGACATAGATCCAAATGTGGGAGCTGGCTTACCTGCGATAGCGGTGGGTCAGCAACTAATGAATTAGCTGGCAGACCGCTATCGCAGGCAAGCCAGCTCCCACATTGGTTTGTGTTTGGGTCAGTGGTATTGGGTTTGCTCAAATCCCAGGCATAAAAAAAGCACCCCTAGGGGGTGCTTTTTTGTGCTCGCTCGCTTAACGCTTCAGCGAAGCCGGCAGGTGCGGCTGGATCGCCGTCAGTACTGCCTTGAAGCATTTGGTGTTACCGGCAACGACGTGGCCTTTCTCAAGGAAGTCGTGACCACCGGTGAAGTCGCTCACCAGGCCGCCAGCTTCCTGGATCAGCAGGGCGCCTGCAGCCATGTCCCACTCGGACAGGCCCGACTCCCAGAACGCATCAAAACGACCGGCGGCCACGTAGGCCAGATCCAGGCTGGCAGCGCCGGCGCGACGGATGCCGGCGGTCTGGCCAACCAGGGCGCGGAACATGCCCAGGTAGTTTTCCAGGTTGTCCATCTGGTCGTCACGGAACGGGAAGCCCGTGCCCAGCAGGGCACCGTCCAGGCTGGTACGACCGCTTACACGCAGGCGGCGGCCGTTCAGCTGGGCGCCACGGCCACGGCTGGCGGTGAATTCTTCCTGGCGAACCGGGTCCAGCACAACAGCGTGTTCCAGGCGGCCACGGTATTTGCAGGCGATGCTCACAGCAAAGTGTGGGATGCCGCGCAGGAAGTTGGTGGTGCCATCCAGTGGGTCGATGATCCACAGGTAGTCTTCGCCTTCGCCGCTGCCTTTGTGCAAGCCGGTTTCTTCACCGAGGATGCCGTGGGTAGGGTAGGCCTTGCGCAGAGCGTCGATGATTTTCTGTTCGGCGGCGCGATCCACCTCGGATACATAATCCTTGGCGTCTTTTTCGTCGACCTTGATGGTATCCAGGCGCTCGATGGAGCGGAAGATCAATTCACTGGCGCTGCGGGCGGCGCGCAGCGCGATATTCAGCATGGGCTGCATGGATGTGTCACCTAAGGTTGTTAAAGAAAGCCGAGCATTCTAGCAGAAACTTTCTTCAGGTGAAGGACGACGTTAGCTTTCATGGCATAACCTTAGGCTGTTCTGTAAGATTTGCTCCCCTTTCCCGTGTCCGAGAGCGCCTCCCTTGCTGCAAAACATTCGTGTCGTCTTGGTCAATACCAGTCATCCCGGCAACATCGGCGGGGTGGCGCGAGCCATGAAAAACATGGGGCTGACGCGCCTGGTGCTGGTCGAACCTCGCGTGTTCCCGCACCACGAGGCCGATGCCCGTGCATCCGGCGCCAATGACATCCTGGAAAAAGCCCAGGTCGTCGCCACGCTGGAAGATGCCTTGGTCGGCTGCAACCTGGTGCTCGGCACCAGTGCCCGCGACCGTCGTATCCCCTGGCCGCTGCTGGATCCGCGTGAGTGCGGCACCAAAGTCGTGGAAGAGGCTGCCGGCGGCGCTGAAATCGCCTTGGTGTTCGGCCGTGAAGACTCCGGCCTGACCAATGAAGAGCTGCAGCGATGTCATTACCACGTGCACATTCCATCAGACCCTGAGTTCAGTTCGCTGAACCTCGGGGCAGCGGTGCAGGTGTTGAGTTATGAAGTGCGCATGGCCTGGCTGGCCGCTGAAGGCCAGCCGAGCAAGGTAGAAAAGGATGAGGTCGCCTCGACCAAAAGTGGAGAGTTGGCCACGATGGACGAGCTGGAGCGGTTCTATGAGCACTTGGAGCAAACCCTGGTGGCCATCGAATTCCTCGATCCGGAAAAACCACGGCACTTGATGGCGCGCCTGCGTCGCCTGTACGGGCGCAGTTCGGTCAGCCGAGCGGAAATGAATATATTGCGTGGCATCCTCACGGAAACCCAGAAGGCGGCCCGTGGCGAGCTTCTTAAGCGGAAGGATTAAAAATGTTCGAGCGTTTGCGAGAAGATATCCAGAGTGTTTTCCACCGTGACCCGGCGGCGCGCAACGCCTTTGAAGTGCTGACCTGCTACCCGGGCATGCATGCGATCTGGATTCACCGCCTGTCCGGCGCCTTGTGGGGCATGGGCTGGAAATGGCTGGCGCGGCTGGTGTCGAACTTCGGCCGCTGGTTGACCGGGATCGAGATCCACCCGGGCGCCAAGGTGGGGCGTCGCTTCTTTATCGACCATGGCATGGGCATCGTGATTGGCGAGACCGCCGAGATCGGCGACGACGTGACGCTGTATCAGGGTGTGACCCTGGGCGGCACCAGTTGGAATAAGGGTAAGCGCCATCCCACCCTGGGTGATGGCGTGGTGGTGGGGGCGGGCGCCAAGGTGCTCGGTCCATTTACAGTCGGCGCCGGTGCCAAAGTCGGTTCCAATGCCGTAGTGACCAAGGCTGTACCGCCTGGCGCCACCGTGGTGGGTATTCCTGGGCGCATCATCGTCAAGCCGGAAGTCGGCGACGAGCAGGAAGCCAAGCGCAAGGCCATGGCCGAGAAGATCGGCTTCGATGCCTACGGCGTCAGCGAAGACATGCCCGACCCGGTGGCCCGTGCCATTGGGCAGTTGCTTGATCACCTGCAGGCGGTGGACGGCAAGCTGGACGGCATGTGTGGCGCGCTGAAGGAGTTGGGCAGCAGCTATTGCGCCAAGGACCTGCCTGAGCTGCGCGAAGAAGACTTCGCTGAGATCAAGAGCGAAGCGGCTACCACCAAGGCTGGCTGAGCGCGGTCCCCTGTGGGAGCTGGCAAGCCAGCTCCCACATTTGATCTCCATTAGTCGAGGCCCCGTGGGAGCTGGCAAGCCAGCTCCCACATTTGATCTCCATTAGTCTTGAGATTGAGCGCTGGCCCCGTTCCTGCTGTTCGATCCCACCCCATCCTGCTATGATTCGCGCGCCCTTTTTACGGGTAATCCTGACTAAAGTACTAGGTCTTATAGTTGACTTAAATACTCGGGAATCGCATACTTGCTCCCATTCTGAAACACCTTGGTACTTGTCCATGAGACTGACTACAAAAGGCCGATACGCGGTAACCGCCATGCTAGACCTGGCCTTGCACGCGCAAACTGGGCCGGTGTCCCTGGCCGATATCTCCGAGCGCCAAGGCATTTCCCTGTCCTACCTCGAGCAGCTGTTCGCCAAATTGCGCCGTAGCAATTTGGTTTCCAGCGTACGTGGGCCGGGTGGCGGCTACCAACTGTCCCGTGACATGCAGGGCATCCAGGTAGCCCAGGTGATCGACGCGGTCAACGAATCCGTCGATGCCACTAAATGCCAGGGTTTGGGTGATTGCCACGCTGGCGACACCTGCCTGACACACCACTTGTGGTGTGACTTGAGCCTGCAGATCCATGAGTTTTTGAGTGGTATCAGCTTGGCTGATCTTGTGACTCGCCGTGAGGTGCAAGAAGTAGCCCAGCGTCAGGATCAGCGCCGTTGCAACACCAAGGCGCCGCGCCTGGACAAGATCGAAGCGTCCGCCGTCGAGTGACAGCCGCAGAGCTAACGGCACGCCAGCCAGCCTGATTTAGGAGAAAGTCCATGAAATTGCCGATTTACCTTGATTACTCAGCGACCACCCCGGTTGATCCGCGTGTCGCGCAAAAAATGAGTGAATGCCTGCTGGTTGACGGAAACTTCGGCAACCCGGCCTCCCGTTCCCACGTATTCGGCTGGAAAGCTGAGGAAGCGGTCGAGAACGCTCGTCGCCAAGTTGCTGACCTGGTGGGCGCTGACCCACGCGAGATCGTCTGGACCTCCGGTGCTACCGAGTCCGACAACCTGGCAATCAAGGGCGCGGCGCATTTCTACGCGACCAAAGGCAAACACCTGATCACCACCAAGATTGAGCACAAGGCTGTCCTCGACACCATGCGCCAACTGGAGCGTGAAGGTTTCGAGGTTACCTACCTTGAGCCAACCACCGACGGTATCGTCACCTCGGCCATGATCGAAGCCGCTCTGCGTGAAGACACCATCCTGGTTTCCGTGATCCACGTGAACAACGAAATCGGCACCATCAACGACATCGAGGCCATCGGCGAGCTGACCCGCTCCAAGGGCATCCTGCTGCACGTCGACGCTGCTCAGTCCACCGGCAAGGTCGACATTGACCTGTCCAAGCTGAAAGTCGACCTGATGTCGTTCTCGGCCCACAAGACCTACGGTCCTAAAGGCATCGGTGCCCTGTACGTGAGCCGCAAGCCTCGCGTGCGTATCGAAGCCACCATGCACGGCGGCGGTCACGAGCGCGGCATGCGTTCGGGCACCCTGGCGACCCACCAGATCGTCGGCATGGGCGAAGCTTTCCGCGTGGCCAAAGAAGACATGGCTGCCGAAAACGTGCGCATCAAGGCCCTCAGCGATCGCTTCTACAAGCAGGTCGAGAACCTTGAAGAGCTGTACATCAACGGCAGCATGACCACCCGTGTACCGCACAACCTGAATTTGAGCTTCAACTACGTCGAAGGCGAGTCGCTGATCATGGCGCTCAAGGACCTGGCGGTTTCGTCCGGTTCGGCCTGCACCTCGGCCTCGCTTGAGCCTTCGTACGTACTGCGCGCCCTGGGCCGCAACGACGAACTGGCACACAGCTCGATCCGCTTTACGTTCGGCCGCTTCACCACCGAAGAGCAAATCGACTACGCCGCGAAGAAAGTCTGCGAAGCCGTCAACAAGCTGCGCGTTCTGTCGCCGCTGTGGGACATGTACAAAGACGGTGTCGACATTTCCAAGATCGAGTGGGCGGCACACTAAATATAGAAGCCGCCACCCAAGCTCTGTAGGAACGTGGCGGAAAACGCAGGCGTTTTTACAGGGTTCCAGAGCGGCCCTGATGAGTGAGGATTCAGTACCATGGCTTACAGCGAAAAGGTCATCGACCACTACGAAAACCCGCGCAACGTCGGCAAGATGAACGCGGAAGACCCTGATGTCGGCACTGGCATGGTCGGCGCTCCGGCGTGCGGCGATGTTATGCGCCTGCAGATCAAGGTCAACGACGCTGGCGTTATCGAAGACGCCAAGTTCAAGACTTACGGCTGCGGTTCCGCCATTGCCTCCAGCTCCCTCGCTACCGAGTGGATGAAAGGCAAGACCCTGGATGAGGCTGTCACTATCAGCAACACCCAGCTGGCCGAAGAACTGGCTCTGCCGCCGGTGAAAATTCACTGCTCCGTACTCGCAGAAGACGCTATCAAAGCGGCCGTTCGCGACTACAAGCAGAAGAAAGGCTTGATCTAAGCATTTGGCGACGAGTAAGGAGTCAACGATGGCTATCAGCATGACAGAAGCGGCTGCGCAGCACATTCGCCGCTCCCTGAATGGGCGCGGTAAAGGTGAGGGGATTCGTCTGGGTGTTCGCACCACGGGCTGTTCCGGCCTTGCCTACGTGCTGGAGTTTGTCGACGAGGTGGTTGAAGAGGATCAGGTGTTCGAAAGTCACGGCGAGAAAGTGATCATCGACCCTAAAAGCCTCACCTACCTGGACGGCACCGAGCTCGATTTCGTCAAGGAAGGGTTGAACGAAGGCTTCAAGTTCAACAACCCCAACGTACGCGGTGAATGTGGCTGCGGCGAAAGCTTCAACATCTGAGGCTATTTGTGGGTACTCCTTGTCATTTCGCTTTATTCGAGCTGCAGCCGAGCTTTCGGCTGGACCTCGAGCAGCTTGCCACGCGCTACCGAGAATTGGCGCGTGGTGTGCATCCGGACCGCTTCGCTGACGCTTCCGAGCGTGAGCAACGCTTGGCGCTGGAGCAATCGGCCAGCCTCAATGAAGCCTATCAGACGCTTAAAAGCCCCCCGAAACGCGCGCGTTACCTGCTCGCGATGAACGGTGGTGAGTTGCCGATTGAAGTCACGGTGCACGACCCGGACTTCCTGATGCAGCAGATGCAGTGGCGCGAAGAACTCGAAGACTTACAGGACGAAGCCGATGTGGCCGGTGTCGCAGTCTTCAAGCGCCGTCTGAAAGTGGCCCAGGATGAGCTCAACGAAAGCTTCGCAGCCTGTTGGGATGATGCAGCGCAACGTGAACAGGCCGAACGCCTGATGCGGCGCATGCAGTTCCTCGACAAGCTCACCTACGAAGTGCGCCAGCTAGAAGAGCGCCTCGACGATTAACCCAGTGCTGCCCGTGCACGCCTGATAGACAGATAAGACCTGATTACCATGGCCCTACTGCAGATCGCCGAACCCGGCCAAAGCCCTCAACCGCACCAGCGTCGCCTGGCGGTCGGGATTGACCTGGGCACCACCAATTCCCTGGTCGCCGCCTTGCGCAGCGGCCTGTCCGAGCCGCTGCCCGACGCCGATGGCCAGGTTATCCTGCCGTCCGCCGTGCGCTATCACGCTGACCACATCGAAGTCGGTGAGTCAGCCAAGCTGGCGGCGTCCTCCGATCCTCTGAACACCGTGCTGTCGGTCAAGCGCTTGATGGGTCGTGGTCTGTCCGACGTCAAGCAATTAGGCGAGCAGCTGCCGTACCGCTTTGTCGGCGGCGAATCGCATATGCCGTTCATCGACACTGTCCAGGGCCAAAAAAGCCCGGTGGAAGTGTCGGCCGATATCCTCAAGGTACTGCGCCAGCGAGCAGAAACCACCTTGGGCGGCGAACTGGTCGGCGCGGTGATCACGGTTCCGGCGTATTTCGACGACGCTCAGCGCCAAGCCACTAAAGACGCGGCGAAACTCGCCGGTCTCAACGTGCTGCGCTTGCTCAACGAGCCGACTGCGGCCGCTGTGGCCTATGGCCTGGATCAGCACGCCGAAGGCTTGGTTGCTATCTACGACCTGGGCGGCGGCACCTTTGATATTTCGATCCTGCGCCTGACCGGCGGTGTGTTCGAAGTACTGGCCACCGGTGGCGACACTGCCCTGGGCGGCGATGACTTCGATCACGCGATTGCCGGCTGGATCATCACCAGCGCCGGCTTGTCGGCCGACCTGGACCCGGGCGAGCAGCGTAATCTGCTGCAAACCGCCTGTGCGGCCAAAGAAGCGCTGACTGACGCCCGTTCTGTAGACGTTTCCTACGGTTCCTGGTCGGCTCAACTGACCCGCGAAGCGTTCGACGCGCTGATCGAGCCGATGGTCGCCCGTAGCCTTAAAGCCTGCCGCCGTGCCGTACGTGATTCCGGTGTTGAGCTCGAAGACGTCGCCGCCGTGGTCATGGTCGGCGGTTCGACCCGCGTCCCACGGGTTCGCGAAGCCGTTGCCGAAGCCTTTGGTCGCCAGCCGCTGACTGAAATCGACCCGGATCAAGTCGTCGCCATTGGTGCCGCGATCCAAGCTGATACCTTGGCCGGCAACAAGCGCGATGGTGGCGAATTGCTGCTGCTCGACGTGATCCCGCTGTCCTTGGGGCTGGAAACCATGGGTGGCTTGATGGAGAAGGTGATTCCGCGTAACACCACCATCCCCGTCGCCCGCGCCCAGGATTTCACCACGTATAAAGATGGCCAGACGGCCATGATGATTCATGTGCTGCAAGGCGAGCGCGAGCTGATCAGCGACTGCCGCTCCCTGGCGCGTTTTGAATTGCGCGGCATTCCGGCGATGGTTGCGGGCGCGGCGAAGATTCGCGTGACCTACCAGGTCGACGCCGATGGCCTGCTCAGCGTGGCTGCGCGTGAACTGGCCTCGGGCGTTGAAGCCAGCATCCAGGTTAAGCCGTCCTACGGCCTGACCGACGGCGAAATCGCCAAGATGCTCAAGGATTCGTTCCAGTATGCCGGTGACGACAAGGTCGCCCGCGTACTGCGCGAGCAGCAAGTCGACGCCCAGCGCCTGCTCGAAGCCGTGCAGGGTGCCCTTGATGCTGACGGCGAGCGCCTGTTGGATGCCGAAGAGCGCATGGTCATCGACCTGCAGATGCAGGAACTGGCCGAACTGATGAAAAGCACTGATGGTTATGCCATCGAGCAACAGACCAAGCGTCTGTCGCAAGTGACCGATGCTTTTGCCGCCCGTCGTATGGACCAGTCGGTAAAAGCCGCCCTGGCGGGACGCAATCTGAATGAAATCGAGGAATAATTAATGCCGCAGGTCATTTTTCTGCCACACGCCGAGCATTGCCCGGACGGTATGGTCGTGGAGGCTGAGACCGGCAAGTCCATCCTCGAAGTTGCCCATGACAACCACATCGAGATCGAGAGTGCCTGCGGCGGTGTCTGCGCCTGCACCACCTGCCACTGCGTAATTCGCGAGGGTTTCAACTCTCTGGAAGAAGCCGATGAGCTGGAAGAGGATTTTCTCGACCGCGCGTGGGGCCTGGAGCCGACTTCTCGCCTAAGCTGTCAGGCAAAGGTTGGGACTGAAGACATCACGGTCGAAATTCCGAAGTACTCGCTCAACCATGCGGCCGAAGCGCCGCATTGATTCAAGGAAGTGTCATGATTCTTAAATGGGTTGATGTGCAAGAGATCGCTATCCTGTTGGCCGACGGCAACCCGGATCTGGATCCTTACTCCCTGAACTTTGTAGCTTTGCGTGACATGGTCATGGCGTTGCCAGGGTTTGAAGATGAGCGGGATCGTGGCGGTGAAAAGGTCCTGGAAGCTATCCAGACTGCCTGGAAAGAAGAGCAGGACTGACGCCTCCCTTACGCAGTTAGGCAATACCCAATAACCCGCGTATAATTCGCGGGTTTAATTTTTCGTAAATTACCGTTTCTGGAGTTACACCATGGCTGTTCAACGTACTTTCTCCATCATCAAGCCTGACGCTGTTGCAAAAAACGTCATCGGCGAGATCACCACTCGTTTCGAAAAAGCCGGCCTGAAGGTTGTAGCTTCGAAACTCAAGCAACTGTCCAAAGCTGAAGCTGAAGGCTTCTACGCTGAGCACAGCGCTCGTGGCTTCTTCGGCGACCTGGTCTCCTTCATGATCTCCGGTCCTGTTGTTGTTCAGGTTCTGGAAGGCGAAAACGCTATCGCTCTGAACCGTGAGCTGATGGGCGCTACCAACCCTAAAGAAGCAGCTGCCGGCACCATTCGTGCTGACTTCGCTGAATCCATCGACGCCAACGCTGTTCACGGTTCGGACTCCGAAGCCGCTGCTGCTCGCGAAATCTCGTACTTTTTCGCTGCTACTGAAGTAACCGCTCGCTAAGCATCGGCTTAAAGAGTGAGGGTGAATCCATGACTACATCGACTGTAAAAACCAACCTGCTGGGTCTGACTCAGCCGGAAATGGAGAAATTCTTCGACTCAATCGGGGAGAAGCGTTTCCGTGCCGGTCAGGTAATGAAGTGGATTCACCACTTTGGCGTCGACGATTTCGATGCCATGACGAACGTCAGCAAGGCCCTGCGCGACAAGCTCAAGGTCATTGCTGAGGTCCGTGGCCCCGAAGTGGTCAGCGAGGACATCTCCAGCGACGGCACCCGTAAGTGGGTGGTGCGCGTGGCGTCCGGCAGCTGCGTCGAGACCGTGTACATTCCCCAGGGCAAGCGCGGCACTTTGTGCGTTTCGTCCCAGGCAGGCTGTGCCCTGGACTGCAGTTTCTGCTCCACCGGCAAGCAAGGCTTCAATAGCAACCTCACCGCCGCCGAAGTCATCGGCCAGGTGTGGATTGCCAACAAATCCTTTGGCAGCGTCCCGGCAACCGTCGACCGTGCCATCACCAACGTGGTGATGATGGGCATGGGTGAGCCGCTGCTGAACTTCGACAACGTGATTGCGGCCATGCATTTGATGATGGACGACCTGGGCTACGGCATTTCCAAGCGCCGTGTGACCCTGTCGACCTCAGGCGTGGTGCCGATGATCGATGAGCTGGCCAAGCACATCGACGTCTCCCTGGCGTTGTCGCTGCACGCACCCAATGACGCATTGCGTAACCAATTGGTGCCGATCAACAAGAAGTATCCGCTTAAGATGCTGCTCGAATCCTGCCAGCGTTACATGGCGACCTTGGGCGAGAAGCGTGTGTTGACCATTGAGTACACCATGCTCAAGGACATCAACGACAAGGTTGAGCACGCGGTCGAGATGATCGAGCTGCTCAAGAACACCCCGTGCAAGATCAACCTGATTCCGTTTAACCCGTTTCCACATTCTGGCTACGAGCGGCCGAGCAACAACGCCATTCGCCGTTTCCAGGATCAACTGCACCAGGCGGGCTACAACGTCACCGTACGCACCACCCGTGGTGAGGACATCGACGCCGCGTGTGGCCAATTGGTAGGGCAGGTGCTGGATCGCACCCGTCGCCGCGAACGTTATATCGCCGTGCGCGAACTTAACGCCGCCGAAGATTTGCCGCAAATTGCTGTGAATCGAATCTGAGAGAGGATCTCTATGCCCTTGCGCCTTGCGCTGCTTTTACTTTTTACCGGCCTCGTGGCCGGTTGTGTTTCATCGGGCTATGACAGCCCTTTGCAAACCGATAAAGGCCGTGATGAGGCGCGAGTGGCCTATGTGCAACTGGGCCTGGGTTACCTGCGCCAAGGTATGAGCGAGCAGGCCAAGGTGCCGTTGAAAAAGGCCCTTGAGCTGGACGGCGACGATGCCGACGCGAATGCCGCATTGGCCTTGGTGTTCCAGGCGCAGGCCGAGCCTGAGCTGGCCGATCAGTATTTCCAAAAGGCCTTGGCCGCGCGTCCTGCAGACCCTCGGCTGCTGAACAATTACGGCAGCTTCCTGTTCGCGCAGAAACGTTATGACCAGGCTTCCCGTTATTTCCAGCAAGCTTCCTCCGATGCCCTCTACCCGGAGCGGTCGCGGGTGTTCGAGAACCTTGGGGTCACCTCGGTGCGCCTCGGTCAGCGCGATAGCGCGCGTCAGCAACTGGAAAAAGCCCTGCACCTGAACAGTCGCCAGCCACGTGCGTTGCTCGAAATGGCTGAGATGTCTTACGAAGACAGGCATTATGTGCCGGCACGTGACTATTACGAGCGTTTTAGCCTGCTCAGCGGGCAAAATGCACGTAGTCTATTGCTCGGTGTGCGCCTGGCGACGGTTCATGAAGAACGCGACACGGCCGCACGTTTTGGCCAGCAACTCGAACGACTCTATCCCGGTACGCCGGAATATCAGCAATACCTGTCGGAGCAATGATGAAAGCGTCGCACCCGGAAGTTGTAGCAGCTAATCGCGTAAACCCAGGCGAGACCTTGCGTCAGGCCCGCGAAAGCAATGGTTGGTCGCTGGCAGAAGTGGCCCTCAAGCTCAATTTGACCACGACGTCTCTGGGCAACCTTGAAGCCGGCGCGTTCGACAAGCTGCCTGGGCATACCTTCTCCCGCGGCTATATCCGCGCTTATGCCAAGTTGCTGGGCATTGACCAGACCGTGCTGGTACAGGAATTCGACCAGTTCACCGGCACCGATTCCCAAGGCAGCAATGTGCATGGCCTGGGTCGCATCGAAGAGCCGGTGCGGGTTTCCCACACAATTTTGCGAATTGTCAGCCTGTTGCTGCTGATTGCCGTGATCGGCGGCGGTTTCGTCTGGTGGCAAGACCAGGCCTCCCAGCGCAGCAAGGACCTGACCAGCAACGCCATGGAGCACGTCGAAGTCGAAAGCGCTGACGGCACCACCCAAATTCATCCGCTGGACGAGCCAGAAGACCAGGCCGTTGCCGAAGGGCAGGCCGCGCCGCAAGCGCCGGCCACCGCCGAGCAGCCAGTGCCGGAAGCTGGCACTGCGCCTGCCGCCGCCGTGACGGCTCCCACTGTGCCGGCAACCCCGGCAACCCCGGCCGCTCCGGCTGCCCAGGCCCACACACCCGCTGTCGCGGCACCGGCTCCTGTGGCCACCACGCCAGCTGCACCGGCAGCGCCGGCAGTTGCGCCGGCTACCGCGCCTGCGTTGATCGCCGGTGACGGGCATATCCAGATTACCTTCGTCGCTGACTGCTGGACGCAAGTCACCGATGGCAACGGCAAAGTGCTGTTTAGCGGTTTGAAGCGTAAGGGAGATACGCTTGACCAGGGCGGCAAGCCTCCTTTGACGCTGCGTCTGGGCTTTGCCCGTGGCGCGCAAGTGGTCTACAACGGCCAGCCTGTGGACGTAGCGCCGTTCACCAGTGGCGAGACTGCTCGCCTCAAGTTGGGACAATAGTCATGCACGGCGAATCTCCAATCAAACGTCGCGTATCGCGCAAGATCTGGGTCGGCTCGGTGCCGGTGGGTGGCGATGCCCCCATCGCGGTACAGAGCATGACCAACAGCGACACCAATGATGTTGCCGCCACCGTGGCCCAGATCAACCGTCTGGAAGCCGCCGGCGTAGACATCGTGCGGATTTCCGTGCCAGACATGGACGCTGCCGAAGCCTTTGGTCGCATAAAACAACTGGTCAAGGTGCCGCTGGTTGCCGACATTCACTTCGACTATAAGATCGCTTTGCGCGTTGCCGAGCTGGGCGTCGATTGCCTGCGCATCAACCCGGGCAACATCGGTCGCGAAGACCGTGTGCGCGCGGTGGTGGATGCTGCCCGTGATCGCGGGATTCCGATCCGTATCGGCGTCAACGCCGGTTCCCTGGAAAAAGACCTGCAAAAGAAATACGGCGAGCCGACCCCAGCCGCGCTGGTTGAATCGGCGCTGCGCCACGTTGAACACCTTGAACGTCTGAATTTTCAGGACTTCAAGGTCAGCGTAAAGGCTTCCGACGTGTTTATGGCCGTAGAAGCTTACCGCCTGCTGGCCAAGGAAATCGTGCAGCCGCTGCACCTGGGTATCACTGAAGCGGGCGGTTTGCGCTCAGGCACAGTGAAATCTGCGGTGGGTCTCGGTATGCTGCTCGCCGAAGGGATTGGCGATACTATCCGCATCTCCCTGGCGGCAGACCCGGTAGAGGAAGTGAAGGTCGGTTACGACATTCTCAAATCCCTGCATTTGCGTTCCCGTGGCATCAACTTCATTGCCTGCCCGAGCTGCTCGCGGCAGAACTTCGACGTGGTGAAAACCATGAACGAACTGGAAGGGCGCCTCGAGGACCTGCTGGTGCCGCTGGATGTTGCGGTGATCGGTTGCGTGGTCAACGGCCCGGGTGAAGCCAAAGAGGCGCACATCGGCCTGACAGGCGGTACGCCGAACCTGATTTACATCGACGGCAAGCCGTCGCAGAAGTTGACGAATGACAATCTGGTGGATGAGCTCGAAAGACTGATCCGCCAGAAAGCGGCCGAGAAGGTCGCGGCTGACGCAGCGCTGATCGCGCGCGGCTAAGAACGAATTTAAGGATTAGATGTGAGCAAGTCTCTGCAAGCCATTCGTGGCATGAACGACATCCTGCCGGAGCAGACGCCACTGTGGCGCTACTTCGAGAGCACGGTCGCGCGCCTGCTGGATAACTACGGTTACAAGCAGATCCGCATGCCGATCGTCGAGTTCACCGAGCTGTTCAAGCGCTCCATCGGTGAAGTGACCGACATCGTCGAAAAAGAGATGTACACCTTTGAAGACCGCAACGGCGACTCCCTGACTCTGCGTCCGGAAGGTACTGCCGCGTGCGTGCGCGCCGTGCTCGAGCATGGCCTCACCGGTGGTGGCCAGCCGCAGAAGCTGTGGTACATCGGCCCGATGTTCCGCCACGAGCGCCCGCAGAAAGGCCGTTATCGCCAGTTCCACCAGATCGGCCTGGAAGTGTTCAACCTCGACGGCCCGGACATCGACGCCGAGCTGATCGTGCTGACCTGGCGCCTGTGGGGCCTGCTGGGCATCCGCGACGCGGTCAAGCTTGAACTTAACAGCCTGGGCACCAGTGAATCCCGTGGCCGCTACCGGGTCGCCCTGGTCGAGTACCTGTCCGCCCACCTCGACAAGTTGGACGAAGACAGCCAGCGCCGTCTGAAAACCAACCCATTGCGCGTGCTGGATACCAAGAACGCCGACACCCAAGCCGTACTGGTCGACGCGCCGAAAATGGCCGATTACCTGGACGACGAGTCGCGCACCCACTTCGAGGGCCTCAAGGCTCGCCTGGATGCGGCCGGTATTCCGTACGTGATCAACCCGAAACTGGTACGTGGCCTCGATTACTACAGCAAAACCGTATTCGAATGGGTCACCGACAAACTCGGCGCCCAGGGCACCGTGTGCGCCGGTGGTCGTTACGACGGCCTGGTCGAGCAAATGGGCGGCAAACCGACCACGGGCGTGGGTTTTGCCATGGGCATCGAGCGGCTGATCCTGCTGCTGGAAACCCTGGAGCAGGTCCCGGAAGAAATCTCCCGTCAGGTGGACGTGTACCTGTGCGCCTTTGGCGAGGCCGCCGAACTGGCAGCCCTGGCCTTGAGCGAAAAAGTGCGCGACCAACTGCCGAACCTGCGCCTGCAGATCAATGCCGGCGCCGGCAGCTTCAAGAGCCAATTCAAGAAGGCCGACAAGAGCGGTGCGCTGTATGCACTAATCCTCGGCGATGACGAACTGGCCCAGCAAGTGATAGGTTTCAAACCCCTGCGTGGCCAGGGCGAGCAACAGAACATTGCCTTTGATGCGCTCGCCGCGCACTTGGCCACCTGCGTCGTGCAGGGTTGAAGCTGTCGAACAGCCGAATTTAGCGATTAAGGAGTATTGGGGTGTCGAGTACTGATGATGAGCAGCTGGCCGAGTTCAAGGACTGGTGGCAGCGTAACGGCAAGCCCCTGGTTACCGGCGGCCTGCTGGCTTTAGTGGTGGTGTTCGGCTGGCAAGCCTGGACAAAGTATCAGGCCAACCAGTCCCAAGGCGCCTCGATCCTCTATCAACAATTGCTGGAAACCACGCTGACGCCGGACGGCAAGCCTGATCCTGGCCAAGTGGCAGACTTGGCCGGCAAGCTGAAAGCCGAATTCGGCGGTAGCACCTACGCCCAGTACGGCAGCCTGTTCGTCGCGAAAGTTGCGGTCGACACCGGCAAGCTGGATGACGCAGCCACCGAGCTGAAGGCCATCGCCGACAAGCCGACCAACCCGACCCTGGGTGAAATCGCACGTCAGCGCCTGGCACAGGTGTTGGCAGCACAGAACAAGGCTGACGAAGCACTCAAATTGCTCGACGGCGATGCTGACAAAGCATTTGTGGCCACTCGTGAAGAGCTCAAGGGCGACCTGTTGGTCCAATTGGGTCGTACCGACGAAGCCCATGCTGCGTACCAAAAAGCCAAGGCGGCGCTGTCTGATGAAGCGGCGGTCGGTGGCTTACAAATCAAGCTGGACGACTTGGCCAAAGGGGATGCGTGACGTGATCCGTTGGAAACATGCAGCATTGCTGGCTCTGGCCATTCTGGCCGCGGGTTGCAGCAGCAACAGTAAAAAAGAACTGCCTCCTGCCGAGCTGACCAGCTTCAAGGAAGAAGTGGTCCTGCAGAAGCAGTGGAGCCGCTCCGTCGGTGATGGCCAGGGCGACCTGTACAACCTGTTGCAGCCGGCAATCGACGGCGACAACATCGTGGCCACTGACTCCACGGGCGTGATCATTGCCATGGATCGCATGAATGGCGACGTGAAGTGGAAGAAAGACCTCGAGCTGCCGGTTTCCGGTGGCGTGGGTGTCGGCTACGGCATGGTGCTGATCGGTACGCTTAAAGGCGACGTGGTTGCTCTGGACTCGGCGACGGGCGAAGAGAAATGGCGCGCTCGCGTGACCAGTGAAGTGCTCTCGGCGCCTGCCACCAACGGCGATATCGTCGTGGTGCAGACCCAGGATGACCGTGTGATTGGCTTGGATGCCTCCACCGGCAACCAGCGCTGGCTGTATGACAGCACCCCTGCGGTGTTGACCCTGCGCGGTACCAGTGGTCCGATTGTGACCAACAACCTGGCCGTCGCAGGCCTGTCGACCGGTAAAGTGGTCGCCCTGGATACTCAGAACGGCGTGCCGGCCTGGGAAACCCGTGTGGCCATCCCTCAAGGTCGTTCCGAGCTGGACCGCGTTGTGGACATCGACGGCGGCTTGCTGCTGTCGGGCGAAACCATTTACGTGGCCACTTACCAGGGCCGCGTTGCGGCGCTGGACCTGCAAAGCGGCCGCATCAACTGGCAGCGTGATGCTTCCAGCTATGCTGGTGTCGCCCAAGGGTTTGGCAGCGTCTACGTAAGCCTGGCGTCCGGCACCGTTGAAAGTGTGGACGAGCGTTCTACCACCGCACTGTGGAGCAACGACTCTCTGGCCCGCCGTCAACTGTCGGCACCGGAAGTGTTCTCCAGCTACGTAGCGGTAGGTGACTTCGAAGGTTACCTGCATCTGCTGAGCCAGGTGGACGGTCGTTTTGTCGGCCGCGAGCGTATCGACAGCGACGGCCTGCGTGCCCGTCCGCTGGTTGTGGGTAACATGCTTTATGTGTTTGGCAACAGCGGCAAGCTGCAAGCCCTGACCATCAAGTAAGAACTATGCTTGGGGTAACACCCAGGCGGCCCCGCTTCGGCGGGGCATGCGGCATTTGAATATGCTGCCCCGAGCACCAGCCGCTGCCTTGCAGCGGCTTTTGTATTTTCTGAAATAACGAAGTGGAGAGCCGCATGGTTCCCGTAATCGCCCTGGTGGGCCGACCTAACGTCGGCAAGTCCACCTTGTTCAACCGCCTGACCAGGACTCGCGACGCCATCGTCGGCGACTTGTCCGGTCTGACCCGTGATCGCCAATACGGTGAGGCAAAGTGGCAAGGGCGCTCCTACATTATTGTCGACACCGGTGGTATCTCCGGTGACGAGCATGGCATGGACGAAAAGATGGCCGAGCAGTCGCTGCTCGCTATCGAAGAAGCCGATGTCGTGTTGTTCCTGGTGGACGCCCGCGCGGGCTACACCGCTGCCGACCAAATGATTGGCGAGCACCTGCGCAAGCGCAACAAGCGTTCCTATCTGGTCGCCAACAAGATCGACAACATCGATCCTGAGGCCGCCCGTGCCGAATTCAGCCCGATGGGCCTGGGCGACGCGATTCCGGTCGCCGGTGCTCACGGTCGCGGCATCACCCAGATGCTGGAAATCGCCCTGCGCGACTTCCCTAAGGATGACGCCGAGGAAGAAGAGGGCAGCGAGGAGATCGTCGCCGAAGGTGAGGAAGCCAAGCGCATTCCTGGCCCGAGCGAAAAAGACGGTATCAAGATCGCGATCATCGGCCGCCCTAACGTCGGCAAGTCGACGCTGGTTAACCGCATGCTCGGCGAAGACCGGGTAATCGTGTATGACGAACCCGGCACCACCCGCGACAGCATCTACATCCCGTTCGAGCGTAACGACGAGAAGTACACGCTGATCGACACCGCCGGTGTGCGCAAGCGCGGCAAGATCCACGAGGAAGTTGAAAAGTTCTCGGTGGTCAAAACCCTGCAAGCGATCAAAGACGCCAACGTGGTGATCTTCGTGATGGACGCCCGCGAAGGCGTGGTAGACCACGACCTCAACTTGCTGGGCTTTGCCCTGGAAGCCGGTCGCGCCTTGGTCATCGCGATCAACAAGTGGGACGGCATGACGCCGAGCGAGCGCGATTTCGTCAAGATCGAGCTGCAGCGCCGCCTGTTCTTTGTTGAGTTCGCCGATATTCACTTTATCTCGGCCCTGCACGGCACCGGCGTGGGTAACCTCTACGCCTCCGTACAAAACTCGTTCAAGTCCGCAGTTACCCGCTGGCCGACCAACCGTCTGACCCAGATCCTGGAAGACGCAGTTGGCGAGCATGCGCCGCCGATGGTTAACAACCGCCGCATCAAACTGCGTTACGCCCACTTGGGTGGTGCCAACCCGCCGATTATCGTGATTCACGGTAACCAGATCGAGAAGGTGCCGAAATCCTATGTGCGTTACCTGGAAAACACCTACCGCCGTGTCTTGAAACTGGTCGGTACGCCGATCCGTATCGAGTTCAAAGGTGGCGAGAACCCATACGAAGGCAACAAGAACACCTTGACTGACCGTCAGGTGAACAAGAAGCGTCGTTTGATGACTCACCACAAGAAGGCCGACAAGAAGCGCCGCGACAAGAAATAAACGCCGCTTCAGGTCGTAAGCTGCACGCTGCAAGAGAGGGCTCCTTTGGAGCCCTGCAGTGCTGCACGCTGCAAGAGAGGGCTCCTTTGGAGCCCTTTTTTGTGCGCGATGGTTTGTGCCTTGACCCCACGCAGCCGGCAGCTTAAAACTTGAGGCTCACCTGCAGGGGCCTCCGATGATCACCAGCAAGCTGCCGAATGTCGGCACGACCATTTTCACCACCATGTCGCAACTCGCTGCCGAGACCGGCGCACTCAACCTGTCCCAGGGCTTTCCCGATTTCAATGGCCCTAAAGCATTACTCGATGCGGTCGGTAAGCACGTCGCCAGCGGGCATAACCAGTATTCACCGATGACCGGCCTGCCGGCCCTGCGTCAGCAAGTGGCCGCCAAGATCGCCCGTAGCTATGGCGCGACAGTCAACCCCGACAGCGAAGTGACCATCACTCCTGGCGCCACCGCCGCGATTTTCTGCGCGATTCAAGCGGTGATTCGCAACGGCGATGAAGTCATCGTGTTCGACCCCAGCTACGACAGCTATGAGCCCTCGGTCGAACTGGCCGGTGGCCGCTGCGTGCATGTACAACTGAGCCTGCAAGGCTTCGCCTTGGACTTTGAAAGGATCAAGGCCGCGTTGTCACCGCGCACACGCATGATCATCCTCAACACCCCGCACAACCCGACCGGCGCACTGATCAGTCGCGCCGAACTGGACCAGTTGGCCGAACTGATCCGCGACCGCGATATCTATCTGGTCAGCGATGAAGTCTACGAACACTTGGTGTTCGATGGCGTACCCCATGTCAGCGTGTTGGCCCACGAAGAGCTGTATCAGCGTGCGTTCGTGGTCAGCTCCTTCGGCAAGACCTATCACGTCACCGGCTGGAAAACCGGCTACGTGGTCGCGCCCGCCGCTCTGACCGCTGAACTGCGCAAGGTGCATCAATATGTCAACTTCTGCGGCGTGACCCCTTTGCAGTACGCTTTGGCGGACTTCATGGCCGAACACCCGGAACACGTCGAAGAACTGCCGGCCTTCTACCAGGCCAAGCGCGACCTGTTCTGCGACCTGCTGGTGCCGTCGCGTTTCAGCTTTACCCGGGTGACCGGTACTTACTTTCAACTGGTGGATTACTCACAGATTCGCCCGGACCTGGATGACGTCGCCATGTCACTGTGGATGACCCGCGAGCACGGCGTGGCGACGATTCCGGTCTCGGTGTTCTACCAGCACCCACCCCAAGGCCAGCGCCTGGTGCGCCTGTGCTTTGCCAAACGCGAGGAAACGCTGCGACAAGCAGCTGAGAAACTATGCGTGATCTGAGTGCATTACCCGACCTGAATATCGCCCTGGTCCAGACCAGCCTGGTGTGGCATGACCGTCAGGCCAACTTCGAGCATTTCGAGTTGCTGCTGGAACAAGCCCAAGGCGCCGACCTGATCGTATTGCCGGAAATGTTCACCACCGGCTTCTCGATGGAGTCGGCCACGCTCGCCGAGCGCGAAAATGGCCCCACCCATGAGTGGCTCCTGGCCCAGGCGGCCAAATACAACGCGGTGATCACCGGCAGCGTGATCATCCAAGCCGCCGACGGCAGCCACCGCAACCGCCTGCTCTGGGCGCGGCCGGATGGCGAGGTGCTGCATTACGACAAGCGCCACCTGTTCCGTATGGCCGGCGAGCACGACCACTACACGCCGGGCGAGCGTCAGGTGCAGTTCGAGTTGAAGGGCTGGCGTATTCGGCCGTTGATTTGCTACGACCTGCGCTTCCCGGTGTGGAGCCGTGATGCGCAGGACACGGACTTGCTGCTGTACACCGCCAACTGGCCGGGTGCACGGCGCCAGCACTGGAATCGGTTATTGCCAGCACGAGCCATCGAAAATCTGTGCTACGTGGCGGCGGTGAACCGGGTGGGTACCGATGGCAAAGGCTTTGCCTACACCGGAGACAGCCAAGTGCTGGATTTCCAGGGTGAGACCTTGTTGAGTGCGGGGGAGGCGGATGGGGTGTTTCAGGTATGCCTGGAAGCGGCCGAGCTGGCGGCGTATCGCACCAAGTTTCCGGCGAACCTGGATGCCGATAGGTTTCAGTTTGTCTGATACACCGCTATCGCGGGCAAGCCCGCTCGCCACAAAAGCTCGGTTGCTTCAGATTTTGTGTCCACTGGCGGTTGTGTAGATGCCGCGATGAGGCCCTTACAAACCACACAAATCTGCCGCCCAACAAAAAAGGCCCCTAAGTTCTCACCCAGGGGCCTTTTGCATTTCAGCGCACCGGCTTACGCCGCTTTCGCTTCCTGCTGACTCAACGAACGGTTCAGCGCACTGAACAGCGCCTTGAAGCTCGCTGTGGTGATGTTTTCATCAATGCCCACGCCATGCACTGGGCGCTCGCCGTTCACACGCAGTTCAATGTAGGCCGCCGCCTTGGCGTTGGTGCCTGCACCGATGGCATGTTCGTTGTAGTCCATGATCTCCACGCCAATCGGCAGGCCAGCCACCAGCGCTTCCAGGGCGCCGTTGCCTTTGCCTTTCCAGTGCAGGTTGGTTTCGCCCTGGCCCTTGCCCGAGACTTCCACCTCGACAAAGCTGTTGCCGTTCTCTTCCTGCAGGCGATGGCTGACCAGCGCATACGGGGTGTTGGCTTGCAGGTATTCACGCTGCAGCAAAGCGTAGATCTGCGGTGCGGTCATCTCAAGACCCACGCGGTCGGTTTCAGCCTGCACCACTTGGCTGAACTCGATCTGCATGCGACGCGGCAAGCTGATGTCGTATTCCTGCTCCAGCAGGTAGGCGATGCCGCCTTTGCCCGACTGGCTATTCACACGAATCACCGCCTCGTAGCTGCGGCCAATGTCGGCCGGGTCGAGCGGCAAGTACGGTACTTCCCACAGTGCGTCGGCTTTCTGCTGGGTGAAACCTTTGCGGATCGCGTCCTGGTGGGAACCGGAGAACGCGGTGTGCACCAAGTCGCCGACGTACGGGTGACGTGGGTGCACCTGGATCTGGTTGCACTCCTCGACGACTTTGCGCACGCCGTCGATGTCGGAAAAGTCCAGCTGCGGGTCGAGGCCTTGGGTGTACATGTTCAGTGCCACAGTGACCAGGTCGACGTTACCGGTGCGCTCGCCGTTGCCGAACAGGCAGCCTTCGACACGGTCGGCGCCGGCCATCAGGCCCAGCTCGGTGGCGGCCACGCCAGTGCCACGGTCGTTGTGGGTGTGCAGGCTGATGATAACGCTGTCACGGCGGTTGATATGGCGACCGAACCACTCGATCTGGTCGGCATAGATGTTCGGTGTGGCGCATTCAACGGTGGCTGGCAAGTTGAGGATCATCTTGTGCTCAGGTGTTGGGTTCCACACCTCGATCACCGCGTCACACACTTCCTTGGCGAACTCCAGCTCAGTGGCGCTGAAGGTCTCCGGGGAATATTCGAAGGTCCACTGGGTTTCCGGCTGCTGGGCGGCGTATTTGACGAACAGCTTGGCCGCGTTGACGGCGATGGCCTTGATGCCGTCCTTGTCCTGGTTGAACACAATGCGGCGGAACGACGGCGAGGTGGCGTTGTACAAATGCACGATGGCTTTCTTGGCGCCGCGCAGGGATTCGAAGGTACGGGCGATCAAGTCTTCACGGCCCTGGGTCAGCACCTGGATGGTGGTGTCCTCGGGGATGTGATTGTCTTCGATCAAGGTGCGCACGAAGTCGAAGTCGGTTTGCGAAGCGGCCGGGAACGAGGCTTCGATTTCCTTCACGCCCACCGCAACCAGGGTCTTCCAGAAACGCAGTTTTTTCGCGGCGTCCATCGGCTCGATCAGCGACTGGTTGCCATCACGCAGGTCGGAGCTGCACCAGATCGGCGCTTCGGTGATGGTTTTCGACGGCCAGGTGCGGTCCGGGATATCGATGGTCGGGAACGCGCGGTACTTCGAAGACGGGTCTTTGAGCATGCTCATCGGGAAATCCTTTGTTGTAGGGGCCGAGAAAAGGCGGCCTGCCGTGTAACTATTTTTGGGGATGAAGCGTGGGACGAGGCAGATCGATTCAGCCTGGCAGTCGTGCGCTGACGAGGCACAGGCTGCGGTGCTGGCGGAGCTGAATGAGGGTGTGAGAGGTTTTCATAAGCTCAACCCTAACCGCAGGGGTGAAAGATGGCAAGCAGTCGCTAAAAATTGAGAGAAGTTCTTGCTTTGAGCGAGTGGGCGAGATTTTGTAGCTGTATTAGTGGCTAATGACATTTGCCGCGATGAAGCTTGCGGCCCCACCGATCATCTCAGGGCTGGAAGGCGCCGATAAAAATCGCTGGGTCCACTCGTGCATCGTTGAGGCTGATGTTCCAGTGCATGTGCGGCCCGGTCGCACGGCCTGTCGAGCCGACCTTGCCCACCACCGCACCGCGTGCCAGTTGATCGCCCACCTTCACGTCGATCTTCGACATGTGGCAGAACATGCTGATAAAGCCTTGGCCGTGGTCGACGAACACGGTGTTGCCGTTGAAGAAGTAGTTGCCGGTCAGGATCACTTTACCTCCCGCCGGGGTTTTGATCGGCGTGCCGGCGCCGACAGCGAAGTCCAGGCCAGAATGCGGGTTGCGCTCCTCGCCGTTAAAGAACCGGCGCACACCAAACTTGCTCGACAGCGGCCCATTGACGGGTTTATCCAGCAGCAAGTTGCTTGGCGTGTTCGGGCTGAAACTGCGGTAAGCCTTGAGCTGCACGGCCAACTCGCCCTCGATGCGTTTGAGCTGCGCCGGGTCTGGGTTCACCTGGCTTTTGTTCTTCAACGTGATGTGCTGCTCGGGGTACTTCTTGAAGCCCACCACAAACGGCAGGTTTTGCCCGCCACTGGCGATGCGTTGGGTGCCGGGTTTAACCGCAAGCGGAATCCCGACGATCGCCAGCCAGTTGTTCTGTTCCTTGACCACCAATACCGGTCGGTTTTGGTAGGTCGCTTTCGGCGCCGTTGCCGAAGCACCCAGGTCGACCACTGCAACGCCACCGGGCACCGGCTTGTTCAGCAGCCGAGTGATGTAGCTGTCGGCGTGGGCATTGACGGTGAGGCACAACAGCATCAGCAGGCTAAATAGACGAGGCATCAATCAATCCAATAACGAAAGGGTGACGGGTGTCAGGTGGTTGTCTTCCACCCGCACCTGCAATTGGCCTTCACCGAGGCGCGCGGTCAGGCGCTGG
Source organism: Pseudomonas sp. IB20 (assembly GCF_009707325.1). Classification (NCBI taxonomy): domain Bacteria; kingdom Pseudomonadati; phylum Pseudomonadota; class Gammaproteobacteria; order Pseudomonadales; family Pseudomonadaceae; genus Pseudomonas; species Pseudomonas gelidaquae. The sequence continues at coordinate 4,237,946 of NZ_CP046103.1, read as the reverse complement.
CCGGTGTGGGTTTGCGCGGCATTGCGAATCGCCTGGCCGCGGTCGTCCAGCAAAATGCTGTAGCCACGGCCGAGGGTCGCCAGTGGGCTGACCACTTGCAGCGTCTGCACCTGGCTTTGCAGTTGCAGGCGCCGCGCCTTGAGACCTTCGCGCATGGCACGCGGCAGGCGTTCGGCGAGGCTGTCCAGGCGTTGGCGCAGCAGGGCCAGTTGGCGGCCCGGGTGTTGGCCGGCGAGGCGGGTTTCCAGGCGAATCAGGCGTTCGCGGCGGGTATTGAGGCTGCGCTCGAAGGCGCGGCGCATGCGCATGTCCAGGTCATCCAGGCGCTGGGCCTGCTGGCGCAGCCGTTCGCCAGGGTGGCGCAGGCGGCGGGCCATGCCTTCCAGGCGCAGACGGTCGTGGCTCAACCGATTGCGCATCAACAGGACTAAGCGGCGATGCAGGCTTTCGACCTGGCGCACCAGATTGCTGGCGTCCGGCGCGAGCAATTCCGCGGCGGCCGAGGGCGTCGGTGCGCGCACGTCTGCGACAAAGTCCGTGATCGACACATCGGTCTCATGGCCGACGGCGCTGACGATGGGCGTAACGCAAGCATCCACCGCGCGGGCCACGGCTTCTTCGTTGAAGCACCACAGGTCTTCCAACGAGCCGCCGCCACGGGCCAGGATCAACGCGTCGAAGCCGCGCGCGTCGGCCAGTTTCAGTGCGCGCACAATCTGCGGGATCGCTTCGCGGCCTTGCACGGCGGTGGGGATCAACGTCAATTGCACCTGCGGCGCACGGCGGCGGAACACGCTGATGATGTCGCGGATCACCGCACCGGTAGGCGAACTGATAATGCCGATCTTCTGCGGGTGCGCCGGCAGCGGCACCTTGCGTTCGGCACTGAACAGGCCTTCAGCGCTGAGCTTTTCCTTCAAGGCATCGAAGGCCAGGCGCAGCGCACCATCACCGGCAGGCTCCACGGTGTCGAGGATCAACTGGTAGTCGCCCCGGCCCTCGAACAGCGAGACCTTGCCGCGCACCTTCACCGCCAGGCCATCTTTCAACGCCTGGCGCACCCTGGCGGCATTGTTGCGAAACAACGCGCAACGTACCTGGGCGCCGCTGTCCTTGAGGGTGAAATACACGTGGCCGGAGGCCGGGCGGGCGAGGTTGGAGATCTCGCCTTCGACCCAGATATTGGTGAACACGTCTTCCAGCAACACCCGCGCGCGGCCGTTGAGCTGGCTGACAGTCAGGACTTCGCGGTCCAGGCCCAGACGGGCAAAAGGATCTTTAATCATGGGCGGCAGTTTATAGGCATTCGTGCAAGGTTTGGCAGAATTGCTCGACCAGCGCGCTCGGCGTCTGCGCGCAGGCCAGGGCCACGGTGCTGAGGCTGTCCGGGTCGGCCAGGGGTAAAAAGTGCAGGTTGGCGGGGGCGATGTCCTGCATGGATTTTGGTAACAAGGCAATACCGAAGCCGGCCTGGATCAGTTGCAACTGCCTGGTTTTGCGCGACATCACCCGTGCCGCCTTGGGGAAAAATCCTGCGCGCATGCACAACTCGGCTGACAGATAACTCAGGCCGCCGCGTTGGGGATGGGGGATCGAGATAAATGCTTCGTCCTTGAGTTGCGCCAATGCCACCGGCGCAGTGCTGCGCGCCAGCGCGTGATCAGGCGGCACCGCCAGCAACAGTTGTTCGCTGTATAAAGGCACCACTCGCACGCCTTCGCGCTGGCGCAACACCGGCAGGCGCAACAGCCCGACTTCGAGGCGGCCGTCGGCGATTTCCTCCAACTGCGCTTCGGAGGAAAGTTGGACGATGTCCATCGACACGCCAGGGCAACGCTTCAGCCAGTTGCTGATGCCTTGCAGCAAGGGGCCGCTCATCGGCACGGTGCTCGAATGGCTCAGGCGCAGCGTGCCCAACTGACCGTTGCCCACCTGTGTGGCCATTTCGCTGGCCTTGAGCAACTCGCCCAACAGGTTGCGCGCCCGTGGGTAGAAGGCTTCACCAGCCGCCGTCAGCCGTGGTTGGCGCGCGGTGCGTTCGAACAGCGGGGTTTGCAGTTGGGTTTCCAGCTCTTTGATCTGTCGGCTCAGGGCCGATTGCGCCACAAACAGACGTTCGGCGGCGGCGCTGAAGCTGCCACTGTCGGCGATTTCGACGAAGTAGCGCAGTTGGCGGGTGGAGATCACGCGTCATGCCTTTTCGAGATAGGTGGAGGGCTTTGAAGATATTAGTCGCAACACTCGACGATGGCTAAAGTGGGGGCTAACTCTTTCAAGGAAGTGCCCATGAACCCGGTTGAGCTGATGAGCCAGTGGTCGTTTGGCGGCGTTGATTGGCTGGTGATCGGCGTCGGCATTGTCGTCGCCTATATCGTGTTCGGTATCGCAGGCTTTGGTACGGCGCTGGTCGCCGGGCCGATCCTGATTGTGTTTATGCCGTTGTCGAAAATCATCCCGCTGCTGGTGCTGCTGGATTTCGTCGCGGCCTTTGGCAACCTGCTGCAATCACGGCGGAACGTGAACACGCCGGAGCTGCTGCGATTGCTGCCGTGCATGGCAATCGGTTGCACACTCGGTGTGATCTTCTTGCTCAACCTGCATTCGGACCTGTTGCTGCTATTGATGGGGCTGTTTATCAGCGCCTATGCGATTTACAGCCTGGCGGTGAAAGCCCGGCCGACGCAGCTGGCGGCCCGCTGGTCGATTCCCATGGGCACCGTGGGCGGGTTGTTTGGTGCGTTGTTTGGCAGTGGCGGCTTTTTATATGCGATCTACCTGAACAGTCGTTTGCCCAAGGACGCGGCGCGGGCCACGCAAAGCGCGTTGATCAGTTGCAGCACGGTGGTGCGCTTGAGCTTGTTCCTGATTGCCGGGGTGTACGCTGATTTGCCGCTGTTGATGTTGGCGCTGTGCCTGTTACCGGCGATGGCCTTGGGGCTGTGGTGCGGGCGCAGGCTGACGATGCGCATGACGCGTGAAGCCTTTGTGCGGTTGGTGACGTGGTTGGTGTTGGCCAGCGGTATTGCGTTGATCGCCCGTTACTTGAGTACTTGACCTGTGGGTGTCAGGGATTAAGCTGCCGGGCTCTAGGGCCTCATCGCGGGCAAGCCCGGCTCCCACAGTTGATCGCATTCCAATGTGGGAGCCGGGCTTGCCCGCGATGAGGCCAGAAGCCACACCGCAGGACTCCCAGGCCTCATGAACTCCCAAAGCATCCTTGTCCCGAAAATCTCCACCTTGCCCGTCCACGAACCCCGCGCCCGGGCGATCGTGCGTTGGCTGGTGCGCAAGAACATCATCAAGGAAGAGCTGACCACGTGCGGGCGCACCGGCAACCGCATGGCCTACGCCCTGGCCGATGGCGCCCGCGCGGTGGTGCTGCACCCCGAAGCGCTGCCGTTCAACGAGCCGATCAATGGCCTGGAGATCATCTACAAGCGCTGCATCTACACGCCGGCCAAAGGCTTTCTCGAAGAAGCCGGCTGCCCGGAATGCCTTAAAGAGGTCGGCGAGGCGTTGTTCGAAAGCCTGGAAGACTGGATGCCCGGCCACACCGACAACTTCACCTGCCCGCTGTGTGGGCATGAAGATGACATCAACGGGTTTCTATTTCTGCAGGAATGCGGGTTTTCCAACCTGGGGTTCATCTTCAACAACTGGGCGGAGGCGGGCTTCAAGCAGAGCTTTATCGATGAATTCGCCGACTGGCTGGACCAGAAGATGAGTTGGGTCAAAGTCGAGCTACCCTCAGTATTACCAAGTTTGTCAGAGTTTTACATTGAGCCTGACAGGGTGCATGTATATAATGGCGCGCTTCCATTTTCCCGCTCGGGAGCCCCCGCGATGCTGCGTATCAGCCAAGAAGCTCTGACATTCGACGACATTCTCCTAGTGCCCGGTTATTCCGAGGTGCTTCCTAACGAAGTCAGTCTCAAGACCCGCCTAACCCGTGGCATCGAGCTGAATATTCCCCTGGTTTCTGCTGCCATGGACACCGTCACCGAAGCCCGTTTGGCAATTGCCATGGCTCAGGAAGGCGGCATCGGCATCATCCACAAGAACATGACCATCGAGCAGCAAGCTGCCGAAGTGCGCAAGGTCAAGCGTTACGAAGCCGGTGTGGTGAAAGATCCAATCACCATCGAAGCCGACGCCACCGTGCGTGACCTGTTCGAACTGACCAGCCTGCACAATATCTCCGGCGTTCCGGTACTGCACGATGGCGACTTGGTCGGCATCGTCACTTCCCGTGATGTGCGTTTCGAGAACCGTCTTGAAGTCACCGTCCGCGAAGTGATGACGCCTAAAGAGCGCCTCGTCACTGTCCGCGAAGGTGCTGACAAGGACGACGCTCGTGAGTTGCTGCACAAGCACCGCATCGAACGCGTGCTGATCGTCGACGACAAATTCGCCCTCAAAGGCATGATGACCGTCAACGACATCGAAAAAGCCAAGGCCTACCCGTTGGCCAGCAAGGATGACCAAGGTCGTCTGCGCGTTGGCGCCGCTGTGGGTACCGGTAAAGACACCGGTGACCGCGTGGCGGCCTTGGTTGCTGCCGGTGTTGACGTGGTGGTGGTCGACACCGCCCACGGTCACTCCAAAGGCGTGATCGAGCGCGTTCGCTGGGTCAAACAGAACTTCCCTGACGTCCAGGTGATCGGCGGCAACATTGCCACCGGCGCAGCCGCCAAGGCCCTGGCCGAAGCCGGCGCCGATGCGGTCAAGGTCGGTATCGGCCCTGGCTCGATCTGCACCACGCGCATCGTCGCCGGTGTGGGCGTGCCGCAAATCAGCGCCATCGCCAACGTCGCCGCTGCCCTTGAAGGCACGGGCGTACCGTTGATCGCCGACGGCGGCATCCGTTTCTCCGGTGACCTGTCCAAGGCCATCGTAGCCGGTGCTTCCTGCGTGATGATGGGCTCGATGTTCGCCGGTACTGAAGAAGCGCCGGGCGAGATCGAACTGTTCCAGGGCCGTTCGTACAAGGCTTACCGTGGCATGGGTTCGCTGGGCGCCATGTCCCAGGCGCAAGGTTCCTCCGATCGTTACTTCCAGGACTCCTCGGCAGGCGCCGAGAAGCTCGTACCGGAAGGCATTGAAGGCCGTGTGCCGTACAAAGGCACCCTGAGCGCGATCATCCATCAACTGATGGGCGGCCTGCGTTCCTCGATGGGTTACACCGGCAGCGCCGACATCGAAGAAATGCGCACCAAGCCAGAGTTCGTGCGGATCACCGGCGCTGGCATGGCTGAGTCCCATGTCCACGACGTGCAGATCACCAAGGAAGCGCCAAACTACCGCGTAGGTTGAGGCTTCCAGCAAAACGTTAAGTAACCGGGGCTGTTTTATTCAGCCCCGAGTTGTTTCTGATTCATTACGGCTGTTATTCAGCCCCGAGTTGTTTCTGATTCATTAGACGAGACTGACTTCATGGCCCTCGACATTCACGCCCACCGCATCCTGATCCTCGACTTCGGTTCCCAGTACACCCAACTGATCGCCCGCCGCGTGCGTGAAATCGGCGTGTACTGCGAACTGCATCCGTTCGACATGGATGACGAAGCGATCCGCGAATTCGCACCTAAAGGCGTCATCCTCGCCGGTGGCCCTGAGTCCGTGCACGAAGCCAACAGCCCGCGCTGCCCGCAAGCCGTATTTGACCTGGGCGTGCCCGTCTTCGGTATCTGCTACGGTATGCAGACCATGGCCGAGCAACTGGGCGGCAAGGTTGAAGGTTCCGAACTGCGTGAATTCGGTTACGCCCGTGTCGACGTGGTCGGCAAGAGCCGCCTGCTGGATGGCATCGAAGACCACATCGACGCCGACGGCCTGTTCGGCCTCGACGTGTGGATGAGCCACGGTGACAAGGTCACCAAGATGCCGGAAGACTTCCACATCCTGGCCAGCACCCCGAGCTGCCCGATCGCCGGCATGTTCAACGACGAGCGCGGCTACTACGGCGTGCAGTTCCACCCGGAAGTGACCCACACCAAGCAAGGCGGGCGCATCCTGTCGCGCTTCATCCTCGACATCTGCCAGTGCGAAGCGCTGTGGACCCCATCGAAAATCGCTGAAGACGCCATCGCCAACGTGCGTGCCCAAGTCGGCACCGACAACGTGCTGCTCGGCCTGTCCGGCGGCGTTGACTCCTCCGTGGTTGCCGCGCTGCTGCACAAAGCCATCGGCGACCAACTGACCTGCGTCTTCGTCGACAACGGCCTGCTGCGCCTGCACGAAGGCGAGCAAGTGATGGCCATGTTCGCCGAGAACATGGGCGTCAAGGTGATCCGCGCCAACGCTGAAGATCAGTTCTTGAACAACCTGGCCGGCGAGTCCGACCCAGAGAAGAAGCGCAAGATCATCGGCCGCACCTTCATCGACGTATTCGATGCCCAGGCCAAACACCTGGACAACATCAAGTACCTCGCCCAGGGCACCATCTACCCCGACGTGATTGAGTCGGCCGGCGCCAAGAGCGGCAAGGCCCACGTGATCAAGTCCCACCACAACGTGGGTGGCCTGCCTGAGGAAATGAACCTCAAGCTGGTAGAACCGCTGCGTGAACTGTTCAAGGACGAAGTCCGCCGTCTGGGCCTGGAACTCGGCCTGCCGTACGACATGGTCTACCGCCACCCATTCCCAGGCCCGGGCCTGGGCGTGCGTATCCTGGGTGAAGTGAAGAAGGAATACGCCGACCTGCTGCGTCGCGCCGACCACATCTTCATCGAAGAACTGCGCAAAGCCGACTGGTACCACAAAGTCAGCCAAGCCTTCGTGGTGTTCCAGCCGGTGAAATCGGTTGGCGTTGTAGGCGATGGCCGTCGTTACGCCTGGGTTGTGGCCCTGCGTGCGGTGGAAACCATCGACTTCATGACCGCGCGTTGGGCGCACCTGCCGTATGAGCTGCTGGAAACTGTCAGCGGCCGTATCATCAATGAGATCGAAGGTATTTCGCGCGTTACTTATGACGTGTCGAGCAAGCCGCCGGCGACGATTGAGTGGGAATGATGGGACGTCCGGCATTGCCCGGCACTATCTAGCAAGAAATGCCCTGGAGCCCGCGTAATTGCGGGCTTTTGGCTTTTTGGGGCTCCCCTGGCTCGCCGATGCTGGCGGTCGAGAAGGCGCAACTGCCCAGCGCTGCTATCGCCGACATCCCTGCGGTGCCATACAGTCCGCATAGATCGCTCAATCCTAACGGATTACCGGCGGCCTTCGCACACCGGTGATTCTCCGATGCGGCCTTCCTTGCACAGGTCAATGTTATCTTACGAGTCTTTCATGTTCGTGCGCAAGTTCGCCGAATTCGCCCACAGGCTCAGCCTTCAGGAACAGGTCTGCTCCACCGTCCTGGTGCAGCCGAAACACGTCCGCCCGCGATTCGCCGATGGCTTGTTGCTCAATCAGCGCCTGCGGGAACTGTTCGCGCCACTTGCTGGGGATATTCACGGTGTTTGCCCTTTTTCGCCTCAGCGCCGCGCGATGTCCGAAAAGTAAAACTTATCCAACGTATGCCGTGATTCGGTGTACTCGAACTGCCGCCCATCCTGCAAAAACGTCTGGTTGCTCACCACGATCACATGGCTTTGGCCATCGAGGTCCAGGTGTGCCTGGTCGTCTTTGCTGCGCGGCAGGGCTTCGATGGTACGTTGGGCGAAGCTGATGTGCAGCTGCAGCGTTTGCTCGATAAACGCGTAGATCGACTGCTCGGCGATGTCGCGGTCAAGGCCTGGGATCAGCTCGGCGACGAAGTGGTTGATGTCGAGGATCACCCGTTTGCCGCCGATGCGCCGTACCCGTTTGATGCGGGTGATCAGGGTGCCGGGTTCGGCTTCGATGTGTTGCAGCAGCGAGCCTTCAAGCGGGAATTGGCTGAAATCGACGACTTCAGTGCGTACGTCATCGCCCAGGTCGGCATGGGTTTCGTGGAAGCTAACGATGCCGCCCAACTGGAACTCGATGGGGTTGGGCGACAACACAAAGGTGCCCTTGCCGTGGATTTTTTGCGCAAACCCACGTTCCTGCAACTGCTCGATCGCACGACGCACGGTGCCACGGCTGGCTTGGTAGGCATCCATCAGTTCGGTTTCGGAGGGAAGGCGCGTGCCGCGTTGCAGGCGTTCGGTGGTGATGCTGGCAAGCAGATCCGTATAGATCTGGTTGTATTTGCTCATGGTTTGGCTCTATGCCCGACTTGATGAAGGTGGACTGCGCAGTTCAAGGCAGGAACCTTAGTGGCAGAGGTGAAGTTTGTCCATTGGACCCACATGGAAGAAAGGGAAATATCTGACTCAAAATTCAGAAATATAAACAATTTGTTACTCGTACAGACGAGTTGTTGATTTAACTCGTACAGACGAGTACTTTTGGCCTCGGCGTGCTGCCAATGACTGCCCCCAAATAAAAAAATTAAAGTGGAAACCAAGCATGAGCCACGACTATTCGACTATTGCCCACCAGATTCTCGAGAACCTCGGGGGCCGCGACAACCTTGAGCAAGCTGCCCACTGCGTGACCCGCCTGCGACTGGCGCTCAAGGACCCGAGTCTGGTCAACAGCAGCGCGTTGAACCAGGTCGACCTGGTCAAGGGCTCGTTCTTCACTGGCGGCCTGTTCCAGGTAGTGATCGGCCCTGGCGAGGTGGAAAAGGTCTACGCCGCCCTGCGCGAACAGACCGGCCTTGCCGCCGCCACCATCGCTGACGTGAAGAAGAAGGGCGCCGACAAGACCAACGCCATGCAGCGTCTGGTGCGCGTATTTTCCGATGTGTTCATGCCGATCCTGCCTGCGCTGATCATCGCCGGCCTGCTGATGGGCATAAACAACCTGATGGGCGCCCAGGGCATGTTCATCGAGGGCAAGACGCTGCTGGAGGCGTATCCGAACCTGGATGGCCTGTGGAGCCTGATCAACCTGATGGCCAACACCTCGTTCGTGTTCCTGCCGGCGCTGGTGGGCTGGTCGGCGGCCAAGCGGTTTGGCGGCAGTGAAATCCTCGGCATCGTGCTCGGCCTGATGCTGGTACACCCCGACCTGCTCAATGCCTGGAACTACGGCAAGGCGGTGGCCGGCCTCGACGGCCAGAGCCTGCCGTACTTCGATATTTTCGGCTGGTTCAAGATTGAAAAAGTCGGTTATCAGGGGCAGATCCTGCCGATCCTGATGGCGGCGTATGTGATGAGCGTCATCGAAAAATGGCTGCGGGCCCGCGTGCCTAACGCGATTCAACTGCTGGTGGTGCCGATCACCACCATCGTCGTGACCGGCGTGCTGGCACTGGCGATCATCGGCCCGATCACTCGTCACCTGGGCATCCTGATTACCGAAGGCGTGGTCACCTTGTTTGACCTAGCACCCATGGTCGGCGGTGCGATTTTCGGCCTGCTGTACGCGCCGCTGGTGATCACCGGCATGCACCATATGTTCCTCGCTGTGGACCTGCAGCTCATCTCTACCCAGGGCGGCACCTTTATCTGGCCGATGATCGTCATGTCCAACTTGGCCCAGGGCAGCGCCGCACTTGGCGTGTTCTACATGACCCGCAATGCGCGGGACAAAAGCATGGCCTCGACCTCGGCGATTTCCGCCTACTTCGGCATCACTGAGCCGGCGATGTTTGGCGTGAACCTGCGCTTCAAATTTCCGTTCTACGCCGCCCTGTTGGGGTCGGCACTGGGCAGCATTTTCCTGTCGCTGAACAAGGTGACCGCCTCGGCCATCGGCGTGGGTGGCTTACCGGCGTTTATCTCAATCCTTCCGCAGTACATCCCGGTTTTTGTCATCGGGATGGTCATTGCGATTGTGGTGCCGTTTGTTCTGACCTGTGCGTTAAGCATGAAAATTGTGCGGCCGGGGTATCGCGTCGCCTGACCGACCGCTTTCGCGAGCAAGCCCGCTCCCACATTTGATCGCATTCCAAGCTGAAGGAGTCTCCATGCAAAACGCAACCCGTCATTTGATCGCATTCCAAGCTGAAGGAGTCTCCATGCAAAACTGGCAACACTCGGTGATCTACCAGATCTACCCTAAAAGCTTCCATAGCCACGCGGGTAACGCCACCGGTGACCTGCTGGGCATCGTGGACAAGCTCGATTACCTCAAGTGGCTGGGCGTGGATTGCCTGTGGATCACCCCGTTCCTGCGCTCGCCGCAACGCGACAACGGCTATGACATCAGCGACTACTACGCCATCGACCCCAGCTACGGCACCATGGCCGACTGCGACCTGCTGATCAGCGAGGCGGCCAAGCGCGGCATCAAGCTGATGCTCGACATTGTGGTCAACCACACCTCCATCGAGCACGAGTGGTTCCAGCAAGCGCGCAGCAGCCTCGACAACCCGTACCGCGACTTCTACATCTGGCGCGACCAGCCGAATAACTGGGAATCCAAGTTCGGCGGTTCGGCCTGGGAATACGAGGCGCAAACCGGCCAGTACTTCCTGCACCTGTTCGACCACACCCAGGCCGACCTGAATTGGGACAACCCCAAGGTGCGCGCCGAAGTGTTCAAGCTGATGCGCTTCTGGCGCGACAAAGGCGTGGGTGGTTTCCGCTTGGACGTGATCAACCTGATTTCCAAACCCGCCGATTTCCCCGAAGACAACACCGACGGCCGCCGCTTCTACACCGACGGCCCGAACGTGCACGAATACCTGCAGGAAATGCACCGCGAAGTCTTCGAGGGGCACGACCTGATCAACGTCGGCGAGATGTCGTCCACCAGCCTGGAACACTGCATTCGCTACTCCAATCCGGCGTCGAAAGAGCTGTCGATGACCTTCAACTTTCATCACCTGAAAGTGGATTACCCGAACCTGCAAAAGTGGGTGAAGGCCGACTTCGATTTCCTGCAACTCAAGCAGATTTTTTCCGATTGGCAACTGGGCATGCAGGCCGGTGGCGGCTGGAATGCGCTGTTCTGGTGTAACCACGACCAGCCGCGGGTGGTCTCGCGTTTTGGTGACGACGGCGAGCACCGTGTGGTCTCGGCCAAGATGCTTGCCACCGCGCTGCACTTCCTCCAAGGCACGCCGTATGTGTACCAGGGCGAAGAGCTGGGCATGACCAATCCGGGCTTCGACAGAATCGAACAGTACCGCGATGTCGAGACCCTGAACATCTTTCGTCTCAAGCGCGATGCGGGTGAATCCGAGGCGTCGAGCATGGCGGCGATCATGCAGAAGTCCCGCGACAACGGCCGCACGCCGATGCAATGGAGCAGCAACGCCAACGCCGGTTTCAGCACGGGTGAACCGTGGATCGGCATCCCGGCGAATGCGCAGCAGATCAACGTCGAGAGCCAACTGGATGACCCGGACTCGGTGTTGCATCACTACCGCGCGCTGATCGCGCTGCGTCGCCTTGAGCCGCTGATCCAGGAAGGCGTTTATCGCCAGTTGCTACAAGACCATCTCCAGGTTTGGGCGTACGTGCGCGAAGGGCAGGGCGAGCGCTTGCTGGTGCTGAATAACTTTTATGCCAAGCCCTGCGAAATCCAACTGCCCCAAGGCGTCATCGACGCGACGAGCGAGCAACGCCTGCTGATCAGCAACTACCCCGACTGCCCGGTGCGTACGCGCACGGTGGTGTTGCGACCTTACGAATCGTTTGTGCTGCACCTCAAGGATTGAGGCCCGCTGTAACCCCCGTATGAGCGTGCGGGGGCGCTTGAAAAAACCATAATAAAAATACCGGAGTGCTTCATGAAAACAACAATAAAGCTGGGCCTCATTGCATCATGTCTTAGCGCACCTTTTGCCGCTCAGGCCCTCGAGTTTGCTGGTTACTTGCGCAGCGGCGCGGGCACTTCAACGGGCAGCGGCAAGCAGCAATGCTTCCAACTGCCGGGGGCGCAATCCAAATACCGCTTGGGCAACGAATGCGAGCAATACGCCGAACTTGAATTGCGCCAGGACCTGCTGACCCTCGACGACGGCTCGGTGCTCAGCGTCGATGCCATGGCATCGCTGTACAACAAGTACGACCGTGCCCTGAAATTCCAGGGCGAAGACAACGGCTCGGCACGCATGCCGCAGATGTATGCGCAGTGGTCCAACCTGCCCAGCCTCAATGGCGGCTCGGTGTGGGCCGGGCGGCGTTACTACAAACGTAACGACATCCATATCTCCGACTTCTACTACTGGAACCAGAGCGCCACCGGCGGCGGTGTCGAGGACGTAAAAATCGGCGACCTCAAATACAGCTACGCCCTGTCGCGCAAAGACAACCTGTACCAGAAGGAATACGCCACCCGCCACGACTTCAACGTCGCGGGCTTCAAGACCAACCCCGGCGGTGAGCTCGAGTTGGGCTTGAGCTACATTGAAAAAGCCGGCGGGCGTGATGCCAACAGTGGCTGGGCGATCACGGCGCAGCATGTGCAAAAAGCTTTCCTTGGCGGTAAAAACAAATTCGCCTTGCAGTACGGCGAAGGCCCCGGCACCGGCTTGGGCTACACCGGTAATACGGCCCTGGATAACAGCAGCAAAAGCTACCGCGCCGTGGAGTTTTTTGACTGGCAGATCACCCCGCGTTTCGGCGGGCAGGTCGAGGCGGTGTACCAGAAAGACATTCGCCCAGGCAGCCAGGACCAGACCTGGATGTCCATCGGTGTGCGCCCGGCGTATGCCATCAGCGAACAGTTCAAGCTGGTCACCGAACTTGGGCATGATCAGGTCGACGCTGCCGGCGGTACGCGCAAGCTGAGCAAATTTACCTTTGCCCCGACCTGGTCGCCTAAAGGCCCAGATTTCTGGGCACGGCCGGAAGTGCGTTTGTACTACACCTATGCAACCTGGAACGAAGCGGCCAAGCGTGCGGCAAATGAACTGGCGGCGGGCTCGGCGTTGTCCGACACCGGCGCCTACGGCACGGCGCGGCATGGCTCGAACGTGGGTGTGCAGGTCGAATACTGGTGGAAATAAACACGGACTCACTGTGGGAGCTGGCTTGCCTGCGATGCGAGCGACTCGGTTTTTCAGTGACACCGAGGTATGACACCGAGGCGATGCTATCGCAGGCAAGCCAGCTCCCACATTGGACCGTTGTTGGCCCTATGATTTTTACAGAACAAAACAGCAGGTGAAGTCATGACCACAACTCAACCCCTGGAACTGCTGGCGCCGCTGTCCGGTGTGCTGCTGGCGCTGGATCAGGTGCCCGACCCGGTGTTCGCCAGTCGCATGATCGGCGACGGCCTGTGCATCGATCCCACCTCGCAGACCCTTTGCGCGCCGTTGGCCGGGGTGATCAGCAGTATCCAGGACAGTGGTCATGCGGTCAGCGTTACCGACGACAACGGCGTCCAGGTGCTGATGCATATCGGCCTGGACACCGTAAACCTGGCGGGCCAGGGCTTCACGCCGCTGGTGAAGGAAGGCCAGCGGGTGGAGGTCGGGCAGCCGCTGATTGAATTCGATGCTGACTACGTGGCGCTCAATGCACGCAGTTTGCTGACCTTGATGTTGGTGGTCAGCGGCGAGCCGTTTACGCTGCTGACGCCGGACGGTGCTCTGGTGGATGTGGGCCAGCCGCTGCTGCGTGTGTCACCTGGCGAAGCTGCTGCAACAGTGGATGAGGAGGAGGGCGATGCACTGTTCTCCAAACCGCTGACCTTGCCCAACGCCAACGGCTTGCACGCGCGTCCTGCGGCGGTGTTTGCCCAGGCGGCGAAGGGGTTCAGCGCGAGCATTTACCTGCACAAGCAAACCCAGAGCGCCAACGCAAAATCCTTGGTGGCGATCATGGCGTTGCAAACCGTGCAGGGCGATTCCTTGCAGGTGAGCGCGGCCGGCGACGATGCCGAAGCGGCAATCAACGCGCTGGTGGCGCTGTTGGCCGAGGGCTGTGGCGAGACAATCGCGCAAACGCGTGAAGTGGTCAAACCTGTCGCGCCGGTATCGTCGGCCACCTTGTTGCGCGGCGTGTGTGCGTCGCCGGGTTCGGCGTTTGGCCAGGTGGTGCAAGTGGCTGAGCCGGAACTGAACATTACCGAAGCCGGGAGTGGCGAGGCGATTGAGCGTGCCGCACTGGCGCGTGGCCTGTTGGCGGCCGCCGAGGCGCTGCAAGCCTTGCAAGCCAAAGCGGCCGGCAGTGCCCAGGCGGAGATTTTTCGCGCCCATCAAGAACTGCTCGAAGATCCAACCTTGCTCGAGCAAGCCCATGCCCAGTTGGCTAATGGCAAAAGTGCTGCTTTTGCCTGGAACCGGGCCACGGTGACCACTGCCACCTTGTTCCAGGGCCTGGGCAATGCACTGCTCGCCGAACGTGCGGCGGACTTGGCCGATGTGGGCCAGCGCGTGCTCAAACTGATCCTCGGTATCCAGGACCGGGCATGGGATTTACCCGAGCAGGCCATCCTGATCGCCGAGCAACTGACCCCGTCGCAAACCGCCAGCCTGGATACGCGCAAGGTGCTGGGGTTTGTCACCGTCGGCGGCGGGGCGACCAGCCATGTCGCGATCCTCGCTCGCGCGCTCGGCCTGCCGGCGATTTGCGGTGTGCCGGTGCACGTGCTGACGCTGGCCAATGGCAAACAAGTCCTGCTCGACGCCGACAAAGGTGAGCTGCACCTGGTGCCGGACCTGGCTGAAATCGAAAAACTGCAGGCTGCCCGCTATCAGCAAATGCAGCGCCGTCAGCGTGAAGTGGCGCAAGCCGCCTTGCCGGCCACCACCCGCGACGGCCATCACGTCGAGGTCACGGCCAACGTCGCGTCGTTGCAGGAGGTCGAGCAATCCCTGGCCTTGGGCGGTGAAGGCGTCGGCCTGTTGCGTTCGGAGTTCCTCTACCTGGACCGCAACCGCGCACCCAGCCCCGAGGAGCAGGCCGGCACTTACACCGCCATCGCCCGCGCCCTGGGCACCGAGCGTAATTTGGTGGTTCGCACCCTGGACGTCGGTGGCGACAAGCCGTTGGCCTATGTACCGATGGAAAGCGAAACCAACCCGTTCCTCGGCTTGCGCGGTATTCGGCTGTGCCTGGAGCGCCCGGAGCTGCTGCGCGAACAGTTCCGCGCGATCCTCGCCAGCGCCGGTTTCGCACGGCTGCATATCATGTTGCCGATGGTCAGCCTGTTGTCGGAGCTGCACCTGGCGCGCAAGATTCTTGAGGAGGAAGCGCTGGCGCTGGGGCTCAAGGAACTGCCAAAGCTGGGGATCATGATCGAGGTGCCGTCTGCGGCGCTGATGGCCGACGTTTTTGCCCCGCATGTGGATTTCTTCTCCATTGGCACCAATGACCTGACCCAATACACCCTGGCCATGGACCGTGACCATCCACGTTTGGCGAGCCAGGCCGACAGCTTTCACCCGTCGGTACTGCGCCTGATTGCCACCACCGTCAAGGCCGCGCATGCCCATGGCAAGTGGGTCGGTGTGTGTGGTGCGCTGGCGTCCGAAGCGCTGGCGGTGCCGGTGTTGATCGGGCTCGGCGTGGATGAATTGTCGGTCAGCGTGCCGCTGATCCCGACCATCAAGGCCACCGTGCGCGAGCTGGACCTGGCCGACTGCCAGAGCATCGCCCGCCAGGTGCTGGGCTTGGAAGAAGCCGCCCAAGTACGCGAGGCCCTGCGCCTGTACCACGCGGCCACTGTTGAAACCTCACCTGTTGTGGAGCACTGAGCATGTTCGAGAAATTGCAGCGGGCGTTCTGGAAAGCCCTGACCCCGGACTTGATTGCCGAGACGGCGGGGACGGCGACCCCGAGTCTGTTGTCGGCCGATGTACTGAAGGCATTGGGCGGCGCGGATAACCTCAAGTCACAACAACGCGTGGCGCTGACGCGGGTGCGTGTGCAATTGCAGGATGCGGGGCGGTTGGATGAACCGGGACTCAAGGCGGCGGGTGTGCCGGGTGTGATGGTATTGACCGGTGGGGTCGTTCATTTGATCACCGGTCTCTAAGCCAAGAGCAGATCTAAATGTGGGAGCGGGCTTGCTCGCGAAGAGGGAGTGTTAGTCACCAGATGTATCGACTGACCCACCGCTTTCGCGAGCAAGCCCGCTCCCACATTAGTTTTGTGATGTTTGGGAGAGCGCTACAGCTTCGGGTTATCTTCCGGCGGCTTGGTCTTATCCACACCCGGCACATGCAAGTTGCCTTCGACCACCTGGTTGCCTTCCAGCTGCGGCTGGGTCACCCAGGTGAGGATGTCGTAGTAACGCCGGATGTTCGCCACAAAGTGCACCGGCTCGCCGCCGCGCGCATAGCCGTAACGGGTCTTGCTGTACCACTGCTTCTGCGACAGGCGCGGCAACATCTTCTTAACGTCTAGCCACTTGTTCGGGTTCAGGCCATCCTTCTTCGCCAACGTGCGTGCGTCTTCCAGATGGCCGGTGCCGACGTTGTAGGCGGCGAGGGCGAACCAGGTGCGATCCGGCTCGGCGATGCTATCGTCCAGCTCATCCTTGATCTTGGCCAGGTATTTGGCGCCGCCCATGATGCTTTGCTTAGCATCCAGGCGGTTGGACACGCCCATCGCCTGGGCGGTGTTCTGGGTCAGCATCATCAGGCCGCGCACGCCGGTCTTGGAGGTGACGGTCGGTTGCCACAGCGATTCCTGATAGCCGATGGCTGCTAATAGGCGCCAATCGACTTTTTCTTTCTTGGCGTAGGCCCGGAAGTCCTTCTCGTATTTGGGCAAGCGTTGCTGCAAGTGCTGGGCAAAGGTGTAGGCGCCGACATAACCGAGTACATCCACGTGCCCGTAATAGCGGTCTTTAAGGCGCTGCAGGGTGCCGTTCTTCTCGACCTTGTCCAGGTAGCTGTTGATCTCGTTGAGCAGGCTGTTGTCGTCACCGGCCGCCACGGCCCAGCTCTGATTGCTGGCATTGCCGAGGTCGAAGGCCACGCGCACGTTGGGGAAGTACACCTGGTTCATCGCGACTTCGTTGGAGTCCACTAGGGTCAGGTCGATTTGACCCTCGTCGACCATGCGCAGTAGGTCGACCACCTCAACGGCGTCGGATTCTTCGTATTCAATCGCAGGGTTCTGCTTTTTAAGCGCCGCCAATTGCTCGGCGTGGATGCTGCCCTTGAGCACCATGATCTTCTTGCCCACCAAGTCTGCCGGAGCAGTAGGCCGGGACTGGCCATTGCGGTAGATGATCTGCGGGGTCACTTCCAGGTAAGGATGGGAGAAACGCACCTGCTGCTTGCGCTGCTCGCTGCTGACCAGGCCGGCGGCAGCCAGAACCGGGCCGTTGGGTTTACCCAATTGGCCGAACAGGTCATCGAGGTTGTCGGCCGTCTCGATCTCCAGCTTAACGCCCAGGTCGTCGGCAAAGCGCTTGACCAGTTCGTATTCGAAACCGGTTTCACCGTTGCGGTCCTGGAAATAAGTAGCGGGGCTGTTCCGGGTAATCACCCGCAATACGCCATCCTCCTTGATTCGCTCGAGCGTGCTGGGTTTATCAACACAGGCGCTGAGCATCAGGAAGAGTCCGGTTGCGATAAGCCATTTGGCGCATCGCGGGCGCAAAGCAGTAGGGGAGAACATCTGCGCAGTATACGCAAACGGCCCACGGCGCCATATCTCGACAGCAGGGGACTTGTCTGCTAGCACCCTCAAAACTGGGCTGCAGCCCGCAGAAACGCGGGTTGGCGAGGGTTTATGACGGTTAAAATAACTGCGCGCCAACCCTTGGAAAACGCCCCGATACCGTGCAAACCCTGCCAACTGACGTTCGGCAGCGGCCAGCCGTGCCGTTTCGGGTGCCGTTGGCGACGGTTTACGCTAGAATGCACGGCCTCAAAGCACACCCCTTCCCGAGGCTGTCCCGAAGATGTTGATCCTGCGCGGCGCTCCTGCCCTTTCTGCCTTTCGCCACAGCAAACTCCTTGAGCAACTGAGCCAAAAGGTTCCAGCGGTTACAGGCTTGTATGCTGAATTTGCTCACTTCGCCGACGTTACCGGCGTGTTGACCGCCGACGAACAGCAAGTGCTGGCACGCCTTCTGAAGTACGGCCCAAGCGTTCCCGTTCAAGAGCCTAACGGCCGCTTGTTCCTGGTTCTGCCACGGTTCGGCACCATCTCGCCCTGGTCGAGCAAGGCCAGTGATATCGCCCGCAACTGTGGCCTGGAAAAAATCCAGCGCCTGGAGCGCGGTATCGCTTTCTACGTCGCTGGCCAGTTCAGCGATGCCGAAGCCGAGCTGATCGCCAGCAGCCTGCACGACCGCATGACCCAGATCATCGTCAGCCAGCTGGAACAGGCTGCCGGCCTGTTCAGCCATGCCGAGCCCAAACCGCTGACCGCGATTGATGTGCTTGGCGGTGGCCGCGCCGCCCTCGAGAAGGCCAACACCGAACTGGGCCTGGCCCTGGCTGAAGACGAGATCGACTACCTGGTCAACGCCTTCACCGGCCTTGCGCGCAACCCGCATGACATCGAGCTTATGATGTTTGCGCAGGCCAACTCCGAGCACTGCCGTCACAAGATCTTCAACGCCAGTTGGGATATCGACGGCCAGAGCCAGGAAAAAAGCCTGTTTGGCATGATCAAGAACACCTACGTGATGCACAGCGAAGGCGTTCTGTCGGCTTATAAAGACAACGCCTCGGTGATCGTCGGCTCCGTCGCCGGCCGTTTCTTCCCGGACCCTGAAACCCGCCAGTACGGCGCGGTGCAGGAGCCGGTGCACATCCTGATGAAGGTTGAAACCCACAACCACCCGACCGCGATTGCCCCGTTCCCGGGCGCAGCCACCGGTTCCGGCGGTGAGATCCGCGACGAAGGTGCGACCGGCCGTGGCGCCAAGCCAAAGGCTGGCCTGACCGGTTTCACCGTGTCCAACCTGCAGATCCCGGGCTTTGAACAGCCGTGGGAAGTGCCGTACGGCAAGCCTGAGCGCATCGTTACCGCGCTGGACATCATGATCGAAGGCCCGCTGGGCGGCGCCGCGTTCAACAATGAGTTCGGCCGCCCGGCGCTGACCGGCTATTTCCGTACCTTTGAACAATCCATCACCACCCCGCGTGGCGATGAAGTGCGCGGCTACCATAAGCCGATCATGTTGGCCGGCGGCATGGGCAACATCCGTGAAGAACACGTCAAGAAAGGCGAGATTCTGGTCGGCTCCAAGCTGATTGTGCTCGGCGGCCCGGCGATGTTGATCGGCCTGGGCGGCGGCGCAGCCTCTTCCATGGCCACCGGCACCAGCTCGGCTGACCTGGACTTCGCTTCCGTACAGCGCGAAAACCCTGAAATGGAACGCCGTTGCCAGGAAGTTATCGACCGTTGCTGGCAGTTGGGTGACAAGAACCCGATCAGCTTCATCCACGACGTCGGCGCGGGTGGTTTGTCCAACGCCTTCCCGGAACTGGTCAACGATGGCGAGCG
Source organism: Pseudomonas sp. IB20 (assembly GCF_009707325.1). Classification (NCBI taxonomy): domain Bacteria; kingdom Pseudomonadati; phylum Pseudomonadota; class Gammaproteobacteria; order Pseudomonadales; family Pseudomonadaceae; genus Pseudomonas; species Pseudomonas gelidaquae. Next base: position 4,218,603 of record NZ_CP046103.1, on the reverse strand, counting down.
CGGTGGTCGTTTCGAACTGCGCAACATTCCAAACGACGAGCCGGGCATGGCCCCGCACGAGATCTGGAGTAACGAATCCCAGGAACGCTACGTTCTGGCCGTTGGCCCTGAAGACTTCGCGCGCTTCCAGGCCATCTGCGAACGCGAGCGTTGCCCGTTTGCCGTGGTTGGCGAAGCCACGGCTGAGCCGCAGCTGACGGTTACCGACAGCCACTACGGCAACAGCCCGGTCGACATGCCACTGGAAGTGCTGCTGGGCAAAGCCCCGCGCATGCACCGTTCGGCGGTACGTGAAGCCGAGCTGGGCGATGATTTCGACCCAAGCGCACTGGAATTGGCCGACAGCATCGAACGCGTGCTGCACCACCCGGCGGTTGCCAGCAAAAGCTTCCTGATCACCATCGGCGACCGCACCATCACCGGCCTGGTTGCCCGTGACCAAATGGTTGGCCCATGGCAAGTGCCGGTGGCCGACGTTGCCGTCACCGCCACCAGCTTCGATGTGTACACCGGTGAAGCCATGGCGATGGGCGAGCGCACGCCGCTGGCCCTGCTGGACGCTCCGGCGTCGGGCCGCATGGCCATTGGTGAAACGCTCACTAACATCGCCGCGTCGCGCATCGGCAAGCTGTCCGACATCAAACTGTCGGCTAACTGGATGTCCGCTGCCGGCCACCCGGGTGAAGACGCGCGCCTGTACGACACCGTCAAGGCTGTCGGCATGGAACTGTGCCCGGAACTGGGCATCACCATTCCGGTGGGCAAGGACTCGATGTCCATGGCCACCCGTTGGAACGAAGACGGCACCGACAAGAGCGTTACCTCGCCGCTGTCGCTGATCGTCACCGGTTTCGCACCGGTCACTGACATTCGCCAGACCCTGACCCCGCAACTGCGCATGGACAAGGGCACCACCGATCTGATCCTGATCGACCTGGGCCGTGGCCAGAACCGCATGGGCGCCTCGATCCTCGCGCAAACCCACGGCAAGCTCGGCAAGCACGCGCCGGACGTGGATGACGCCGAAGACCTGAAAGCCTTCTTCGCCGTGATCCAGGGCCTGAATGCCGACGGCCACCTGCTGGCATACCACGACCGTTCCGATGGCGGCTTGCTGACCAGCGTTGTAGAGATGGCGTTTGCCGGTCACTGCGGCCTGAACATCGTGCTCGACAGCGTTGCCGAGGATGCTCGCGAAATCAACGGCATCCTGTTCAACGAAGAGTTGGGCGCCGTGATCCAGGTTCGTCAGGACGCTACCCCAGACGTACTCGCACAGTTCAGCGCTGCTGGCCTGGACGACTGCGTGGCGGTGATCGGCCAGCCGATCAACAACGGTGAAATCAATATCTCCTTTAATGGCGATACGGTGTTTGCCGGCCAGCGCCGCTTGCTGCAGCGCCAGTGGGCTGAGACCAGCTACCAGATCCAACGCCTGCGTGACAACGCCGACTGCGCCGAGCAGGAATTCGACGTGATCCTGGAAGAAGACAACCCGGGCCTGAGCACCAAGCTCAGCTTCGACGTCAACCAGGACATCGCCGCGCCTTACATCAAAAAAGGCATTCGCCCACAAGTGGCGGTACTGCGTGAGCAGGGCGTCAACGGCCAGGTGGAAATGGCGGCTGCGTTCGACCGTGCCGGCTTTAATGCGATCGACGTGCACATGAGCGATATCCTCGCCGGTCGCGTTGACCTCAACGAGTTCAAAGGCCTGGTGGCCTGCGGCGGTTTCTCCTACGGCGACGTGCTGGGTGCCGGTGAAGGCTGGGCCAAGTCGGCCCTGTTTAACAGCCGTGCCCGTGATGCGTTCCAAGGTTTCTTCGAGCGCAACGACAGCTTCACCCTGGGTGTGTGCAACGGTTGCCAGATGATGTCCAACCTCAGCGAACTGATCCCAGGCAGCGAGTTCTGGCCGCACTTTGTGCGTAACCGTTCCGAGCAGTTCGAAGCCCGTGTCGCCATGGTGCAGGTGCAGGAATCCAACTCGATCTTCCTGCAAGGCATGGCCGGTTCGCGCATGCCAATCGCCATCGCCCACGGTGAAGGCCATGCCGAGTTCGAAAGCGAAGAAGCCCTGCTCGAAGCTGACCTGTCCGGCTGCGTGTCGATGCGTTTCGTCGACAACCACGGCAAGGTCACCGAAAGCTACCCGGCCAACCCGAACGGCTCGCCGCGCGGGATCACCGGCCTTACCAGCCGCGACGGCCGCGTGACCATCATGATGCCGCACCCGGAGCGTGTATTCCGCGCTGTGCAGAACTCATGGCGCCCGGAAGAGTGGAACGAAGACGGCGCCTGGATGCGCATGTTCCGCAACGCGCGCGTGTGGGTGAACTAAGGCGGTGTACAAGCTCAGCTTCTTTGTGCCCGATAGCTTTGTTGAGACGGTGAAAACCGCCGTCTTCGCAGCAGGCGGCGGGCGCATCGGCCACTACGACAGCTGCGCCTGGCAAGTGCTGGGCCAGGGCCAATTTCGCGCATTGGACGGCAGTCAGCCGTTTATCGGGCAAGTCGGCCAGGTTGAAGTGCTGGAAGAATGGAAAGTTGAGCTGGTGGTGGCGGATGAGTTGATCGTGGCGGTTGTAGCTGCGTTGAAACTCAGCCATCCCTACGAGACACCGGCGTATGAGGTGTGGCAGCTGGCGGATTTTTGATCCGACGGCGGTGAAACGAGAAACCCGCTGGGCCTTCACGGACAGCGGGTTTTTTGTGCCTGGAAAACAGAAACCCCCTACAGAGGCTAAGTCGCCAGCGACGGTAGTGTGCCGCGCAGGTGCTTCGAGACAGCGCATCCGCATCGGCGGCCGCGTGGATGTCTCGGGCTTAGACCCAGTCGAGAAGGTGTTCCTACATGAAGAAAAACCAGTGGATCGCAGGCAGTGCTCGGATAAGTACATCCATTACTACAACCATAAGCGAATCAAAACGAAGCTTGGCGGACTGAGCCCTGTGGCTTACAGAACCCGGTCCGCGGTAGCCTAACCATTAGCTGTCCAACTTTTGGGGCGCACTTCACATTGCCAAGTCGGGCACGGATCAAAATGTGGGAGCTGGCTTGCCTGCGATGACGCCACTTCAGGCCGTGATGATTTACGCCCTGACGCCGACCTCACGGCCACTGACCAACCGCTCCAGCGCCTCACCCAACCCCGATGCCTTGTCACCAATCAACAGGTGCCAAACACCGCTGTCCAGCTGGCTCACACCCTGGCAGCCCAGCGCCGTGAGTTCAGCTTCTGACAACACCGAATCATCCCCCAACTCCACCCGCAGCCGGGTCATCGCCACGGCGTCCAGTTGCCGTACATTCCCTCGGCCACCCAAAGCGCTCAGCCATTTCTCGGCTTCTTGCACATTCACTGCAACTGGCTTATCCACAGGCGCGACCGTCACAGGTGCAGCGGCAACAAACGATGGCATCGCCAGGCGGATCTCATCGGCAATGCTGTCGGCCATCGGCCCGACCACCACCTGCAAGCTCCCGCCATTACCCGGCCGTACCACGGCCATGGCGCCGAGGGCTTTAAGCTCTGCATCTACCGCCTTGTTGCGATCCACCATGTCCAACCGCAGGCGCGTGGTACAGGCGCCGACACTCAGCAAGTTAGCCGCACCGCCCAGCGCACGGATATATGCACTGGCCCGCTGGTTATCACTCATCGCCTCGGCCTGCACCACCTGGATGTCTTCACGCCCAGGCGTCTTGAGGTTGAAGCGGCGGATGCAGTAGTTGAACACGCTGTAGTAGATCAGCGCGTAAGCCAAGCCGACGGGGAACACCAGCCAACCGTTGGTGGACTTGCCCCAGCCCAGCACCATGTCGATAAAGCCACCGGAGAAGGTAAAACCGAGGTGGATGTTGAGCATATTGGTCACGGCCATCGACAGGCCGGTAAGCACCGCGTGAATCAGGTACAAAAACGGCGCAAGGAACATGAACGCGAACTCAATCGGCTCCGTCACGCCGGTCAAAAACGAGGTCAGCGCCATCGACAGGAAAATCCCGCCCATGACTTTGCGGCGTTCCGGCAGGGCGTTGCGGTACATCGCCAGGCACGCGGCGGGCAAGCCGAACAGCATCACCGGGAACATGCCGGTCATGAACTGGCCACCTTTGGGGTCGCCGGCGAAGTAGCGGGTCAGGTCGCCAGTCACCACGGCGCCGGTCGCCGGGTCGGTGAAGGTGCCGAACACGAACCACGCCATGTTGTTGAGGATATGGTGCAGGCCGGTGACGATCAGCAGGCGGTTGAACACGCCGAACACGAAGGCGCCGAAGCTGCCGCTTTCCATCAGCAGCACACCGAAGCTGTTGATGCCGTGCTGGATCGGCGGCCAGATCAGGCCGAAGATCACACCCAGGGCCACCGCCGAAAAGCCGGTGACGATCGGCACAAACCGTCGCCCGCCAAAGAAAGCGAGGTACTCCGGCAGCTTGATGTCCTTGAAGCGGTTGTACAGCCCACCGGCCATCAAGCCGCTGGCGATACCCGCGAGCATGCCCATGTTGATGCTGGTGTCCATTACCTTGAGCGTGGAGACCATCACCAGGTAACCAATCGCCCCGGCCAACCCTGCCGTGCCGTTATTGTCGCGGGCAAACCCCACGGCGATACCGATGGCGAAGATCAACGCCAGGTTGGCGAAGATCGCTTGCCCGGCGTCGTGCATCACCGCGATGTTGAGCAAGTCGGTGTCGCCCAGGCGCAGCAAGAGGCCGGCGATCGGCAGGATCGCGATCGGCAGCATCAGCGCGCGGCCCAGGCGTTGTAAGCCTTCGATAAAATGTTGGTACATGGCGTGTCTCCCTTTTTCTTGTTGTTGTCAGCTCAGCGGCCAGTGGTGTTGACAGGCTTGGCGAACCGCCTTCGCGCTGCTCAGGTCGAGCAGGCCCAGGCCGAGTTGCCGGCATTGAGCCGCGTCCAGGTGGCGGACGCGGTCCTTGATTTCTCCAATTTGCGGCGGGCTCACCGACAGCTCGCTGACGCCCAGGCCGATCAGCACTGGCGTGGCCAACGGGTCGGACGCGAGGGCGCCGCAAACACCCACCCAACGCCCATGTTTAGCCGCACCGGCGCAGGTCTGTGCGATCAACCGCAGCAGCGCCGGGTGTAAGGCATCGACCCGTGCGGCGAGGCCTGCGTGGTCGCGGTCCATGGCCAGGGTGTACTGGGAGAGGTCATTGGTGCCGATGGAGAGGAAGTCTGCATACAGCGCAAGCTGCTCGGCCATCAGCGCGGCGGCGGGTACTTCGATCATCACGCCCAGCTCCGGGCGCTGGGTCAGCCCCAGCTCGGCACACAACTCATCCAGGCGCTGGCGGATCTGCAGCAGTTCATCCACTTCGCTGACCATCGGCAGTAAGATGCGGCAACGTTCCAGCGGGCTGACTTGCAGCAGCGCGCGCAGCTGCTGGTCGAGCAATTCGGGGCGCACCTGGGCCATGCGAATACCGCGCAAGCCCAACACCGGGTTGGCCTCCACGGGCAGTGGCAGGTAGTCGAGCTGCTTGTCGCCGCCCACGTCGATGGTGCGGATGATCACTGCCTTGTCGCCCATAGCATCCAACACGGCTTGATAGGCCTGGCGCTGTTCCTGTTCGTCCGGCGCGGTGCGGCGGTCGACGAAGAGGAATTCGGTGCGCAACAGGCCGACGCCATCGGCGCCGTTTTCAAACGCCACTTGGGCCTCGGCGCTGGAGGCGACATTGGCGGCGACTTCGATGCTGATGCCATCGGTGGTGCGCGCCGGTTCCTGCGCTTGGGCTTGCTGTTGCTGGCGGCGCAGTTTCTGTGCATCACGAATCTGGTGCACTTCGGCGTGGCGCGCGTCGCTGGGCGCAAGTTCCAGGCGCCCATTGACCGCGTCGAGTACCACGCGCTGGCCTTGCGGCACATCGAGCACGTCTGCGCCCAACGCCACCACACAAGGCAAGCCTTTGCCGCGGGCCAAAATGGCCACGTGGGAGGTGGCGCCGCCTTCGGCCATGCAGATGCCGGCGGCCTGTTGCGTGCTCAGTTGCAGCAGGTCGGATGGCGTCAGTTCATGGGCGCTGACAATCGCCCCGGCAGGCAACTCGAAGTGCCAGGCCTCGCCCAGCAGTGCGCGCAACACCCGCTGTTGCAAGTCGCGCAGGTCATTGGAGCGCTCGGCGAACAGCGGTTTGCCCAACGCCAGCAACACCGCGCATTGCGCCTGGATCGCATCGCGCCAGGCGTGGGTGGCGGCGCTGCCGTGTTCGATGGCGGCGGTGGCCGCTTCCAGCAGGGCCGGGTCTTCCAGCAAGGCGAGGTGGGCGGCGAAGATCTCTTCTTCTTCGATATTTTTGCGTTGGCGGGCGTGGTCCAAGGTGTTGCGGATCTCGCCGCGCACTTGCTCAAGGGCCGTGTCCAGCCGTTGCAGTTGTTCGTCGGCCGAGTGGTTGCCGGCGTCTGCCGGCAGTTCAATACCGGTAAGGCGGAACAACGGCCCACACACCAGGCCCGGTGCAGCACATACGCCTTGCAACACGCCGACTTCGGTATTCGCACGGCGCGGAGCCACGGCCACCGGCGCGTGGTGTTCTTTACTGACGGCCACGGACAGCGCGGCAACCAACGCCTGCAACGCCGCCTCGCAATCCTTGCCGCGACAGGTGACGCGCACCTCGTCGCCTTCACCGATCCCCAGCCCCATCAAGCCAATCAGGCTGTCGCACGGCGCGGATTTGCCGGCGAAGTGCAACTGCGCCTGGCTGCTGAACCCTTGGGCGGTTTTGCGGACCAGCGCGGCGGGGCGCGCATGCAAACCGCCACGGTGAGTAATGCGCACGCTGGCGCGGACTTCGGTGACCGAGTTATCCACAACCGCCTGCGCCGTTGCCGCCGAGCGCGCCACGATGTGCAGCAACGGCTCACCGACCTTGACGGTTTTTCCTGCCACCGGCCGCAGCTCGAAGCGCTCGCCATTGGTCAGGATAATCAGGCTGACCAGGCTTTTGCACTGGCGCGCAATCCGGTCCAGGTCAAACTGCACCAGGGCCTGGCCCTTGCTCACCCGTGCGCCTTCCTTCACCAGCAGCGCAAAGCCTTCGCCATTCAGCTCCACCGTGTCGATGCCCACGTGCATCAGCACCTCGGCACCGTTCTCGGCGCGAATGGTTACAGCATGCCCGGTGCGGGCGACGTGGATGATCACGCCGTCGCAGGGTGCGTGCAGGCAATCGTTGAGCGGGTCGATGGCGATACCGTCGCCCATGGCGCCGCTGGCGAACACTTCGTCGGGAACGTTGCCCAGGGTCAGCACCGGGCCACTGAGTGGGGCGCTTAGGGTCAATTCATTATTGTTGTTGGACATGGGCACGGTACTCATCAGGAAAACGCGACTCAGTGAGTGCGGGTAACTTTGCTCAGGTGGCGCGGCTGGTCCGGGTCCATGCCCCGGGCTTGAGCCAGGCCAGCGGCCATTACGTAAAAGCTTTGGATCGCCAGGATTGGGTCCAGGCTTGGGTGTTCGGCGCGGCTCAGGGTCAGGTCGCGTTCGGCGATATCGTCCGGCGCAGCCAGCAGCACGCGGGCGCCGCGTTGGCGCATGTCGGCGGCCAGGCTCAACAGGCCGGGCTGTTCGGCACCGCGTGGGGCGAATATCAGCAGCGGGTAGTTCTCGTCGATCAGGGCCATCGGCCCGTGGCGCACTTCGGCGCTGCTGAAGGCTTCGGCCTGGATCGCCGAGGTTTCCTTGAGCTTGAGCGCAGCTTCCTGGGCGATGGCAAAACCGGCGCCACGGCCGATCACCATCAATTGCTGGCAACCGCGCAAGGCCTCGATGGCGCTGCTCCAATCCTGTTTGGCCGCTGCCCGCAATTCATCGGGCAGGGCGCGGCAGGCTTGCAGCAAGTCGGCTTCCTGGTTCCAGTGGCCGATCAACTGCGCGCTGGCGCTGAGGGTGGCGATAAAGCTTTTGGTCGCGGCCACGCTGAGTTCCGGCCCGGCGCACAGTGGCAGGTGGAATTCGCAGGCGGCTTCCAGCGGTGACTCTTCGGCGTTGACCAGCGAAATGCTCAGGGCACCGCGTTTGCGCAACAGGCGCAGGCTGTTGACCAGGTCCGGGCTTTGCCCCGACTGCGAGAAACCAAACGCCACCTGCCCACTGACCTTCAACGGTGCTTGCAACAAGGTCACCACCGACATCGGCAACGACGCCACCGGGATGCCCACGTGCTGCATGGCCAGGTAGGCGAAGTAGCTGGCGGCATGGTCCGAGCTGCCACGGGCGATGGTCATCGCCACTTGCGGTGGCTGACGGCGCAGGCGCCCGGCGATCTCTTCGAGCATCGGGTCCAGGCGTTGCAGTTGCGCCGCGACGGCATCACAAGAGGCCAGGGCCTCTTCAAGCATTTTTGAAGTCAATGGTTTCTCCTTCGACCATTACGTCGGTGAGGTGCAGGGAGCGGTCCAGGCGCACGCAGTCGGCAAAGCTGCCGGGTTGCAGGCGCCCGCGTTCTTCCAGGCCCAGGTAGTCCGCAGGAAATTGCGACAGGCGTTGTGAGGCTTCGTTGATGGGCAGGCCGATTTTCACCAGGTTGCGCAGCGCCTGATCCATGGTCAGGGTGCTGCCGGCCAAGGTGCCGTCAGCCAGGCGTACGCCGCCCAGGCATTTGGTCACGGTGTGGCTGCCCAGCTTGTATTCGCCGTCGGGCATGCCGGCGGCGGCGGTGGAATCGGTGACGCAGTACAGGCACGGGATCGAACGCAGGGCCACGCGCATGGCGCCGGGGTGTACGTGCAGCAGGTCGGGGATCAACTCTGCGTACTTGGCGTGGGCCAAGGCGGCGCCGACGATGCCCGGCTCGCGGTGATGCAGCGGGCTCATGGCGTTATACAAATGCGTGAAGCTGGTGGCGCCGGCGGCGAGGGCGGCGACGCCTTCTTCATAGCTGCCTAGGGTGTGGCCGATCTGCATGCGCACGCCGCGTTGGCTGAGGGCGCGGATCAGGCCGTCATGCCCGGCGATTTCCGGGGCGATGGTGATCACCCGGATCGGCGCCAATTGCAGGTAGGCTTCCACTTCGGCCATCAGCGCGGTGTGCGCGAAGTTGGGTTGGGCGCCGAGTTTGCCTGGGTTGATGTAAGGGCCTTCCAGGTGTACGCCGAGTACGCGAGCGCTGCCGGTTGGGCGCTGTTCACAGAAAATGCCGAGCTCACCGAGCACGCGGGTGATTTCGTCCACCGGTGCGGTCATGGTGGTAGCCAGCAGTGACGTCGTACCAAAACGCACGTGGGTGCGGGTGATGGTCTCGAAGGCTGCCACGCCTTCCATGATGTCTTTGCCGCCACCGCCGTGTACGTGCAGGTCGATGAAACCTGGCAGCAGGTAGGGTAGTTCGTTGTCAGCCGGGTCGCACGGCGTGCCGTCGATGGCGACCACCTTGGCGTGTTCGTGCACCAGGCGGCCGCGAATCCAGCCGCTGGGCGTGAGGATATTGTCTTCGGACATGGGCAGTTCTCTAAATTCGCAGTTCGGCGCAATAGTCATGGCGGCGCAGCTCTGCGACGAAGTCGTAGTAGTCGTTGCGGCAGTAGGTGTCGGTGATTTCAATCGGGGTGTTGTCGGCGGTGTAGCCGACCCGCGTCATCAGCAGCATGGCGGTGCCGGGGGCAATGCCCACCAGCTTGGCGAACTCATCCGAGGCGTTGATCGCCTGGATATGCTGCAGGGCACGCACGATAGGCTTGCCGATGCTTTCCAGGTATTCGTACAGCGAATTGCCGATGGCTTGCGGGTGCGGCAGCACCGAGGCGGGCATGGCGGTCATTTCAATTGCCATCACCGTGTCATCGGCCTTACGCAGACGTTTGAGGCGCGCGACTTTGTCGGTAGGCGACAGGCACAGGCGGATCAGCTCTTCGTGGGTCGGCGGGGTGATGTCGCGCTCCAGCCATTGGGACGTGGGCACAAACCCCTTGAGCCGCAGCATTTCACTGAAGCCCGACAGGCGTGACAGCGGTTGTTCCAGGCGCGGCGTGATAAAGGTGCCGGAGCCTTGGCTGCGGCGAATCAGCCCTTGGGCAAACAACACTTCCAGCGCTTTACGCGCGGTCACCCGCGAGATGCTCAGTTGCTCGCTGAGGGCACGTTCCGAGGGCAAAGCCTGCTCGGATTTCCACTGGCCGGCATGGATCGCCGCTTCAAGGTTGCGGGCCAGTTGCAGGTACAGCGGCGTGGATTGTTTGTCGTCGGGGCGCAGCGTCTGGATGGGGTTCATCTGTGAAGTTTCCGATGCGGTTATTGGAGTGTTGTCGCCCGGTAATGGCCGGAAATTAATACCACTTAAATACCATGTCAATGCTGCCAAAACGGTGCGGAACCCGGTTTTAGGGCGCTTCATTTGTGCCTGGTATCAAGTGGTATTAGAGAGGTCTGTATCGCGCGCAGAACTACGCAGCCCGGCGCGGTGAACTGGTATTCACCGGCAGGCGCTGCCAAGGGCAGGAATTATTTTCAGATTATTTTACCAACGGTAGGTGTTTACGGCCGAATCTCGATCAGGGTGCCGTCTTTGACCAAGTTCCAGACTTCGCGCATGTCCACGTTGCGCATGCCGATACAGCCGTCGGTCCAGTCCAGGGTGTGGAACCACTGCTCCGGGTATTCCTCGGTGTCGGGGGTGCCGTGGATCATGATCATGCTGCCCGGTTTCACGCCTTCACGGCGCGCGCGCGCGGAGTCGCTGATATTCGGGTAGGAGATGTGCATGGCGAGGTTGAAGCGGTCGCTGGTTTTGCGCCAGTCGATCCAATACAAGCCTTCCGGCGTGCGGCGGTCGCCTTCGAACAGCTTGGTGCCCTTGGGGTTTTTGCCGAGCGAGATGCGATAGGTCTTCAGCGGCTTACCGTCGTTGATCAACTGCAACTGGTGGGCCGACTTGAGCACCAGGACTTTCTCGACAGGTTTGCCGCCCAGGGTTTCCACCGTGGAGGCCGAAGACAGGGTAGCGAACGACAGGCAGATAAAAGCGAGCAACCAACGCATTAAAACGGTTTCCCTTGTTAGACGGTGCTGCCTGGAATTGTTATGTGGCCGGCCGCGTCATCGGCGGCACCGACTCGCTGCGTACCGGGAACAGCTGTTGTTTACGGTCGGCGAAGAAGCATTCTAAGGTACGCCCGACCGTGCGGAAAGCCAGCTCTGACCAAGGGATGTCGGCTTCATCGAACAGCTTCACTTCAAGGCTTTCGGGGCCGGCGGCGAAGTCCAGGTCGACCAGTTCGGCGCGGTAGAAGATATGCACCTGGCTGATGTGCGGCACGTCGATCAGGGTGTAGAGGCTCAGGTTGCGCACGTGGGCGCAGGCTTCTTCCAAGGTTTCGCGCATAGCGGCCTGTTCCACGGTTTCGCCGTTTTCCATAAAGCCTGCGGGCAGGGTCCAGTAACCCAGGCGCGGCTCGATGGCACGGCGGCACAGCAGCACTTTATCGCCCCAGACCGGCACGGTGCCGGCGACGATATTGGGGTTCTGATAGTGGATGGTTGAGCAGTGATCACACACATAGCGCAGGCGTGCGTCGCCTTCGGGAATGCGCTGGGTAACCGGTTTGCCGCACTGGCTGCAGAAGTTCATGCTGGGGTTCCTGGAGAGTGGGCCTATCTTGGCTTGGCGGGCAGGGCCCTGCAAGTTGTCGTTTCGCGACATGCGCAGGGTTTGGGGTTGGGTGCCTGCCAGCTTTGGTGCATGATGCAAGGTAGCCAACAGACCGAGATGACTCATGCTGGACGAGCTACTTCGCCGGGTAAGCAACCACACCCCTCATCGGCTTGAAACTGACGGGCGTTTCCCCGAGGCCGCCGTGTTGGTGCCAATCACCCGCAGCGACGAACCTGAGCTGATCCTGACCCTGCGCGCCAGCGGCCTGTCGACCCACGGCGGCGAAGTGGCGTTCCCGGGCGGGCGGCGTGACCCCGAAGACCCGGACCTGATCTTTACCGCGCTACGTGAGGCCGAAGAAGAAATCGGCCTGCCGCCCGGCCTGGTGGAAGTCATCGGCCCGTTGAGCCCACTGATCTCCTTGCACGGCATTCGTGTAACGCCCTATGTCGGTGTTATCCCCGATTACGTCGAATACCTGGCCAATGACGCCGAAATCGCCGCCGTGTTCAGCGTGCCCCTGGAGTTTTTCCGCCAGGACCCGCGCGAACATACCCACCGCATCGATTACCAGGGCCGCAGTTGGTATGTGCCCAGCTATCGGTTTGGCGAATACAAGATCTGGGGGCTGACGGCGATCATGATTGTCGAGCTGATCAACCTGCTCTATGACGACGCCAAGATCAGCCTGCACCAGCCACCCAAGAGCTTCATCAATACGTAAGCCATCGTTTGAATGGCACCGCCGTGAGGACACACCATGAAATACCGCCTGGGCGACGCCCGCGTCGAGACTCATCCGCACAGCTGGGTGGCGCCGAATGCCACGCTGGTCGGCAAGGTCAAGCTTGAAGAGGGCGCCAACGTGTGGTTCAACGCGGTATTGCGTGGCGACAACGAGCTGATCCTGATCGGTAAGAACAGCAACGTGCAGGACGGCAGCGTGATGCACACCGACATGGGCTACCCGCTGACCCTGGGCACCGGCGTGACCATCGGCCACAACGCGATGCTGCACGGTTGCACCGTCGACGACTACAGCCTGATCGGCATCAACGCGGTGATCCTCAACGGTGCCAAGATCGGCAAGCATTGCATCATCGGCGCCAACTCGCTGATCGGCGAAGGCAAGGAAATTCCCGACGGTTCGCTGGTAATGGGCTCGCCGGGCAAGGTGGTGCGTGAGCTGACCGAGGCGCAAAAACGCATGCTCGAAGCCAGCGCCGCGCACGATGTGCATAACGCGCAGCGCTATGCGCGCGATTTGGTTGAGCAGGAAGAATGAACCCGATTGAACGCCCCATCGCCTCGCCGTGCGTGAACATTTGCGCGCTGGATGATGACGACATTTGCACCGGTTGCCAGCGTACGGTGGATGAGATCACGCGGTGGAGCCGCATGGACAATGCCGAGCGCCGGGTGGTGCTGGGGTTGTGCCATGAGCGGGCGAAAGTAAGTGGGTTGGTGTGGATGATGCCGGGGAAATCGGGCGCCTGAACCACCGCTATCGCAGGCAAGCCAGCTCCCACAGGTGGCCGCGTTTAACCTGTAGGAATGCGGCCAAAATGTGGGAGCTGGCTTGCCTGCGATGAGGCCCGGCGAGACGACATATTTCCAAATGTGAAGTAACCTGTGCCGATTGCTCACAGGTCCATCCGCCATGCTCTTCCTGATCGCCTACATCAGCAGCGTCGTGCTGATCAACTTCGCCTTTTCCACCGCCCCGCACCTGGATGTCATCTGGTCGGCTTGGGGTGGCCTGGTGTTTATCCTGCGCGACATGGTGCAAACCCGCTTCGGCCATGGCGCAATCATCGCCATGCTGGCGGCGCTGGTGCTGTCGTATATCACCTCTGACCCGTCCATCGCCCTAGCCAGCGCCACGGCATTTGCGGTGTCCGAGTGCATTGACTGGCTGGTCTTCAGCATTACCAAGCGCCCGTTGCACGATCGCCTGTGGATAAGTTCGGCGCTGAGCATTCCCCTTGATACCTTCATTTTCTTCGGCCTGATCGGTGCCCTGACACCGGCGGTCGCGGGCACTGCATTGGTGTCGAAATTCGCCGGGGTCACGGTGGTGTGGCTGATCATGGCCTGGCGTATGCGCAAACGCGCCGTCGCCAACTGAGGCCAATTCTTACAGTTCATGTAAAATGCCGGCCTTTCTCCCCATGATCCGCTCCCCTGAGGACCTGAGATGACCCGAATCGGAACTCCACTGTCGCCAACCGCGACCCGCGTTTTGCTGTGTGGCTGCGGTGAGCTGGGCAAGGAAGTGGTAATCGAACTGCAACGCCTGGGCGTTGAAGTGATTGCCGTGGATCGCTACGCCAACGCCCCGGCCATGCAGGTCGCGCACCGTAGCCATGTGATCAATATGCTCGACGGCGCCGCCCTGCGTGCCGTGATCGAAGCCGAGAAACCGCACTTCATCGTGCCGGAAATCGAAGCCATCGCCACCGCTACGCTGGTGGAGCTGGAGGCCGAAGGCTTCACCGTGATCCCGACCGCGCGCGCCACCTCGCTGACCATGAACCGTGAAGGCATCCGTCGCCTGGCCGCTGAAGAGCTGGACCTGCCGACCTCGCCGTACCACTTCGCTGACACCTTCGAAGACTACAGCAAGGCCGTGCAAGACCTGGGCTTCCCGTGTGTGGTCAAGCCGGTGATGAGCTCCTCGGGCAAGGGCCAGAGCCTGCTGCGCAGCGCTGATGATGTGCGCAAAGCCTGGGATTACGCCCAGGAAGGCGGCCGTGCTGGTAAAGGCCGGGTGATCATCGAAGGCTTTATCGACTTCGACTACGAAATCACCCTGCTGACCGTACGCCACATCGGTGGCACCACCTTCTGCGCGCCGGTCGGCCACCGTCAGGAGAAGGGCGACTACCAGGAATCCTGGCAGCCGCAAGCCATGAGCCCGATTGCCCTGGCGGAATCCGAGCGGGTTGCCAAAGCCGTGACCGAGGCCCTGGGTGGCCGTGGCCTGTTTGGCGTGGAATTGTTCATCAAGGGCGATCAGGTGTGGTTCAGCGAAGTGTCGCCGCGCCCGCATGACACCGGTTTGGTGACGCTGATTTCTCAGGATCTGTCGCAGTTCGCGCTGCACGCTCGCGCCATCCTGGGCCTGCCGATTCCGTTGATCCGTCAGTTCGGGCCTTCGGCTTCGGCGGTGATTCTGGTGGAAGGGCAGTCGACCCAGACCGCCTTTGCCAACCTCGGCGCGGCCTTGAGCGAGCCGGACACGGCGTTGCGTCTGTTTGGTAAGCCAGAAGTCAATGGTCAGCGTCGGATGGGTGTGGCGTTGGCGCGGGATGAGTCGATTGAGGCGGCTCGGGCTAAGGCGACTCGTGCTTCGAAGGCTGTTGTTGTAGAGCTGTAACCCCACGCAGATCGTTCCCACGCTCTGCGTGGGAATGCAGCCCCGGATGCTCTGCGTCCCAAGGCGTGACGCGGAGCGTCACAAGAGGCGTTCCCACGCCGAGCGTGGGAACGATCTGCGCTCAGGCGACCTTGTTCAAATCGTTATCCCGCGTCTCTTTCAGGCACAGCACAGCAATCAAGCTGAGTAACGCTGCCGCCGACACATACCCGCCGACATAACTCAGCCCGCCCATCGCCACCAGCTTGGTCGCGAAGAACGGTGCCGCCGACGCCCCGACGATCCCACCCAGGTTATACGCCGCCGAAGCACCGGTATAACGCACGCGCGTGGGGAACAGCTCCGGCAGCATCGCGCCCATCGGGGCGAAGGTCACGCCCATCAGGAACAGCTCCAGCGCCAGGAACAACGCCACCGCCCAAGTCGAACCGTGGGTGAGCAGCGGCTCCATGGTAAAGCCCGACAGAATGGCCAGGACCGCGCCGACGATCAGCACCGGCTTGCGCCCGTAACGGTCACTGGCCAAGGCCGCCAGCGGTGTAGCCAAGCCCATGAACAGCACCGCAAAGCACAGCAAACCGAGGAACGTCTCGCGGCTGTAGCCCAGCGTCGACACGCCATAACTCAGGGAGAACGCGGTGGTGATGTAGAACAGCGCATAACACACCACCATCGACGCGGCGCCCAGCAGCACTGGTAGCCAATGCTGGCTGAACAACTCCACCAACGGCACTTTCACCGGGGCTTCTTTGGCCACGGCGTTGGCGAATACCGGGGTTTCATGCAGTTTAAGGCGTGCATACAGGCCGACCATTACCAGCGCGGCGCTGAGGATGAACGGAATACGCCAGCCCCAACTGCGGAACTGTTCGTCGTTCAGGCTCATGGCCAAGATCAGGAACAGCCCGTTGGCCGCCAGAAAGCCAATCGAGGGGCCCAGTTGTGGGAACATGCCGAACCAGCCGCGCTTGCCCTTCGGCGCGTTTTCGGTGGCCAGCAACGCCGCGCCGCCCCATTCCCCGCCAAGCCCCAGGCCCTGGCCGAAACGCAGCACACACAAGAGGATCGGTGCCCAGGCGCCGATGCTGTCATAGCCCGGCAGCAGGCCAATCAGGGTGGTACACACGCCCATCAGCAGCAACGATGCCACCAAGGTGGATTTACGCCCGATACGGTCACCGAAGTGGCCGAACAGCGCCGAGCCCAGCGGGCGGGCGATGAAGGCGATGCCGAAGGTCAGGAACGACGCCAGCATCTGTGCGGTGCCAGAGGTCTGCGGGAAGAATACCGGGCCGATCACCAGCGCCGCAGCGGTGGCATAGATATAGAAATCGTAGAACTCGATGGCGGTGCCGACGATGCTCGCCGTGGCGACCCGTGCGGTCGAGTTGAGCGGGGCGGCGGTCGCGGCCTCGTTATAGGTGGTGCTCATGGAGGTATCCCTGACGGTCATTGCGCGTTTGGACGCGGATTATTATTGGTCGAACACCCATGGATCAGGGGCGTAGGCGGGGCGGCTCGGGATGGGAGCAAACACCGGTAAGACATGGTAACGCAGTGCCTGGACGCGCTGAGTGCGGGTAGCACGCGGTCGGGCGGGGCTTGGGTAAGCCGTGCCGATTATAGGAAGGGGGTTGCGGATCCAACAAGGGGTGCTGGCACGCAGATAAGCTAAATGTGGGAGCTGGCTTGCCTGTGATACAGGCGCCCCGGTGCATCAGGAGTACCGAGGTGATGCCATCGCAGGCAAGCCAGCTCCCACACAAGCCTGCTCCCACATTGGAGTGTGCTGTGCCAGAACGTTATGCGGCGACCGGCACGCGGCTGGTGTGCCAGATCAGCACCTTGCTCACGCGGTTGTCCTCGGTCTCAAGGATTTCCAGGCGATAGCGGCCGATTTTCAGGCACACCGCGCAGTCAGGAATGGTCTCCAGCGCCTCGGTGACCAAGCCATTGAGGGTCTTGGGGCCGTCGCTGGGCAGGTGCCAGCCCAGGCTCTTGTTCAGTTCGCGGATCGAAGCGGCGCCGTCGATGATGTAGCGGCCATCCGGCTGCGCTTCGATATGGGGGTTGTCCGCCGCCTGATCGCTTTCGAATTCACCGACGATCTCTTCGAGGATGTCTTCCAGGGTGACAATACCGAGCACTTCGCCGTATTCGTCCACCACCATGCCCAGGCGCCGCTGCTGCTTGTGAAAGTTCAGCAATTGCAGTTGCAGGGGCGTGCTTTCGGGGACGAAGTAGGGCTCGTGGCAGGCGGCGAGCAGGGCTTCTTTGGTCAGGCTGGCGTCGGGCAGCAGGTGCTGGATCTGCCGCGTATTAAGCACCGCTTCGACTTGGTTGATATCGCTGTGGAACACCGGCAGGCGGGTGCGCTGGGAGGTGCGCAGTTGCTCGATGATCTCTTCGATCGAGTCATCCAGGTTGATGCCGTCCACTTCGCTGCGCGGCACCAGAATGTCGTTGACCGTGATGTTGTCGAGGGCATGGATGCCGGGCATACCGGGCGTGCGATTGTCGTCGGCCTCGGACTCCGGTTCGTCGTCATGGTCAGGCAGCGGCTCGTCGCTCTTTTTCACCACGCCGGATTTACGCGCGAATGGGCGCAGCAGCAACAGGCTGATGCCATTGAGCAGCCAGGCCACGGGGTAGAGCACTTTCAGCGGCACGCCCAGCAGGGTGTTGCCAAAGCCCAGCACGGCATGCGGGTGGCGAACCGCGAGGGCGCGGGGCAGGTAGTCGGCGAGCACCAGCAAGATTGCGCAGGAGATCAGCCAGCCGAGCCACGGGCCGTTCAAAGCCCAGGCGTAGATCGCCAGCAGCGTGCAGAGAATTACCACGGCGGCGCGACACAGGCTGTTGCACAGAATCAGGCTGTGACGCGGGAAGTTCAGGCGGGCGGCGGCCTTGTCGCCCTGGCGTGTACCGGGGCGCAGGGCCAGCAAGTGTTGTTGCGCGGCTTCGATGGCGGTAAACAGCGCCGCCCATAACACCAGCAAGGCGATTACGGCGAGCATCGGCCCAAGGGGCAAGTTGTTCATGATCGCTGCCCGTCAGATATGCAGGATGTATTCGCGAACCAGCTTGCTGCCGAAATAGGCCAGCATCAGCAGGCAGAAACCGGCCAGGGTCCAGCGGATCGCCTTGTGCCCACGCCAGCCGAGGCGGTTACGCCCCCACAGCAACACGCTGAACACCACCCAGGCCAGGCACGCCAGCAGGGTTTTGTGCACCAGGTGTTGGGCGAAGAGGTTTTCGACGAACAGCCAGCCGGAAATCAGCGACAGCGACAGCAGGGTCCAGCCGGCCCACAGGAAACCGAACAGCAGGCTTTCCATGGTTTGCAGCGGCGGGAAGTTCTTGATCAGCCCGGACGGGTGCTTGTTTTTAAGCTGGTGGTCCTGCAGCAGCAGGAGCAACGCCTGGAACACCGCGATGGTGAACATGCCGTAGGCCAGGATCGACAACAGGATGTGGGCGAGGATGCCCGGCTCCTCGTCGATCACCTGCACGGTGCCGGTCGGGGTGAATTGCGCCAGCAGCACCGTCAGCATTCCCAGCGGGAATAGCAGCGCCAGCAGGTTTTCCACCGGAATGCGGTAGCAGGCCAGCAGGGTTAGCGCGATCACGGCAGCAGCGATCAGGCTGGCGGCGCTGAAAAAGTCCAGGCCCAGGCCAACCGGCGTCATTAGGTGGGTGAACAGGCTGGCGGCGTGGGCCAGCAGGGCCACGACGCCAAGGCTCACCAGCAGGCGTTTGTCCGCCTTGGTGCCTTGGGCCAGGCGAGTGCCCTGATAGAGAGTCGCAGCGGCATACAAGAGTGCGGCGGCGAGGCTGGGTAGCAAACTGGGTGACAAGGGGACCATAAATCCTGATAGACAAGCCCGAAAGGCGCTGAGTTTGGCACACACCAACGCTGCACGAAAGACTCCCGGGCCAGACAGCGGGTGTGCACAGGCGCAGTCTTCGCTATAATCCGCGACCTGCCCACGCCGCAGGCTCGCCGAGCGCTGTTTTTAATAGCGATTTACCACAGCCTGGGCTGCCATTACCTCGGTCTACCAATGCATTTCGATGAATAGGGCCTGAAAGGATCGCGCATGTTTGAAAACCTGACTGACCGTCTCTCGCAGACGCTGCGCCACGTAACCGGCAAGGCCAAGCTGACCGAGGACAATATTAAAGACACCCTGCGTGAAGTACGCATGGCGTTGCTGGAAGCCGACGTGGCCTTGCCGGTGGTGAAGGACTTCGTCAACTCGGTCAAGGAGCGTGCGGTCGGCACCGAAGTGTCCCGCAGCCTGACCCCGGGCCAGGCCTTTGTGAAGATCGTGCAGGCCGAACTCGAAAGCCTGATGGGCGCGGCCAACGAAGATTTGAACCTCAGCGCCGTGCCACCGGCCGTCGTGCTGATGGCTGGTTTGCAAGGTGCGGGTAAGACCACCACCGCCGGCAAGCTGGCGCGCTTCCTTAAAGAGCGCAAGAAGAAATCCGTGATGGTGGTGTCGGCCGACGTGTACCGTCCGGCGGCCATCAAGCAGTTGGAAATGCTCGCGGGCGAAGTGGGTGTGACCTTCTTCCCGTCCGACCTGAGCCAGAAGCCGGTCGACATTGCCAACGCGGCCATTAAAGAAGCCAAGCTGAAATTCATCGACGTGGTCATCGTCGATACCGCCGGTCGCCTGCACATCGACGAAGAGATGATGGGCGAGATCAAGGCGCTGCATGCGGCGATCAACCCGGTCGAGACGCTGTTCGTGGTCGACGCCATGACCGGCCAGGATGCGGCCAACACCGCTAAGGCCTTCGGCGACGCACTGCCGCTGACCGGCGTGATCCTGACCAAGGTTGACGGCGACGCCCGTGGCGGCGCCGCGCTGTCGGTACGCGCCATCACCGGCAAGCCGATCAAGTTTATTGGTATGGGCGAGAAGAGCGACGCGCTCGAGCCGTTCCACCCTGAGCGGATCGCCTCGCGTATCCTCGGCATGGGCGACGTGCTCAGCCTGATCGAGCAGGCCGAAGCCACGCTCGACAAAGACAAGGCCGACAAGCTGGCCAAGAAGCTGAAGAAGGGCAAGGGCTTCGACCTCGAAGACTTCCGTGACCAGCTGCAACAAATGAAGAACATGGGCGGCCTCGGCGGCCTGATGGACAAGCTGCCGAACATCGGCGGTGTGAACCTGGCGCAAATGGGCAATGCCCAGGGCGCGGCAGAGAAGCAGTTCAAGCAGATGGAAGCCATCATCAATTCCATGACCCCGGCCGAGCGCCGCGACCCTGAGCTGATCAGCGGTTCGCGCAAACGTCGGATCGCCATGGGCTCCGGCACCCAGGTGCAGGACATCGGTCGCTTGATCAAGCAGCACAAGCAGATGCAGAAGATGATGAAGAAATTCTCCGCGAAAGGCGGAATGGCCAAGATGATGCGCGGCATGGGCGGTATGTTGCCCGGCGGCGGCATGCCGAAAATGTAAAGTATTCGAGCGCAAGCACGCTTGCGCTCCGACCCACAAGGAAGTGGGATCTCCAGCAAACCCGCCATTGGCGGGAGCTGACTCGCCGTTTTAACCGACGGCTCTATAGCAGATCTGAGTGGCACGCTGATAGGCGCCAGAAAAAGACATTTGCAAAAGTCCGGATATTCCTTAGAATATGCGGCCTTTCGGGCACCTATGCCCGCTGTGCATTTAGATTTGCAGCACCGACTACAGGAACGATGTTCACATGCTAACAATCCGTCTTGCCCTTGGCGGCTCCAAAAAGCGCCCGTTTTACCACTTGACCGTAACTGACAGCCGCAACCCACGTGACGGCTCTCACAAGGAACAAGTTGGCTTCTTCAACCCGATCGCTCGTGGTCAAGAAGTTCGTCTGTCCGTGAACCAAGAGCGCGTAGCATACTGGCTGAGCGTTGGTGCACAACCGTCTGAGCGTGTTGCTAAGTTGTTGAAGGACTCGGCTAAGGCCGCAGCCTGAGCAATATGAACGCGACGCCAGCTGTTGCTGATGATTTGATCGTTATCGGCAAGATTTACTCTGTTCATGGCGTTCGCGGCGAAGTGAAGGTGTATTCCTTTACTGATCCGACTGAAAACCTGTTGCAGTACAAAACCTGGACGCTCAAGCGCGAAGGTAGTGTGAAACAGGTCGAGCTGGTCAGTGGACGCGGGAGCGATAAGTTCCTGGTCGCAAAGCTCAAGGGTCTTGATGATCGTGAAGAAGCGCGTCTTCTGGCCGGTTATGAGATCTGCGTGCCGCGCAACCTGTTCCCTGAATTGACCGACGGCGAGTACTACTGGTACCAGCTGGAAGGTCTGAGGGTTATTGATCAACTCGGGCAATTGCTCGGGAAAATCGATCATCTTCTGGAAACCGGCGCCAATGATGTAATGGTGGTCAAGCCTTGCGCTGGCAGCCTGGATGATCGCGAACGCTTGTTGCCGTATACCGAGCAATGCGTGTTGGCCGTCGACCTGGCAGCGGGCGAGATGAAGGTGGAATGGGACGCGGACTTCTAAGCGTGGCTAATTTGCGCATTGAAGTGATCAGTTTGTTTCCCGAGATGTTCTCCGCCATCAGCGAGTACGGCATCACCAGTCGGGCGGTGAAACAGGGGCTGTTGCAGCTCACCTGTTGGAACCCGCGAGACTACACGACAGATCGACATCACACTGTGGATGACCGCCCATTTGGCGGTGGCCCGGGCATGGTGATGAAGATCAAGCCCCTGGAAGACGCGTTGGTTCAGGCCAAGGCTGCCGCCGGGGAGAAGGCGAAGGTAATTTACCTGTCCCCTCAAGGCCGTCAGCTGAAACAGGCTGGGGTCCGCGAACTGGCGAATGAGGAAGCACTGATTCTGATTGCCGGTCGCTATGAAGGCATTGACGAGCGGTTTATTGAAGCTCATGTCGATGAAGAGTGGTCGATTGGGGACTATGTCCTGTCTGGCGGCGAGCTGCCGGCGATGGTCCTGATAGATGCGGTTACACGACTGCTGCCTGGAGCTTTAGGGCATGCGGACTCCGCGGAGGAAGATTCCTTCACGGATGGTTTGCTGGATTGCCCGCACTACACCCGACCGGAGGTGTATGCGGATCAGCGTGTTCCCGACGTATTGCTAAGTGGCAATCACGCACACATCCGGCGTTGGCGTTTACAGCAGTCCCTTGGTCGGACCTATGAACGACGCGCCGATCTTCTGGAAAGCCGCTCGCTTTCTGGAGAAGAGAAGAAGCTGCTCGAGGAATACATCCTCGCGCGGGACGATAGTTAACAACGTATCGATGGTAGGTCCGACGACTTACCTTAGGAGCACAGCATGACTAACAAAATCATCCTTGCACTCGAAGCAGAGCAGATGACCAAAGAGATCCCTACCTTTGCCCCGGGCGACACTATTGTCGTTCAGGTGAAAGTGAAGGAAGGCGACCGTTCGCGTCTGCAAGCGTTCGAAGGCGTGGTAATCGCCAAGCGTAACCGTGGTGTGAACAGTGCTTTCACTGTTCGTAAAATCTCCAACGGTGTTGGCGTAGAGCGTACTTTCCAGACCTACAGCCCGCAAATCGACAGCATGGCCGTTAAGCGTCGCGGTGACGTACGTAAAGCCAAGCTGTACTACCTGCGTGACCTGTCCGGTAAAGCAGCTCGCATCAAGGAAAAACTGGCTTAAGTCCAGCTTCCCGATGCAGAAAAAAGCAGCCTACGGGCTGCTTTTTTGTGCCTGAAATTTGTCCATTGCCGGTATTTGCCCATGACCACCCGCCTCGAAGAAATCCAGCGTCGCACCGACCTGTCCGTGACCCACGTGACCAAGGCCGTGTTTCCGCCGACCACCAACCACCACAACACGCTGTTCGGCGGCACTGCGTTAGCCTGGATGGACGAAGTGTCGTTCATCACCGCTACGCGGTTTTGCCGTTTGCCGCTGGTGACGGTCTCCACCGATCGTATCGACTTTAACCATGCGATCCCGGCCGGCTCCATCGTTGAGTTGATTGGCCGTGTGATCAAGGTGGGCAATACCAGCCTCAAGGTCGAAGTCGAAGTGTTTGTTGAAAGCATGAGTGCTGATGGCCGCGAAAAAGCCATCCAAGGCGTGTTTAGCTTTGTCGCGATCGATGCCGACAAGCGGCCGGTGCCGGTGTTGCCTGGGTTTGTGGGCTGATCCGAGACCGAGTCGCAGCCATCGCAGGCACGCCAGCGCCCACAAGGAAATGCATCAGGCGGAAATGCATTTTCAGTGTGGGAGCTGGCGTGCCTGCGATAGGATCTACCAGCCACCACCTTCATTCGCCTGAGCCCCTATGCCCGCCATTGACCACCCTTTGATCGACCGCTTCCTCGACGCCCTCTGGCTGGAAAAAGGCCTGTCGGACAACACCCGTCAGGCCTATCGCAGCGACCTGGCGCTGTTCAATGGCTGGTTGCAGGAAAAAAACCTCGAACTGATCAATGCCGGTCGTGAGCTGATCCTCGATCACCTGGCCTGGCGCTTGGAACAGAACTACAAACCGCGCTCCACGGCGCGCTTTCTCTCCGGCGTGCGTGGCTTTTATCGCTACCTGCTGCGGGAAAAACTCATCGCCGTCGACCCAACTCTGCAAATCGACATGCCGCAGCTGGGTCGGCCATTGCCCAAATCCCTGTCGGAAGCCGACGTCGATGCCTTGCTCTCCGCCCCCGACCTGAGCGAAGCCATCGGCCAGCGCGACCGCGCCATGCTCGAAGTGCTCTACGCCTGCGGCCTGCGTGTGACCGAGCTGATCAGCCTGACCCTGGAGCAAGTCAACCTGCGCCAGGGCGTGCTCCGGGTGATGGGCAAGGGCAGCAAGGAGCGCTTGGTACCCATGGGCGAGGAGGCGATTGTGTGGGTCGAGCGCTACATGCGTGATGCCCGCGGTGAGTTGCTCGGTGGACGGCCCAGCGATGTGCTGTTCCCCAGCTTGCGCGGCGAGCAGATGACCCGCCAGACCTTCTGGCACCGTATCAAGCACCAGGCCAAGGTGGCTGGGATCGGCAAGGCGCTTTCGCCGCACACATTGCGCCACGCGTTTGCCACCCATTTGCTCAACCACGGTGCGGACTTACGCGTCGTACAAATGCTGCTGGGTCACAGTGACTTATCCACAACCCAGATCTACACCCACGTGGCACGCGCACGCTTGCAGGATATGCACGCCAAGCACCACCCACGCGGATAAAATAATGTCGGAAAAGGCCCTATTTACCCACTGCAGTCTGCCCTGCGGCCCAACTGTGGTAGGCTTTGCCGGTTAGCAAAGGGGACGGCCTCAGCCCGTATTTCCAGATCGGTGTTCCACACCCGTCCCTGTATCTGCCTTCAGGAGTTCCCATGCGCTTGACCCAGATTATTGCCGCCGCAGCGATTGCGTTGGTTTCCACCTTTGTTGTCGCCGATGACGCCGCCGAGCAAACGATTCGCAAGAGCTTGGCCAACCTGGCGCTCGACACGCCAATCGAAAGCATCAGTGCCAGCCCGATGGCGGGCCTGTATGAAGTCAAGCTCAAGGGCAGCCGCGTGCTGTACGCCAGCGCCGATGGCCAGTACATCGTCCAGGGCTACCTGTTCCAGTTGAAAGACGGCAAGCCGGTCAACCTGACCGAGAAAGCCGAGCGCCTGGGCGTGTCCAAGCTGATCAATGGTATTCCGGTGGCTGAAACCGTGGTTTATCCGGCCATCGGCGAGACCAAGACCCACATCACCGTGTTCACCGACACCACCTGCCCGTACTGCCACAAGCTGCACGCCGAAGTGCCTGCGCTGAACAAGCTGGGTGTGGAAGTGCGTTACGTAGCGTTCCCGCGCCAGGGCCTGGGCTCGCCGGGTGACGAACAGTTGCAGGCAGTCTGGTGCTCGGCCGATAAGAAAGCCGCCTTGGACAAAATGGTCGATGGCAAGGAAATCAAGGCGGCCAAATGCGCCAACCCGGTTTCCAAGCAGTTTGCCTTGGGCCAGTCCATTGGTGTGAACGGTACACCGGCCATCGTGTTGGCTGACGGCCAAGTGATTCCGGGCTACCAGCCGGCGCCACAAGTTGCCAAACTGGCACTGGGTGCGAGTAAGCAGTAATCGTCGAGCCTTTGACGATCTTGCCCCGTCGAACAGTCGGCGGGGCATTAATTGAGAGCCGCAGTTGTGCGGCTGTTTTTCACGGCCGGCCTTGAGTCGGCCGTTTCATGGGGAGTTCTTCAGTGAAACCGGTCAAAGTAGGCATCTGTGGGTTAGGGACCGTCGGTGGCGGCACCTTCAACGTACTTCAGCGTAATGCTGAAGAAATTTCCCGCCGTGCAGGGCGTGGGATTGAAGTGGCGCAAATTGCCACGCGTACGCCAAAGCCTCAGTTCCAAACGACCGGTATTGCGATTACCAACGATGTCTTCGCCGTGGCCACCAACCCTGAAATCGATATCGTCATCGAACTGGTCGGCGGCTACACCGTGGCCCGTGATCTGGTGCTGCTGGCCATCGAGAACGGCAAGCACGTGGTTACCGCCAATAAGGCGCTGATCGCCGTGCACGGCAACGAGATCTTCGCCAAGGCGCGCGAGAAGGGCGTGATCGTTGCGTTCGAAGCCGCCGTGGCCGGTGGCATCCCGGTGATCAAGGCGATCCGTGAAGGCCTGTCGGCCAACCGTATCAACTGGGTAGCCGGCATCATCAACGGCACCGGTAACTTCATCCTCACTGAAATGCGCGAGAAGGGCCGTACCTTCGAAGACGTGCTGGCCGAAGCCCAGGCCCTGGGTTACGCCGAGGCCGACCCGACCTTCGACGTGGAAGGCATCGACGCTGCGCACAAGCTGACCATCCTGGCATCCATCGCCTTTGGTATCCCGCTGCAGTTCGACAAGGCCTACACCGAAGGCATCACCAAACTGACCACTGCCGACGTGAACTACGCCGAGGCCCTGGGCTACCGCATCAAGCACCTGGGCGTGGCGCGCAGCACTGCGGCCGGTATCGAGTTGCGTGTGCACCCGACGCTGATCCCGGCCGACCGCCTGATCGCCAACGTCAACGGCGTGATGAACGCGGTGATGGTCAACGGTGACGCTGCCGGTTCTACATTGTTCTACGGCGCCGGCGCCGGCATGGAGCCAACCGCTTCCTCGGTGATCGCCGACCTGGTGGACGTGGTTCGCGCCATGACCAGCGACCCGGAAAACCGCGTGCCACACCTGGCTTTCCAGCCGGATTCGCTGTCGGCTCACCCGATCCTGCCGATCGAGGCCTGCGAAAGCGCCTACTACCTGCGCATCCAGGCCCAAGACCATCCGGGCGTGTTGGCTCAGGTCGCAAGCATCCTCTCGGAGCGCGGTATCAACATCGAGTCGATCATGCAGAAGGAAGTCGAGGAGCAAAACGGCCAGGTGCCGATGATCCTGCTGACCCACCGCGTGCTCGAGCAGCACATGAACGATGCCATCCGGGCGCTCGAATCTCTTCAGGGCGTGGTTGGGCCGGTCGTTCGTATTCGCGTCGAACATCTAAATTAATTCAGCTGCAAGCGCCAACTAAGCTCATAAGCTTGAAGCCCAAACCGAAGGTTTGCCCCTATGCGTTACATCAGCACCCGCGGCCAGGCACCGGCCCTGAATTTCGAAGACGTTTTGCTCGCCGGCCTTGCCACTGACGGCGGCCTGTACGTGCCGGAAAACCTGCCACGTTTTACTCAGGAAGAAATCGCTTCGTGGGCTGGCCTGCCATACCACGAGCTGGCGTTCCGGGTGATGCGCCCGTTCGTCACCGGCAGCATTCCGGATGCGGATTTCAAGAAGATTCTGGAAGAGACATACGGCGTGTTTTCCCACAGCGCCATTGCCCCGTTGCGCCAACTGAACGGCAACGAGTGGGTGCTTGAGCTGTTCCACGGGCCAACCCTGGCGTTCAAGGACTTCGCCCTGCAACTGCTCGGTCGCCTGCTCGATTACGTGCTTGAAAAGCGCGGCGAGCGCGTGGTGATCATCGGCGCTACCTCAGGTGATACCGGCTCGGCGGCCATCGAAGGCTGCAAGCATTGCGAAAACGTCGACATCTTTATCCTGCACCCGCACAAGCGCGTGTCGGAAGTGCAGCGTCGCCAGATGACCACCATTTTTGGCGAGAACATCCACAACATCGCCATCGAAGGCAACTTCGATGACTGCCAGGAAATGGTCAAGAACAGTTTCGCTGACCAGAGCTTCCTCAAAGGCACGCGCCTGGTCGCCGTAAACTCGATCAACTGGGCGCGGATCATGGCCCAGATCGTTTACTACTTCCACGCAGCCCTGCAGTTGGGCGGCCCGGCACGTTCGGTGTCGTTCTCGGTGCCAACCGGCAACTTCGGCGACATCTTTGCTGGCTACCTGGCGCGCAACATGGGCCTGCCGATCAACCAGTTGATCGTCGCCACCAACCGCAACGACATCCTGCACCGCTTCATGAGCGGCAACCAGTACGTCAAGGAAACCCTGCACGCCACGCTGTCGCCGTCCATGGACATCATGGTGTCGTCGAACTTCGAACGCCTGCTGTTCGACATGCACGGTCGCAACGGCGCCGCGCTGGCCGAGCTGATGAGCAGCTTCAAGAGCGGTGGCGGCTTCAGCGTCGAGCAAGAGCGCTGGACCGAAACCCGCAAACTGTTCGACTCCTTGGCGGTGGACGATGCACAGACCTGTGAAACCATTGCTGAGGTCTTTGCGCAGACCGGCGAACTGCTGGACCCGCACACCGCTATCGGCGTGAAGGCCGCACGCGAATGCCGACGCAGCCTGGACATCCCGATGGTGATCCTCGGTACGGCTCACCCGGTCAAGTTCCCGGAAGCGGTAGAGAAGGCGGGTGTGGGCAAAGCGTTGGAATTGCCGGAGCACTTGGCCGACCTGTTCGAACGCGAAGAGCGCTGTACGGTGTTGGCCAATGACTTGAAGGCCGTGCAGGCGTTTGTCAGCCAGCATGGCAACCGCGGCAAGCCACTCTGACCCAGCGGTTTTGCGTGGTGGACCAAGCCCGTCTTCGTGACGGGCTTTTTCATTCTGGCGAGCCATACTTGCGCGGCGACTGACAAGAACAATCAAGGAAACCCAACCGGTGAGTATATCGACCCGAGCACGCGTGTGGATGACGTGCGTGTTGTTGCTATTGCCGGTCTCGGCAAGCCTGGCCGCTGTCAGCCTGCCGTTCAAACTGGTGCCGGCGTTTATAGCCATGGAGCCCATGCCCCTGACGGCCAGCGAGCAACAATGGCTTGCAGCGCATCGGCCATTAAAGGTGGGCATCTCGATTGATGACTATCAACCGATTGATATCACACGCGACCGCAATCGCTACCAAGGCATCAGCGCCGATTACCTGAGCCTGATCGGCGCGCGTTTGAATGCGCCGATGCAAGTACTGGGTTTTTCCGAACGGGCGCAGGCGGTAGAAGCGTTGCGGACCGGTGCCATCGATATCCTCACCAGCGCCAATGCGCGCTGCTGGTTCACGTCACTCCCTGACGACCCCATAAAGACGATAAAGCGAACTTTCCTACGTCATAACCAGTCACTTAGGATAGAGGCAGCTGCCGTTGAAACGATTGTTCCCGAACTATTGAGTGGTGATCGAGATGGAAAGTATCAGCCTATTGCTCGAAGAAGCACTGAGCCCTTATCAGGTGACATTGACCACCGCAGGTGTGCAGGGCGAATGCCTGGTGACCGTTAAGAACCCGGCCGGCGCCATCGTTGTCGAGCGTGAAGTCGACCGCGCGCAATTGACTGATAAACGCGTGCTGGTGGATGTGGTGGATTGCCTGCTGCGCGACCTGAAAATCGCCGAAGGGCGTCTGGAGCCTTCCGTCATCGCGGCATTGCGCAACGCTGCCCAGACGCGCAATGGCGCCGCTGCATGAAGAATTGTTTATCTAGGGAAACTTCCTACAGCATGGCCGGTCAGATTTTGTAACAGCAAGAGCGAACATTGTGCTCCGGTGTTTGTGGCTTGTTGTACTGGTCTTTGTAGGCCACGTTTAACCCCGAAGTGTCTCCCCACTCTTCGGGGTTTCTTTTTGCCTGCGATTTGCCTTGTGATTGCTCAGCGCTCCGGCGAATCCTGGAAAAAGCTCGGGTTGTCGCGCAAATACTGCTCGCGCATGACCGGGTCCAACCACAACAAGTAGGACTGCAGAAGCTGTTCCTGTGGGATTTCGCGTAGTACCTGGTCGATCCGCGCGATCGCCTGGCGACCTTGGGGCGTGTCCGAGCAACCGATATGCGTACGCTGGTAAGGCGCTGAGCCCTTGATGGGATAGAACATCAAGTCCTGCGGCGCAATGCCCTGCTGTGTGGCGTGATAGCGGATTTCCGGCCAGTAGCCCAGCACCGCTTCCAGCCGCCCAAGGCGCTGCATTTGCAGCAGACTGCCAAGCGCGTCATTGCCGTAATGCAGTGCCAGGATGTGTGAGTCGACGCCTTTTAGCTGTGCATCGATGACCGGGCCGTAGCTGCGTTCGGCGGTCGCGCCAATGCGTGCTTTATGCGAGTCGAGAAAGGCTTGCAGGTCAAATTGGCCCTCGGCAATAAAGGGCGCCATTTGCTGATACTGGCTTCGTCGCAGGGTCACCCCGTTGCTCGCCACCACGAAGGCCTGGGCCGAAAACACAACGTATGTCGCGCGTTCCGGCGTCCATAGCAGCGCCGGGTCGCAGGTCAGCGAGGCTGCGCGCAGCATTTGAATGCTGCGGGCGCGGTTGACGTGCATCATGGTATGACGGTACTCCGGCAGGCGCTCGCTGAGTATCGGTAGCAACTGATCCAGTACGCCCTGGCCTTTTTTTGGCCCCTCGAAGATGGTCACTGGCGGCAGGTCGCGCAGCAGCCAGGTCAAGGTGTCCTGAGCATGCGAGGTGAGCGGCCATACGCCGAATACTGAGCCGAGCAGGCACAGCTGAATGAACCGACGCGTGCGCGGGTGAGCCATCAGATCGCGCCGTCCTCACGCAAGCGGGCAATGGCGGCCGTGTCATAGCCCAACGCATTGAGCACTACGCTGTTGTGTTCACCCAGTTGCGGGCCGACCCACTCACAACTGCCTGGCGTGTCCGAGAGCTTGGGCACGATCCCCGGCATCTTGAAATCCTTGCCGCCCGGCAACTTGGCCTTCAGAAACATTTCCCGCGCCAGAAACTGCGGGTCACCGAGCATGTCTTCGGCGCTGTAGATACGACTGGCCGGGACCTCAGCCTTGTTGAGCTGCTCAACCACTTGCTCCAGCGGCAGTGAGTTGACCCAGCGGTCGATCACGCCGTACAGCTCGTCACGGCGGCTGTCGCGCCCGTCATTGCTGGCCAAGACCGGGTCATTGGCCAGGTCCTCACGGCCAATCGCCGACATGAAACGCTTGAAGATCGCATCGCCATTGGCGCCGATTTGCACGTGCTTGCCATCGGCACTGGTATGGATCGACGAAGGCGTGATGCCGGGCATGATGTTGCCGGTGCGCTCGCGGATAAAGCCGAACACGTCGAACTCCGGGATCATGCTCTCCATCATTGCGAAAATAGCTTCATACAGCGCCACGTCCACCACCTGGCCAAGCCCGCCGTTGACCTCGCGGTGACGCAGCGCCATCAGCGCGCCGATCACCGCCCACAAGGCGGCGATCGAATCGCCGATGGAGATCCCGGTGCGTACCGGCGGGCGGTCGTCAAAACCGGTGATATAGCGCAAACCGCCCATCGACTCGCCCACCGCGCCGAACCCCGGCTGGTCTTTCATCGGCCCGGTCTGGCCAAAGCCCGAAAGGCGCACCATCACCAGCTTGGGGTTCAGTGCATGCAGGGTTTCCCAGCTCAGGCCGAGTTTTTCCAGTACGCCGGGGCGAAAGTTTTCGATCAGGATGTCGGCGTCTGCCAACAGCTGTTTAAGGATCGCCAGGCCATCGGGGTGCTTGAGGTTGAGGGTCAGCGACTGCTTATTGCGCGCCTGCACAAACCACCACAGCGAGGTGCCCTCATACAGCTTGCGCCATTTGCGCAACGGGTCACCGCCGTCCGGGGATTCAACCTTGATCACCTCTGCGCCGAACTCGGCGCAGATTCGCGACGCAAACGGGCCGGCGATCAGGGTGCCCAGTTCGATGACTTTCAGGCCGGCAAGCGGTTTGGCATTAAGCGACATGAGGATCCTTAGCAAGCGTGGGCGGTGGTGTGATGCCTTTTAACATAGGCGAGCCCCCTTGGGATAAGGATGATGCAGCGCAGTATTCGTTGATTGGCCCCGCCATCGGTTAGACTGGCCGCCTTTCCCTGTCTCTAGAAGCCCGTTCATGGCCCAGCCGTCCACGACCTACAAATTCGAACTCAATCTCACCGACCTCGATCGTTCGGTGTACGAGAGCGTCAAACAGACCATCGCCCGCCACCCTTCGGAAACCGAAGAACGCATGACCGTGCGCCTGCTGGCCTATGCCCTCTGGTACAACGAGCAACTGGCGTTTGGTCGTGGTCTGTCCGATGTGGATGAACCAGCCCTGTGGGAAAAAAGCCTGGATGATCGGGTTCTGCACTGGATTGAAGTCGGCCAGCCTGACGCCGACCGCCTGACTTGGTGCTCGCGCCGTACCGAACGCACCAGCCTGCTGGCCTATGGCAGCCTGCGTGTATGGGAAGGCAAAGTGGTGCCGGTGGCCAACAACCTGAAAAACGTACACATCGCCGCCGTGCCGCAGGAAGTCCTCGAGACCCTGGCCAAGGACATGCCGCGCGTGATCAAGTGGGACGTGATGATCAGTGAAGGCACGATTTTTGTGACTGATGATCGCGGCCAGCACGAAGTGCAGCTGCAATGGCTGGTTGGCGAGCGCGGTTGAAAACTGTGGGAGCTGGCTTGTGTGGGAGCGGGCTTGCTCGCGAAAGCATCAACGCGGCGTAACTGCTTGACCGAGGCGCCTGCATCGCAGGCAAGCCAGCTCCCACATTTGATCCACTGCATTTTCAACATCCCTGTTTAACCGTTGTATTAGAAGAGAAGCACCCGCCACCTCATGCGTATCGATCCTCGCCCGTTGCCCGCCGTCCTGCCGTTTCTCGGTGAACTGCCACCGCTGTTGACCCGTCTCTACGCCGCGCGCGGGGTGCAGTCTGAAGCCGAGCTGGACAAGAGCCTGGCGCGGTTGATTCCTTACCAGCAGCTCAAGGGCATCGATGCCGCGGTGGACCTGCTGGTGACGGCCTTGGAGCAGCGCCAGCGCATTCTCATCGTCGGTGACTTCGACGCCGATGGCGCCACTGCCAGCACGGTGGGCACCTTGGGCCTGCGTTTGCTCGGTGCGGCGCATGTCGACTACCTGGTGCCCAACCGCTTCGAGTACGGCTACGGCCTGACCCCGGAAATCGTCGCGGTGGCGCTGCAGCGCGAGCCGCAGTTGCTGATTACTGTGGATAACGGTATTTCCAGTGTCGAAGGCGTGGCGGCGGCGAAGGCGGCCGGTTTGCAGGTGTTGGTCACCGACCACCACTTGCCGGGCGATGAGTTGCCGGCGGCAGACGCCATCGTCAACCCGAACCAGCCCGGCTGTGAGTTCCCCAGCAAGGCGCTGGCCGGCGTCGGCGTGATCTTTTACGTGTTGATGGCTTTGCGTGCGCGGTTGCGCAGCCTGGGCTGGTACGACAACAAGCCGCAGCCGAACATCGGCGAATTGCTTGATCTGGTGGCCTTGGGCAGCGTCGCTGACGTGGTGCCCCTGGACGCCAACAACCGCATCCTCGTCCATCAAGGCCTGGAACGCATTCGTGCCGGTCGTGCGCGGCCGGGCATCAAGGCGATCCTCGAGGTCGCCAAGCGCGACCACGCGCGCATCACCTCTACCGATCTCGGTTTCATTCTCGGGCCGCGCCTGAATGCCGCCGGGCGCCTGGATGATATGAGCCTGGGCATCGAATGCCTGCTCACCACCGACTTCGCCGCCGCGCGGGAAATGGCGGCGCAACTGGACGGTATGAACCAGGACCGCAAATCCATCGAACAGGGCATGCAGCGCGAGGCGCTCGCCCAGCTCAAGGATTTGCCGGTGGAATCGATGCCGTACGGTTTGTGCCTGTTCGACCCGGAATGGCACCAAGGCGTGATCGGCATTCTGGCGTCGCGGATGAAAGAGCGGTATTTCCGCCCGACCATCGCCTTTGCCGACGCCGGCGACGGCCTGCTCAAGGGCTCAGGGCGCTCTGTGCAGGGTTTTCACATCCGTGATGCCCTGGCGGTCGTTGCCAGCCAGCATCCCAACCTGATCGCCAAGTACGGCGGTCACGCCATGGCGGCGGGTCTGACGTTGCCCGAGGCGAATTTCCCACTGTTTGCCGAAGCCTTTGACGCTGAAGTACGTCGGCAACTGCGTGAAGAAGACCTCACCGGGCGCTTGCTGTCTGACGGCACCTTGGCCGTGGAAGAGTTTCACCTGGAACTGGCGCGCGCATTGCGGCATGCCGGGCCGTGGGGGCAGCATTTTCCAGAACCGTTGTTTCACGGCGTGTTTCAGTTGGTCGAACAACGCGTAGTGGGCGAGCGGCACCTGAAAGTGGTGCTCAAGAGCGAATGCGGGTCAGTGAAGCTTGATGGCATTGCGTTTGGTGTGGACCGTGAAGTCTGGCCGAACCCGACGGTGCGTTGGGTGGAGTTGGCCTACAAGCTGGACGTGAACGAGTTCCGTGGGCAGGAAACTGTGCAGTTGATGATTGCGCATATCGAACCGCGCTAGTTATTCGGCACGCCGCAAACAAATGTGGGAGCGGGCTTGCTCGCGAAAGCGGTGGATCAGTCACAGCACGACCCGTATTCGCGAGCAAGCCCGCTCCCACATTTGGTTTTGCATACAGCCTAGAGTTACTCGGCTTTGTCCTTGGCCTGGTGCTTCACGATGATGTCTACCAGCCGCTGCGCCAGCGCCGGGTAGTTTTCATCAAAGTGATGCCCGCCTGGCAGCTTCACCGCTTCGCCAACAGCGGTCTTGTCGGTGCAGCCACTCTCGTCGACTTCTTCGGCGCCGTAGATGCACACCACTTTGTCAGCCGGCAGCTTGGCCATTTCCGGGCCGGTCGCGGCTTCTTTGC
This sequence comes from Pseudomonas sp. IB20, assembly GCF_009707325.1. Lineage (NCBI taxonomy): Bacteria > Pseudomonadati > Pseudomonadota > Gammaproteobacteria > Pseudomonadales > Pseudomonadaceae > Pseudomonas > Pseudomonas gelidaquae. Next base: position 4,184,504 of record NZ_CP046103.1, on the reverse strand, counting down.
CGGCGTTGCCCAACCAACCTTCCACTTCGATTTCAAAGCTACCGGTACGTGCGAACGCCAGCAGGATGATTGCATCCACGCGCTGCTGTTCGTTTTCCGGCATGCGGTTGTAGATCGCCGGCAGTACGTCAGCGCCGAACGAGTAGCCGGTCAGGACGAAGCGCTTGGTGCCCCATTTCTGCCGGTAGTGCTGCATCAGTTCGGTAAGGTCTTTGGCGCTCTGTTCCGGGGTCTTGTGCTGCCAGTAGTAGCGCAGGGTGTCGATGCCGACCACCGGGTAGCCGATCTTGGCCATTTCACCGGCCACGTCACGGTCCAGGTCACGCCAGCCGCCGTCACCGGAGAGGAACAGGGTAACGGTGTCCTTGGCTTGGCCCGCCGGCACTTCCACCACAGGAATCGCCAGGCCGGCGTTGTCCGAACCGACCAATTGCTTGCGCAGTTCGTTGTTCAGCACTTGTGGGTAATGAATGTCGTAGTCGCTGATGCTGGTGGTCGCGCGCGGAGTGTCGCGTACGAAACTGGCGCTTTCATCGTCAGGGTTATCGTTCCACGCCACCAGCCAGTTGCCATGGGCGGAGGTCTTCGGCAGCGGGTCCTTGCAGCCTTCCTGTACCAGGGCGAAGCCGACGGAGATGGCGTTGGCCTTGTCGTCGTTCTGTGTGGCCAACCAGCGCCAGGCGAGCGCAGCGCCAGGGCCGATGCCGCTGACCAGGGTCGCCGGGCCTTTAAGCTGGGCCAGGGCGCTTTGCAGCGCTTGTTCCTGCAGCTTGCAGTCATCTTTTGGCAGGACCACTTGAACGATTTGAGCTGCGCCGCCCTTGCTCAGGGCAATCAACTGGCTGTCGGTCAGGGTTTCATCGGCCATCACGGCCACCGCCACACGGGCTTTTGCCGAGCCGTTAGGCGTTACACGGGTCATCACCGAGCCGTCAGCCTGGGGCAGTTGCTCCAAGGTCGGTTGCGGGGCAGGGCGGTTCCAGTACCAAAAGCCACCCGCCGCGATCAGCGCGAGCAGCACTACAAAGGCCAACACATACCGCCAGGAGCGTCGAATCATCAGCGTTTCACCAATCCAGTCAAGCCGCCCGCAATCAGGGCAGCGGTATCGGCCAGTGCCACCAGCGGATCAAGTCCTGCGGGCACGGCCATATAGCGGGGTTCCCAGTCAGGCTGGAACTTGTCTTTAAAGCGGCGCAAACCTTGGAAGTTATACAGTTGCTCGCCACGGCGGAACACCATTGAGCCCAGGCGTTGGGTCAGTGGGGCGCCACGGCGGGGTTGCAAGCCCGACAATGGCACCATGCCGAGGCTGAAGCGGGCGTAGTCGTGGTTCTTATAATGTTGAATCAGGCCAACCATCATGAATTCCATGGTCAGCTTCGGCGCGTCCGGGTGCGCACGCATCAGGTCGAGACTGGCCAGGTCGTGGTTGTAAGTCTCGAGCAAGTTGGCGAAGGCCACCGGGCGCCCTTCGAAGCGAATGATCGCGATGCGAAAGTGCTTGAGGTAGTCGTCGCTGAAACGGCCTAGCGAAAAGCCCTTTTCCCGCACGTTCTTGCCCGTCAGCCAGGCATCGGAGATGACTTTGAGTTCATCCATCGGCGCCTGGCCCGGGTCGAAGATCTCCAGGGACAGGCCGTCCCGGGTGCCACGGTTCCAGGTGTAGCGCAAATCCTTCATCTCTTTGCCCTTGGCTTCCAGGTCAAAGCGTTTCAGGTCGACGCGGGCTTCTTCACCCAGCTTGATCGCGGTGAGGCCAATGTCCATGTAGTACGGCAGGTTCTCGGCGCGTACCTGGTAGAACACCGGGCGCGCGTGATGGATGTCGCACAGGTCACGGAACTGCCAGATCATCTCGGCGCGCGGTTGGGTCGGGCCGATTGGGTCATACAAAGCCACCAGGCTGCGCCCGCGACGGGCGTACATCAGGAAGGCTTCATCGTTGGGGTGGAACAGCAGCGCCTTGTCACCGGTCAGTGCCAGGCCGCCGTCGGGTTGGGACGAGGCCATCAAGATCTTGGTGGCGCGTTCCAGTTCATCCGGGGTCGGCAGGTGGATCACCGGGCGCGCGGTGCGCAGCAACCAGGTCAACGAGACGATCACCAGCAGCACCGCCGCACCCAGCAACGAGCGCAGGCCGCGTGGGGCGTTGGCATCCAGGGTGAACTGCCACCACAGCTGATGGCTGTAGGGTACGTCTTGATAGGCAAACAGCAGCAGCCAGATCGAGGCCCCCAGCACGCACACGCTGGCCACCAGGTAGAGCGGCGAGAACGGCAGCTCGGTCAGGCGGCTGGCGCGGTAGAACGAGCGCCGGAAGATCGCCAGCAGCACGGCGGTCATGATCATCAGGCTGGCTTCTTCCCAGTCGAAGCCTTTAAGCAGCGAGAGCAGGGCGCCGGTCAGCAGCAACACCATGGTCAGCATCCAGGCGGCGGATAAACGCCGACGCAAACCTTGGGCAAGCAACAGGCACAGCACGCCGATCAGGCTGGCACCAAAGTGCGAGGCGTCAATCAGGCGGTGGGGAATCAGGAAGCCGATGTTTTCCAGGCGTGAGTCGATTTCCGGCGTTGCGCCGGAAAACAGCAGGACCACGCCGGACAAAAAAACCAGTACGGCCAGCACCGGTGCGGCCAAGCCTGAGGCCACCCGCAGGCTTTGCTGGGTCTGGAACAGGCGCTGGGCTTCGTTGACCAGCAGGAACACACAGGCGATCAGCAGCGGCAGTACCACATAGATCATCCGGTACAGCAGCAGGGCGGCGGCCAATGGCGCGGCGCCCAGCTTGTCGGCAAAGGCGGCGAGCAGAATCGCTTCGAATACACCCACGCCGCCCGGTACATGGCTGAGCACACCGGCGGCCAGGGCCAGCAGGTACACCAGAAGGAAGGGGCCGAACGGCGGCGCTTCCGGCAGCAGCATATAAAGGACGGTGGCGGCGGCGGCGACGTCCAGTGCGGTAATCACCAGTTGCAGGAGCGTCAGGCGCCGGCCGGGCAGGCGCAGCGTGCGGCGACCCGCCTTGACCAGCAGGTTGTCCGGGTAGGGTTGTTCCGCCAGGCGGCGGCGATAGATGCCGATGCACAGCGCGACCGACAGCAGCAGCACCGCACCCGCAATGCCACCCAGCAAACCTTGCGACAGGTGCAGGTAGGTCGATGCTGCCGGCAAGTTGCTCAGCGTGGCCAATGCAGCCAGCGGCGGCAGGGCGCAGCCCAAGGCCAGGCTGGCGAACACGGTCATGTGCGCGACTTCTGAAGCCCCGATGCCATGGCGTGCATATAAACGGTAGCGCACCGAACCGCCGGAGAGCATCGACAGGCCAATGGCATTGCCGATGGCAAAGGCGGTGAAGCCACCCAGGGCCAAGGTTTTGGCGGGCAGCTTCACCCCGGCATAGCGCGCGCCGGAGAACTCATAGCCCAACAGAATGATGAAACCGATGACCGCCGCCGCAAACGCACCCAGCAGGGCGGGCTTGGGCACTTCCAGGATCGAGTCGTGGAGAGCGTACAGGTCCAGTTCCAACAGCAGGTGTCGGCAGGCGATCAGGGCGATTGCGAACAGCAACAGGGTAACGGCCAACCCGATGGGCTGACGGTATTTGCTCAACAGATCCAGCCAGCGCAAACGGGCGGGTGTGATCGGTTGTGTCGCTGTGACGGTGTCTTGTGGTTCAGACGAGTTGGCGCGCATCAATCACCTCGTGGATTGTGCGCGACAGGATGGAGGTATCCAGCCAAGTTACCAATCCCTATGGACAAAATAATTACAAATATTAACGCGTATCGCCGGGTGCGGCGACTGCGGCCATTGGTCGTAGAGGGTAGCGCTTGAGCATTGAGCATAGCGTGCAATGAGATGGACTCTACAAACCGTATACGGTTTCATGAAAGATGCCATGCCATTGTTTCAGAAGAACTTTTTCGCCAGATACAAAAAAGGCCACTCTTTCGAGTAGCCTTTTTTGATGTTTGGTTGCGGGAGCCGGATTTGAACCGACGACCTTCGGGTTATGAGCCCGACGAGCTACCAGACTGCTCCATCCCGCGTCTGTGGGCGGCATTCTACAGCGCAACGACGAGGTGTCAACCGTTAATCGGCCGATGGGTCAAATTAGTGTGAATTAGTGGCTCAAGCGACCTAAGTTCTCGGGGCAGCCCGTCGTGAAGTTCACGCGCTCTGGTCTTTAGAAAATAGACGCGCACAAAAAAGGCCACTCTTTCGAGTAGCCTTTTTTGATGTTTGGTTGCGGGAGCCGGATTTGAACCGACGACCTTCGGGTTATGAGCCCGACGAGCTACCAGACTGCTCCATCCCGCGTCTGTGTGTCGGCATTCTACAGAGGAACGCAGGTGTGTCAACCTGTGAATAGAAGAAAAGCGCTTGTGGTTCAACCGCTTAGCTCTCCAAAGCGTGCCTTGGAAGGGCTCGGGGCCAGTCGGGCCGAGGGTTTCAGCTCTATCGATGGGCTGATTTCGATTGAAAAAATAAATTCATCTGCGATATTTCCCACCGTTCAAACGGAAGATTCAAACTACTGGTGCTATATACAGGTGTGAGTGCGATACTGGCCGCCCGTTGGATTACACCCTCTGTTTATATGACGCAGCGCAAAATCATCCACGTCGACTGTGATTGCTTCTACGCCGCCATCGAGATGCGCGACGACCCGAGCCTGGCGCAAAAGCCCCTGGCGGTTGGCGGCTCGGCGGACAGAAGAGGGGTGATCGCTACCTGCAACTATGAGGCGCGGGCGTATGGCGTGCGGTCAGCCATGTCGTCACGCCACGCCTTGAAGCTGTGCCCGGACCTGACCATCGTTAAGCCGCGCATGGATGCCTATAAGGAAGCGTCGAAGGAAATCCAGACGATCTTTCGTGATTACACCGACCTGATCGAACCGCTGTCACTGGACGAAGCCTTCTTGGACGTCTCTGACAGCCCGCATTTTGGCGGCAGTGCCACGCGTATCGCCCAGGACATTCGCCGTCGGGTCTCCAACCAACTGCACATCACCGTGTCAGCAGGTGTTGCGCCGAACAAGTTCCTGGCCAAGATCGCCAGCGACTGGAAAAAGCCCAACGGCCTGTTTGTGATCACCCCGGACCAGGTCGAAGACTTCGTGTCCCAGTTACCGGTAAACAAGTTGCACGGCGTCGGCAAGGTCACCGCCGACAAGCTGGCGCGCCTGGGCATTGAAGACTGCCTGCAATTGCGTGAGTGGAACAAGCTGGCGCTGGTGCGTGAATTCGGCAGTTTTGGCGAGCGGCTCTGGAGCCTAGCCCGTGGGATTGATGACCGCGTGGTGCAGAACGATAGCCGCCGGCAATCCATCAGTGTGGAAAACACCTACGACGTGGACCTGCCGGATCTCTCAAGTTGTTTGGCGAAGCTGCCCGAGCTGATGGAAACCCTGGCCGGGCGTATGGCGCGCATCGACAGCAGCTATCGGGCGGGCAAGCCGTTCGTCAAAGTGAAGTTTCATGACTTTACCCAGACCACCTTGGAGCAAGCCGGGGCAGGGCGGGATCTGGAGAGTTATCAACAGCTGTTGACCCAGGCGTTCAATCGCGGCGGCAAACCGGTGCGGTTGCTGGGGATTGGGGTGAGGTTGCTCGACCTAAGCAGCGGTAATGAACAGCTCGAGTTCTCCTGGTAGAAACCCAAAACCAACTGTGGGAGCAGGCAAGCCAGCTCCCACAGGTGATTTCTGTGAAACCCAAAACCAACTGTGGGAGCAGGCAAGCCAGCTCCCACAGGTGTATTTCGGTGTTCTCGGGAATTCAGCGAGCCCCAGGATCCGCCACCAATCGCCCCGCATCCTTGGTCAGCGCCTGCAGAAACTCCTGCTGCAACTCGGGATCATTGCGGGTCAGTTCGATCAGGCTTTGTTCCAGCTCACTGGCTTCTTCTTCCAGGCCCAGTTCCGACAGACGCTTGACCCTGTGCACCCACTGGTTGACTTCGTCATCTTCCAAGTCGTCGTAAATCAGGCCATGGGCTTCCAGCAACTTGCCGCGCAGGGTGTTGCTGATCGCCAGGGTGGAGTCCGAATGCACGTCGTCCTGGCCATCTTCCACGCTGATCTTTAGGGTCGTGACGCGGTTCAGGTCCTGCTCGGCAAATGGGCTGTCCAACAGGTTCAGGCGCAGTACGCCGTTGCGGTCGGTGGTCAGCTCATGGGTCTGCTTGCCGGCGGTGACCTGTACCGGGCGTTCGCTCCAGGGCAGGCTCGAATACTCCGTGCGCTTGTCGCGCTGGACTTCATCAATGCCGGCCAGGTTCTGTTGCGCACGGCCGTGGGATTGCACGTTCATGAACGGGTTAATGCCGTCCACGCCGTAGCTCAGCCAGTCGCGGGTCATGCTGGTGGGCAGGTTGCCGAGGGCGAAAATGTTCGCCACGTTGGCCCCCGCGCCCGCCACCAAAGCGACCGCGCCCAGTGGCATCTCGTAGAGTTTGCGCCAGGGTTGGTAGGGCGTGTAGCGATCGTAACGGCGGGTGACTTCGAATTCGGTGACCTCAAAGGTCTTCTGCTCGTGAATGCGAACCCGGCGTTGCGGCAGTTCCAGCACTTTGGGTTCGCCTACATCGATCTGCAGGCTGTGATCGAGCAACTTACGCTCGATCCGCTCCTCGTGCTCACTGCGTTGCGACATCTGGTTGGCGCAGCCGCTGACCAGCAGGGCGCCGCACAAGGCGGCGCCCCCCAGGGCTCTGGTGTTTCGCTTGAACATGACTTCTCTTGATCTGATTTTCAGCGACGAATACGCGCCTGAAGGAAAGACAGCACGTCAGCCACCGGCAACGGTTGGGCTTCGGCTTCGGTCCGGCTCTTGTATTCCAGATTGCCATCGGCCAGGCCGCGGTCACTGACCACTATCCGGTGCGGGATGCCAATCAGTTCCATGTCGGCGAACTTGATGCCCGGGCTGGTTTTCTTGTCCCGGTCATCCAGCAACACTTCAAAACCGGCGGCCGTGAGTTCGGCATACAGTTTGTCGGTGGCTTCGCGTACTTGCTCGGTTTCGTAGCGCAGCGGTACCAAGGCCACTTGGAACGGCGCCAGGGCGTCACTCCAGATGATGCCTTTCTCGTCGTTGTTCTGCTCGATGGCAGCAGCCACCACGCGGGACACGCCAATGCCGTAGCAGCCCATGTCCAGGGTGATCGGCTTGCCGTTCTCGCCCAGCACTTCGCACTTCATCGCCTTGCTGTACTTGTTGCCCAGCTGGAAGATGTGCCCGACTTCGATGCCGCGCTTGATTTCCAGGGTGCCCTTGCCATCCGGGCTTGGGTCGCCGGCCACTACATTACGCAGGTCGGCCACGGTCGGAACCGGCAGGTCACGTTCCCAGTTCACGCCAAAGTAGTGCTTGTCGTCGATGTTGGCGCCGATACCGAAGTCGCTCATCAGCTCGACCGAACGGTCGATGATGATCGGCAGCGGCAGGTTCAGCGGGCCGAGCGAGCCGGCACCGGCGCCAATGGCGTCGCGCAGTTCGGCATCGCTGGCCATGACCAGCGGGCTGGCCACGCCAGGTTGCTGGGCAGCCTTGATTTCGTTGAGCTCGTGGTCGCCACGGATCACCAGGGCGATCAGCTTGCCTTCTTCTTCGGCGCGCACGATCAGGGTCTTGATGGTCTTTTCAATCGGCAGATTGAATTTTTCCACCAAGGCCGCGATGGTCTTGGTATCAGGTGTGTCCACCAGGCGCAGCGCTTCAGCCGGTGCTGGGCGGGAAGTCTCGCGTGGCACGGCTTCGGCTTTCTCAATGTTCGCCGCGTAGTCGGAACCGTTGCTGAACACGATATCGTCTTCGCCGGAGTCGGCCAGCACGTGGAATTCGTGGGAGCCGGCGCCGCCGATGGAACCGTTGTCCGCTTCAACCGGGCGGAATTTCAGGCCCAGGCGCGTGAACACGTTGCAGTAAGCCTTGTGCATGCGGTCGTAGGTGACCTGCAACGAAGCTTGGTCGGCGTGGAACGAATAGGCGTCCTTCATGATGAATTCGCGGCCGCGCATCAAACCGAAGCGTGGGCGGATTTCGTCACGGAATTTGGTCTGGATCTGATACAGGTTCAGCGGCAGCTGTTTATAGCTGCTCAGCTCGTTGCGCATCAGGTCGGTGATCACTTCTTCATGGGTCGGGCCAGCGCAGAAATCGCGGCCATGACGGTCCTTGAAGCGCAGCAACTCAGGGCCGTACTCTTCCCAGCGCCCGGATTCCTGCCACAGCTCAGCCGGTTGGGTGCTCGGCATCAACACTTCCAGAGAGCCGGCGGCGTTCATTTCTTCGCGAACGATCGCTTCGACCTTGCGCATCACCTTCAAGCCCATGGGCAGCCAGGTGTACAGGCCGGAGGCCAGTTTGCGGATCATACCGGCGCGCAGCATCAGCTGATGGCTGATCACAACCGCGTCGGAAGGCGTTTCTTTCTGTGTGGCGAGCAAATATTGACTGGTACGCATGGTAGGCCGTTGTCGGTTGCTTGGACTTGAAATGACTTGGGATTGTACGGGCGCAAACTGCTGGAGTACAGGTATCAGAATACAGAGGGGTCTGTGGGAGCGGGTTGGTCCTCAGTGGGCGGGTTCAAACGAATTCGTCGATTTTCCTGAAACCAATGCAACGCAATCAGGAACAGCGTCGGCACACCCAGCAAACAGGTAATCATGAAGAAGTTGTGATACCCGAACTTCTCCACCATCACCCCCGAATAGCCGCCAATCAGGCGAGGCAGCAACAGCATGATCGAGCTGAGCAGGGCGTATTGGGTGGCGGAGAACTTGAGGTTGGTCAGGCTCGACAGGTAGGCGACGAACGCCGAGGTGGCCAGGCCTGAGCTGAAGTTGTCCAGCGAGATGGTGAAAATCAGCATCTGCAGGTCGGGGCCCATGTCGGCGAGCGCGACAAACAGCAGGTTGGTGCCGGCCGAGGCGATGCCGCCGATAAACAGGATCGGCAGGATCCCGAAGCGCACAATCAACAGGCCGCCCATACCGGCGCCGAGCAGGGTCATGATCAGGCCGAAGATCTTGCTGACTCCGGCAATCTGGTCCTTGGTAAAACCCTGGTCGATGTAGAACACGTTGGCCATCACGCCCATCACCGTGTCGGACATGCGATAGGTCGCAATCAGCCCGAGCAGCAGCAACGCCTGCCAGCGGTAGCGCAGGATAAAGTCGTTGACCGGCGTCAGCACCGGCGCCAGCCCCCGGCGACCCATGGCCGACAGGCACAGTGCGGTGAGGATGATATAGAGGATGGCGCGCAGGAACGCGCGGTCTTCCATCAGCAGCTCCCACAGGCTCACGCCGTGGAACAGCACGCTGGCGAAGTCGGTGTTGTACAGCTGGGTGAACATCGCCGGGACCGACACCAGCAGCACGATCAGCACAAATACAGAAACAAGCTGATGCGCGAAGCTGTAGCGGCCGGCCTGCAACTGGGTGCGCAGTGGCACATTGGGCTCGCGCATGAAGAAGGTGGTCAGCAGCGCCGGGATCATCAGCAAGCCGAACAGCACGTAAGTGCCGGTCCACGCCGAGTGTTTATAGTTGAAGCCGGTGGAGCCGAAGCCTTCGGCGAAAAACAGTGCACCCGCCGTGGCCAGCAGGGCGGCGATGCGGTAACCGGACATGTAGCTGGCAGCCAGGGCCGCCTGGCGACTGTCGTCGGCGATTTCCAGGCGGTAGGCATCCACCGCGATGTCTTGGGTGGCCGACGCGAAGGCGACGATTACGGCAATGGCAATCAGCCAGGACAGGTGTTTTTGCGGGTCGCAAAAGCCCATGCCGATCAACCCGAGGATCACCAGCGTCTGGGCCAGCACCAGCCAGGAACGACGACGTCCGAGTTTACCGAGCAGCGGCAAGCGCCATTGGTCGAGCAATGGCGACCAGACCCATTTGAAGGCGTAGGCCAAACCGATCAGGCTCGCATAACCGATGGTCTCGCGGGCCACACCGGCCTCGCGCAACCACACTGAAAGCGTCGAGAACACCAACATGTAAGGCAAGCCGGCGGCGAAACCGAGCAACAACAACACTAACGTCGAGGGGCTGGCATAGGCGGCGAGCGCGGCGCGCCAGGTTTTACGGGGCATGGGCTGGAGTCTGCCTCAGATTTGCGGAAACAAAGCGCGCACTCTAACCGCTGTGCTCTACCGGGCGCCAGCCATGACGCTGAATATCAACGCGATTGTTCAGGATACTGACACCTTCACTGCGTAAACGCGCACGTTGTTCGTCGCCTGAGGCACTGCCCACCGGCAGACTTATCCGACCACCGGCACCCAGCACCCGGTGCCAAGGCAACCGAGTGCCCTCTGGCAGCTGGCTGAGCGTGCGCCCGACCCAGCGTGCCGCGCGGCCCAGCCCTGCCAGGTGGGCCAATTCGCCGTAGCTCACCACGCAGCCCTCGGGCACTTGCGCCAATGTCAGGTACAGCGCCGTGCGGCGCATGTCGGCCGGGCTTTGAGGGGGTTCGGCAGGTGGATTTACTGTGGGCATCGTCGGTGTCTTTGTAAGAAACGTCTGTAATCATGGTGTTGAGAATTGAACTCAACATAAATCCTTGAGTCAGTCCTAGCCATCTAACACGATAACGTCCCTTTTTCGCCAACTCCGAGCTCCGAATCCGCTTATGTTGTCCAGAACCCTGCTGTGCCTTGCTGTTTTCAGCGCTTCCACGCCCTTGCTCGCCGACACCGTCTGGTTGAAAAACGGTGACCGCCTGACCGGCAAGATCAAAGTCTTCGACGGTGGCAAGTTGCTGATTCAGACCAGTTACGCAGGGGCGATCCCGGTGGACTGGAAACAGGTGAAAACCCTGGAAAGTGACCAGGAGTTGCTGGTCAAACAGGACGCCTACACCGGCGAAAAAGCCAAATCCCTCAAAGCGGCAGATGATGGCAAGGTGGTGCTGGCCAATGGCGAAGCGCCGAAGACGGTTGAGTTGGCAAGCATCCAGCAAATCATCAAACCCAAGCCTGTGATCGAAGACCTGGTGTGGAAGGGCAACGTTGACCTGGCGCTGGACTACAAGCGTGCCGACAAAGACACCAACGACTACGACATCGACTTCAAGACCACCGCCCGCCACGGCCAGTGGCGTCATACCGGCAAAGGCGAATACAACCGCGAGTTCCAGGACGACGTCACCACCACCGACAACTGGGCGTTGGAATATGACTTGGACCGCTTCATCACCGAGCATTGGTATTGGCAGGGCCGCCTGACCTACAAGCGTGACAAGGTTGAAGACTTGTCCCGCCAACGCACCGTCGGTACCGGTCCGGGCTACCAGTTCTGGGACGATGAGCTGGGTGCGTTCTCCCTCGGCTCCTTGGTAAACCGCACCGACTATGAATATGAAAACGGCCGCAAGACCGACTTCTATTCCCTGGCCATGAAGTGGAACTACAACCGCTACCTCGTAGGCAAGACCGTGGAGTTTTTCACCAACGGCGAGGTGGGCAAGCCGCTCTCCGGGCCGTCCGAATACTCCTTGGATGCGGAGATGGGCCTGCGTTACAAAGTCACCGAATGGGCTTCGCTTAATCTTAAGGCCGAGCGCGACATCATCAGTGGCGAGTCGGAAGGTAGCTTGAGCAAGACCCGTTACACCGCAGGGTTTGGCGTGGCCTGGTAAGAGCACTCTGGCAACCTGCGCGGATATTGATTACCTTGTATTGAGATCCATTCCCATAGCCCCCATAGGCTGTGGGTGGCGGAATACCCGAGGAGTCATACGTTGAGCGCGCACGTTGCCAAGAACGCCCGAGAGCTGTTGCTCAAGGAATACCGTGGGGCTCTCTCCACATTGTCCAAAGCCATGCCCGGGTTTCCCTTCGGCTCCGTCGTGCCGTATTGCCTCGACGAGCAGGGCCGCCCGCTGATCCTGATCAGCCGCATTGCCCAGCACACCCATAACCTGCAAAAAGACCCCAAGTGCTCGCTGCTGGTGGGTGAGCGCGAGGCCGATGATGTGCAGGCGGTGGGGCGCCTGACCTACTTGGCCGAAGCCGAGAAGCTTGAAGACGCCGCTGCCATTGAAGCGGCCGCCGAGCGTTATTACCGCTACTTCCCCGATTCGGCCAACTACCACAAAGCCCACGATTTTGACTTCTGGGTGCTCAAGCCCGTGCGTCACCGTTATATAGGCGGGTTTGGTGCGATCCACTGGGTCGACCAACTGACCTTGGCCAACCCGTTCGCGGGCAAGGCTGAGCGCAGCATGATCGAGCACATGAACAGCGATCACACCAAGGCCATCGCGCATTACGTCGAACTGGCCGGTTTGCCGACCACCGAGCCTGCGCAATTGGCCGGCGTCGACAGTGAAGGCATGCACCTGCGCATTGGCCAATCCCTGCATTGGTTGCCTTTTGCGGAGCCTTGCAATAATCCGACACAAGTACGCGAAGCCCTGGTTTTATTGGCCCACGCCGAGGTCTGGCCGAAAAAAGAGCGCGCCAACGCTTGAATTCACGAAACGGCGACGTCATCTAGGGTGGACTGGCAAGGCATTCTTGCGTTGAGGAACCATTTGATGCGCCCTTTTTTATTGCTCTTTCTGCTGTTCCCGGTGTTGGAGCTGTTCGTATTCGTTCAAGTCAGCGGTGCGATCGGGTTTTTCCCGGCACTGTTACTGATCATTCTCGGCTCGATGCTCGGCGTGCTGGTGCTGCGCGTCGCCGGCCTGGCCACGGCGTTGCGTGCTCGTGAAAGCTTGAACCGCGGCGAACTGCCAGCCCAGACCATGCTTGAAGGCCTGATGATGGCCTTGGCCGGTGGCCTGTTGATCCTGCCGGGTTTCATCAGCGACGTGGTCGGCTTGGTCATGCTGCTGCCGTTTACCCGCAAGCTGCTGGCCGGCAAGATGCGCCAGCGTGCCGAAGAGGCGGCGATTCGCCAACGTGCGTTCGCCGACGACCTGCAACCCCGTGGTGGCCCGGCTCCACGCCAGCCGTTGGGGCGTGAAGGTGATGTGATCGAAGGTGAGTTCGAACACCGCGACAGCAAATAACCGCTTTATGGGCACGGCACCTATGGGTGTCGTGTTGCTTTTGGTCGTCAGCAGACACAAAAAATTTCCGCTACGGCCCCTTGTAATAAGCTTATGCGCCCTTATGTAACGGTCACCGCAAGGTTTCTGGTGGCGACACCAGACAGACTTCCGCGTCTTGCTTGGCGAGGCGCGACCGGCACCGCCGGAATACAACCCGCCGGTACCGATACCGGCCGATGAAAAACACAATTAGGAGAGATCGACAATGAGCAAGCTTCGTCCTCTGCACGACCGCGTCGTAATCCGTCGCAGCGAAGAAGAAAAGAAAACCGCTGGCGGTATCGTTCTGCCAGGTTCGGCTGCTGAAAAAGCCAACCACGGTGTGATCATCGCTGCTGGCCCAGGCAAGGCTCTGGAAAACGGTGAAGTACGTGCGCTGGCTGTGAAAGTGGGTGACAAGGTTGTTTTCGGCCCTTACTCCGGCAGCAACACTGTGAAAGTCGACGGCGAAGACCTGCTGGTAATGAGCGAGAACGAAATTCTCGCCGTTCTGGAAGACTGATTCCCCGCTCACTTTCCCGTTACTACAAAGTATTTAAGGAATATCGATCATGGCTGCTAAAGAAGTTAAATTCGGCGATTCCGCCCGCAAAAAAATGCTCGCCGGTGTCAACGTCCTGGCTGACGCAGTAAAAGCGACCCTGGGCCCTAAAGGCCGTAACGTGATCATCGAGAAAAGCTTCGGCGCTCCGACCATCACCAAAGATGGCGTTTCCGTAGCCAAAGAAATCGAGCTGAAATGTCGCTTCGAGAACATGGGCGCGCAGCTGGTCAAAGACGTTGCCTCCCGTGCCAACGATGACGCAGGCGACGGCACCACCACCGCTACCGTTCTGGCTCAGGCAATCGTCAACGAAGGCTACAAAGCCGTCGCTGCCGGCATGAACCCGATGGACCTCAAGCGCGGCATCGACAAGGCGACCATCGCCGTTGTGGCTGAGCTGAAAAACCTGTCCAAGCCATGCGCTGACACCAAGGCTATCGCTCAGGTAGGCACCATCTCTGCCAACTCCGACAGCTCCATCGGCGACATCATTGCCGAAGCCATGGAAAAAGTCGGTAAAGAAGGCGTGATCACCGTTGAAGAAGGCACTGGCCTGGAAAACGAACTGTCGGTTGTAGAAGGCATGCAGTTCGACCGTGGCTACCTGTCCCCGTACTTCGTCAACAAGCCAGAAACCATGGTTGCCGAGCTGGACAGCCCGCTGATCCTGCTGGTCGACAAAAAAATCTCCAACATCCGCGAAATGCTGCCAGTACTGGAAGCCGTTGCCAAAGCCGGCCGCCCACTGCTGATCGTTTCCGAAGACGTTGAAGGCGAAGCCCTGGCGACGCTGGTTGTGAACAACATGCGTGGCATCGTTAAAGTTGCAGCCGTCAAGGCTCCAGGCTTCGGCGACCGTCGCAAGGCCATGCTGCAGGACATCGCTGTTCTGACCGGCGGTACCGTTATCTCCGAAGAGATCGGCCTGAGCCTGGAAAGCGCCACCCTGGAAAACCTGGGTAGCGCCAAGCGCGTGACCATCTCCAAAGAAAACACCATCATCGTTGACGGTGCTGGCGTAGAGCAGGACATCCAGGCGCGCATCACTCAGATCCGTGCCCAGGTTGCTGAAACTTCGTCCGACTACGACCGTGAAAAACTGCAAGAGCGTCTGGCCAAGCTGTCCGGCGGCGTTGCAGTGATCAAGGTTGGCGCCGGTTCCGAAGTTGAAATGAAAGAGAAGAAAGCCCGCGTTGAAGACGCCCTGCACGCAACCCGTGCAGCCGTTGAAGAAGGCGTGGTACCTGGCGGTGGCGTTGCCCTGATCCGTGCCCTGGAAGCCCTGACTAATCTGACTGGCGACAACGCTGATCAGAACGTCGGTATCGCTGTGCTGCGTCGTGCTGTTGAAGCGCCACTGCGCCAGATCGCTGCCAACTCCGGCGACGAGCCAAGCGTTGTGGTCAACGAAGTCAAGAACGGCAAAGGTAACTACGGTTACAACGCCGCAACTGGCGTCTACGGCGACATGATCGAAATGGGCATCCTGGACCCTACCAAGGTGACTCGTTCCGCATTGCAAGCAGCGGCCTCCATCGGCAGTCTGATCCTGACCACCGAAGCGGCGATTGCTGATGCACCGGCTGAAGGCGGCTCGGCTGGCGGCGGTATGCCAGACATGGGTGGCATGGGTGGCATGGGCGGCATGATGTAAGCCAGCCTTACCCGGCACCTGAAAAACCCCGCCTGCAGTGATGCAGGCGGGGTTTTTTTATGCGCCGCTGATGGCTCTGAACGTCGGCGTAACAGCCTCTTGAAGGTCATGCCGCGGGCCAGGGTCAATTGGGCATTCGACACCAGTGCCAGGGGTTGCGATGCAGCAGCTTCGTAGAATGGGTGAGGGCCAGGCAGGTGCGCGAGTTTTTCAGCGGCAGTGGCTCTGGGCCTCCTCCTGCGCTCGGCTGTCACGCCCGAGCCCTGCGTGCTTGGGGTCCAGGTATTGGCACTTGGGGTTTTGTCTTGCGCCTGTTGTGATGGTTTCGCCTGTTGTGATGGCTGGTTCGTGATCGCCTTACCGGGTGCGAGTGAGCCGGTAATGATGCACAACGACAGCATCAGTGTGAACACATGCTTTTTGGGGGGACGCATGAACGGGCTCTCCAACCTGGGATTCAGGCGGCAGAGAGTACGGGCAATGGCGGCGCCTCGCTGTCACAGGCTGTAACACGCTTTCTACCGCGGGCGCAGTGGCAACAGCAGTGTCAGGCGTGCACCGCCCAACGGGCTACGGGCCGCCGACAATTCGCCGCAGTGCCACTGGGTGGCACGTTTGGCCAGCGCCAGGCCGAGGCCGAAGCCCCCGGGCGCATCGCCGCCCATGGCTAGGCGCACAAAGGGCTCGAAGATCTTTTCGCGGTTTTCCGCGAGGATGCCGGGCCCGTCGTCGTCCACATGCAACACCAGGTGATGTTGGCCATGGTAGGTGGCACTCACGCACACCTGATCGCGGGCGTAGGTGATGGCGTTGCTCAATAGGTTGCGTACGATCAGGTGCAGCAGGGCACGGTCGCCGATCAGTTCAAGGTGTGCAGGCTCGGTTTCCAGGCTCAGCCGGCGATGGTGCCCGTCGAGCAGGGCAAACTCTTGATGCAGCCAGTCACGCAGGTTGATCGGTTCATGCTGCAGGTCGGTGGGCGCGCCGGCCAGTCGCGCAAAGGCCAGGCTGGCGCGAACCAAGGCTTCGAGCTCTTCGACATCGGTAAGCAAGCGTTCCTGAAGGCGGGTGCGGGTGAGCGGGTCTTCGCTTTTGCTCAGCAGCGACAAGGCGAAGCGCATGCGCGCCAGGGGTGTGCGCAGTTCATGGGAAACCGCCTGGGAGACTTCGCGATGGCGTTCACTCATGGCGCTGATGTCCCGCGCATGTTGTTGCAACGTCAGCAGCAGCGGCGTCCATTCCTTGCTCATGGCGGGCAGCATCACGTTCGGGCTGCGCGCAAGGGTGCCCAGGCAGGTATTGAGCGTGTTCAGCTCGGCGTTGCGCCGCCGGTGTAGACGTAAACCAATCCCGAGCAGTAGCAGGACCGGCAAGCCCGCGACGCAGGCGGTAATCCAGAAAACCGGAAATTTCAGCAGGTCCTTGATCTCGGCGCTCCCCCACATGGGGCCGAATCGGATCACGGTATCGTCGTCAAGCGGGAAGTAGCTGATGTCTTCGTCGCTGTTTAGCGCCGGTTGCTGATGTTCCAACATGACCATGGCTTCCGGCGGCAGCTCGACATCGTCCAGCGTGATCAGATTCACCGGGTACTGAAAGTGCGCACGCAGGATGTCCATCCGTGCTTCCCGCTGGTCGACGGGCACGCCTTTGAGCTGTTCAGCCACCAGATAACCCGGCCCGGCCATCAGGCGCAAAAAGCTGTCTTCACCAACAAATACTGAGGCATTGGTGCACAGCCATAGCAGATACAGGGTCAAGGCCGCCCAGCCCGTGCCCACTACGGCCACCATCCACGGCCGCACCTTAGCCAGCATGCTCAGCTTCCTGCGGGATTTCGACGAACAGATAACCTTGGGCCGTGATGGTCTGGATGGTCACCGGGCATTCCAGGCTCATCAGCTTTTTGCGCAAGCGCGATACGCGCATATCGATGGAGCGGTTGAGCCCGTCGTATTCCAGGCCGCGCAGGCTTTGCAGGAGTTTTTCCCGCGTCAGCAATACGCCGCAATGGCGGGCAAAAATCGCCAGCAATTCGAACTCGGCGACCGAGAACTGCAAGGGCGTGTCATTAAGCCAAGCGAAATGGCTGTTCAGGTCCAAGCGAAACGCGCCCCACTGGTAATACGCGCGAGGGGCTTGCGGGTGGCGGCGCAGTAACGAGCGGACCCTGGCCAGCAACAGCAGCGGGTCGACAGGTTTGACCACGTAGTCGTCGGCGCCGACGTTGAAACCGGTCAATTGCTCGGCGTTTTCATCCAAGGCCGTCATCATCAGGATCAGCCCGGGGTACTGGTCGCGGATCTGCCGGCACAGGGTGAAGCCGTCGATACCCGGCAACATCACATCCAGGATCAACAGCGCCGGCTGCTCGTCGCGAATGCGCTGGGCGGCACGGTCGCCGCGGTGCTCAATGGCGACGGTAAAACCTTCGGCGCGCAGAAACTCGGCAGTCAGCGCGGCCAGTGGGCGGTCATCTTCTATCAGCAGCAGGGTGTCGGACATGAAAGGGCGTCGTCGCCGGAGAATGGGCGCAAGTGTTACGCCCTTGCCCTATGGCAGGCAAGGGTTCAAGTGGGCTGTCAGCGGACGCTGAAGGCGGGAGCCTCATCTTTGGGCGCTTTCCAGCTCAGCAATTGCTGTTTGAAATCATAGCTGGCGGCCTGGTAGTAGGTGATTGCGCGCTGGATCAGCGGGTCATCACTGCCCACGCGCAACTCCTGGCTCTCAGCCAGGGCTTGATCGTGGCGGCGCAAGCCCAGGCGTGGGCTTAGGATCGCCAGGTCCTTGCCGTCAAACAAGCCCAGGTGTTGGTAGTTACCGACCACCACACGCGGTGGCAGCGGGTTGTCTTGCAACAGGTTGCGGCCAAAGAAGGTCGATTCGTAGCTCAGGTTGATCAGGCCCAGCAAAGTGGGCGCAAGGTCGATCTGGCTGGCCAGTTGCGCGGTTTCCCGGGCGTCGATCAGCTTGGGTGCATAGATGAACAGTGGGATCTGGTAGTTGGTGATGGGCAGGTCCTCTTTGCCTGCACTGCCGGCGGTGTGGTCGGCGACGAACACGAAGATCGTGTTATCGAACCAAGGCTTCTGGCGTGCCGCCTCAAGGAACTCACCGATAGCGTGGTCGGTGTATTTCACCGCGCCGTCACGGCCGTTGCCGGATTTGATATCGATACGCCCGTCCGGGTAGGTGTAGGGGCGATGGTTGGAGGTGGTCATCAGTTGCAGCAAGAAGGGCTGCTGCTTGGCGTAATCGGCGTCGGCCAGTTTCAGGGTCTGCCGGTAGAGGTCTTCATCGGCCATGCCCCAGGCGTTTTTGAACGAGATTTCGGTTTCCGGCACGCTGCTCTGGTCTACAACCCGATAGCCGTTGCCGCTGAAAAACGCGTTCATATTGTCGAAGTAGCCGCGCCCGCCGTAGACAAACACGCTGTCGTAACCGACGGCACTGAGTTGTTGGCCAAGGCTGGCAAAGCCGCTTTCACGGCCGATGCGCTTGACGATCGAACGCCCGGGCGTGGGTGGAATCGCCAGGGTGATGGCTTCCAGGCCACGGTCGGTGCGGGTGCCGGTGGCATAGAAGTTATTGAAGTACAGGCTTTGTTTGCGCAGGGCATCGAGGTTGGGCGTGAGGTTGCGCCCATCGCCATTGCTGCCCATGTATTTGGCGCTGAAGCTCTCGATGGTCACCAGCACAATGTTGGGTTTGCGCAAGGTGCCTGGGTTGGTGATTGCACGGCGAATGTCCAGCGGGTCGCTGCCGATAAAGCGCGCGTTGGGCTCGCTGAGTTCGGCGCGCAACTGCTTGGCGACCACCTCGGTGGGCAGGCTTTGGTAGAACTGTGGGTAGTCCAGTTCGTTGTTACGGAACGCGGCGAAAAACTGGTACGGGCCATTGCTCGCCAGCTCGTTCTTGTAGGCGTTACCGCCTTGGGCGCGCGGGCTGTCCTGGCTGATCAGTTGCAGGCTGAGGCCAGCGACCACCAACAGGCCCAAGGCATTCAGCAGGCGGCCACGCAGCGGCGGCAGCGGCGCGTTCATCGCGGCATTGAACGGCTTGCGCAGGACCACGCTTAACACGATCGCCAGCATCGCCAACAGGCTGAGCAGCTTGCCGATCGGGTAAGACTCCAGCAGGTTGTTCAACACTTCGTCGGAGTACACCAGGTAATCGACGGCGATAAAGTTGAAGCGCACGCCGAACTCATCCCAGAACAGCCATTCGGCCACCGAGGTGAACAGCATGGCGAACAGGCTGACGGTCAGCACCGCCTGCAGGAACCAGCGGTGGCCACGGCGGCGCCACAACGCGGGCGGGCACAGCAGCACATACAACCCCAGCGGCAAGGCGGCATAGGCCAAGAAACCCAGGTCATACAGCAAGCCCACGCCAAACACCGGCAGCAGGTTGACACCGACTTCATCCAGGTGGGTGAGGAGCAGCACGCTGCGGGTCAGCAGGAAAACAACCAGCCAGGCGCCGGTTACGAGCAGCAAAAAGCGCATAGGCGCCGTTTTGAGAAACCCCATGTCTATGTTCCTTATATCAATGGCGGTGATCTTCGGCCTGACGCTGTAGTCAGTTTGTGAAGCTATAGTGAAAAACTTGTTGGCTTGTGTAATTGGTTGAAAACCTTTATCGACAGGCCTTTGAGGTCTATCCCTGAGCCACCGTTGGCCTTAAGCTGCGCGAGCCAACACGGCTGGCACGAAAGAACGGAGACACTGCCCATGCGAATTCTATTGGTTGAAGACAACCGCGATATTCTGGCCAACCTGGCCGATTACCTGGGGCTGAAGGGCTACACCGTGGACTGTGCGCAGGACGGGTTATCGGGCCTGCACCTGGCCGCCACTGAGCATTACGACTTGATCGTGCTCGACATCATGCTGCCCGGCATCGATGGCTACACCTTGTGCAAACGCCTGCGTGAAGACGCCCGTCGCGATACGCCGGTGATCATGCTCACCGCCCGCGACCAATTGGATGACCGGCTGCAGGGCTTCAAGTCCGGCGCCGATGATTACCTGCTCAAACCCTTTGCCTTGTCGGAATTGGCCGCCCGCATCGAAGCCGTGCTGCGCCGTGCCCAAGGAGGTGGACGCCGTGCCCTGCAGGTGGCTGACCTGCATTACGACCTCGATACCCTGGAAGTCACTCGCGAAGGGCGGCTGCTGAAACTCAACCCTGTTGGCTTGAAGTTGCTCGCGGTGTTGATGCAGAAGAGCCCCCACGTGCTGCGCCGGGAAATTCTCGAAGAAGCCTTGTGGGGCGACGACTGCCCAGACAGCGACAGCCTGCGCAGCCACGTCCACCAATTGCGCCAAGTGATCGATAAACCCTTCGCCAAGCCGCTGCTGCAAACGGTGCACGGTGTGGGTTATCGCCTGGCCGAGGGTCGTGATGGAGTTTAAGCAAAGCCTTGCCCAGCGGATCATCATCGCCTTCGCCTTGATGAGCGCGTTGGTGGCGGGGGCGTTCGCCATGGGCATCGTTGCAACGGTACACCTGGTGGAAGAAAAGCTGATCTCGGCAGGCTTGGGTGGCGACTTGCAACGCCTGCTGCTGATGGACAGCGTTGAGGACTGGAGCCACCGCCCGGAGCCCGACCAGCTGTTTTATTTCAGCGGTGGGCGTGGGGATTTCGAGCTGCCCAAGGATTTGCGCCACCTGGAGCCGGGTTTTCATGAGGTGTTCCGCGAGTCGCTGTCGTACCACGCTATGGTCGAAGTGGTGGATGGTCGACGCTATGTCCTGCTGCAAGACCAAAGCGATTTTGAAGAGCGCGAGCGCGTGCTGTTTGCCGTGGTGCTGGTGGGCTTTGTGCTCAGCCTGGCGCTGGCGGTGTTCCTCGGTTGGGTGCTGGCGCGCAAAGTAATGGCGCCGGTGGTGCGGCTGGCCCGCCAAGTGCGTCATCGCGACCAGTTGCTGGGTTTGGCGCCGCCGTTGGCGCCGGATTATGCGGCCGATGAAGTCGGCGAGCTGGCCGTGGCTTTCGACGCCACCCTGGGCCGCTTGCGTCAGGCGTTGTCCCGCGAGCAGCTGTTTACCAGTGATGTAAGCCATGAATTGCGCACGCCGTTAATGGTACTGGCCAGCTCCTGCGAACTGCTGCTGGAGAACCCGGCGATTGATCAGCGCGGTCGCAACCAAGTGCTGCGAATCGCCCGTGCCTGTGAAGAGATGCGCGAGCTGGTGCAAACCTTCCTGATGCTGGCCCGTGCCAAGCATGATGATGCGGCCATGTCGCCGCAGGTCAACTTGACCCAGGTGGCCGAAGACTTGCTCGGGATCTGGCGGGAGCCTATCGAGCAAAAAGGTCTGGAATTGGTCTACCTGCCGGGTAATCCGCTGGATACTCGCTACAACACCACGTTCCTGCACGCGGTGATGGGCAACCTGTTGCGCAATGCCCTGCATTACACCGAACAGGGCTTTATCCGCCTGACTCTCGAGCCCAGCGGGTTTGTCGTGGAGGACTCCGGCGTCGGTATTCCCGAAGACAAACGTGAGGCGATGTTCGAGCCGTTCGTGCGCGGCAGCGAAAAGCGCGGTGAAGGCCTGGGCTTGGGCTTGTCGTTGGTGCAACGCATCTGCGAGAGCCAAGGCTGGAGCGTCAGCCTGAGCACGATGGAACCTCACGGATGCCGCTTTCATGTCGAGTTGAGCCAGGCTAAACCCTGACTTCCCACCCTGCCGCTGTCCTGCGGCAGATACCGTGCTTTTCGGCGAAGATGGCCCCATGCCACTGATTGTGTCTGTAAAGTCTTGAAATGTATGAGGCTGGACAGGACAAGTTTTTCACAACGGGTTGACCTGTTGATCACAGTTAGCTGCTTAAGGTTGTAGGCAACAGCTACTGGAGATCCGTTGATGTCTACCCCTATCAAGCTCGATTTTTCTGAAAAGTACGACGATCAGCACGCGAAGAATTATTTGCTCAAGCATCAGGACAATCTGGCTCGCCGGTTGTCCCACAAACGAGACGAGCAATTGGCGCGCGGCGCACTGGCTATGGCCGGCGAGCCAGGCCTGGTGTTGGACTTGCCTTGCGGGGCCGGGCGTTTCTGGCCGCTGCTGGCTGAAAAACCCAACCGTGTGATTATCGGGGCTGACAATTCCGAGTCGATGTTGAAGGTCGCGACCGCCGCTCAGCCGGCGGACGTGGTGAAACGGGTACGCCCCTTGCAGACATCTGCTTTTGATATCGATTTGCCGGATAACTCGGTCGACAGCATCTTCTGCATGCGCTTGATGCACCACATTGGTGAACCGGAGCACCGGCTGGCGATACTGCGGGAATTTCAGCGGGTTACCCGTGACAGCGTGATTATTTCGCTGTGGGTGGACGGCAATTTCAAGGCCTGGAAACGCAAGCGTGCCGAAGTGAAACGTCGCAGTAAAGGTGAGCAGGGAGGTTACCAAAACCGGTTCGTGTTACCGGCTGCTACTGTTGAGGCAGAGTTCGAGCAGGCCGGTTTCCGTGTTCAGGAATCCCTGGACTTCATACCGCTGTACGCCATGTGGCGAGTGTATGTATTGCGTAAGAGGTAACAGGATGGCAGTTGAGTGCATAGCAGGCAGTCATGTAGCTCCCGAAGAACGCTTTGATTATTTTTGGCGCCAACAGGGCGAGTGGGTTGAAGAACCCAACCGCCGACGCGGTGGTGAAAGCGGTGTGCAACGTGTGATGAGCCCTAATGGCCGCTTGCTCTACAGCAAACGCCAGACGGGCCACATCTACCGCAGTGTGCTGCACCCGTTCGGGCGCCCGACCGTGTTGCGCGAACGCGATGCCCTCAAGGGCTTGCGTGCATTGGATGTGCGGGTGCCGGAACTGGTGTTCTGCGAGGCGCGTCGCGATCCGCAACATCAATGGAAAGCGCTGTTGGTGACGGCGTCTCTCGATGGTTTTGACGAGATCGAAAATTGGTACGCCGCCGGTGGCCGTGAGCAGTATGGCGAGTGCGTCCACGAGCGTGTGCTCAAGGAAGTGGCGGGCACCCTGGCACGTATGCACAAGGGCCGCTGGCAGCACGGTTGCCTGTATATCAAGCACATCTTCTTACGGGTGACGGGCGAGGGCGACTCGGCCAATGTGGAAGTGGCGTTGCTGGATTTTGAGAAATGCCGTCAGCGTTTGACCGCTTATCGGGCGGCGTCCCACGACATGCAGCAACTGCGGCGCCATTCGTCGTGGAGTGATACTGACTGGAAAAAACTCAGCTACTTTTATGAAACGGCGTTTGGCAGCGCTATCAAGGGTTTAACCAGATGAAGCTAGAAATAGCACGAGGTTTGTTCCTGGTCGGGGCGTTGGGCATAGCAGCCCTCGCGCTGGCTGCGTGGGAACAGCCTCGCACACAAGTGCTCAGCGCGGTGCAAGGTAGCGGGCAATGCCTGTTGCCGCGTGTCGCCAAGGCGAGTGTGGCGGTCAAGCCTGATCATGATTTGTTGTTGTTCATGTTTGGGATGTCTCAGGGCATGAGGCCGCAGAGTTGAAACGATTCAAACCCCCGGGAAAGGGCCTTGCGATGCGAGGCCCTTTTTTTGTGTGTGGGGGGGAGATACATATCCGTTGCTGCGGTAATCGTGGTTAACGGGGCCTGTCAGATCGAGATCAAAAGCAGAGCACGGCGGCCTAGTAGCCGACCTGAGTGGTAGAAGCAAAAGCAGAGCAAAAACACGGCAGCACACTAGCCTAGGCGAGGTGCCGAGTGGTGGGGCCCTTTTGGTTACTTTTGGGGCTCTTTTCCAAAAGTGACCCGCTGTAAGAGCGGAACCAATAGCCGCCGTTACCGCAGCAACGGATATGCCCCCAACAACGTCAAACCAGATGCAAATGGTTATCCCAAAACCCCGAAGGCAATTCCAACGGCTTAGCGACCAACGGCGTCTGCCGGCAGTCATAAAACCGGCAACGCCCCTGGCCTGAAGTCACCACAAACCCATCCGCCACCGCACCCACCCCGGCGCAGTCGGGCAACGGCCCATCCAGGCGCAGCTCACCACTGTCCATGTCCCAGATAAAAAACCGATTCCCCCGCGGCGCCGTCAACGCCACCAACCGCAACTCACTGTGCACCGCGACACTGGCGGTGTAATGCCCCATCGCCTGCAACTGCTCATCCGCCACCGGGAACGCCACAAACGGCTGCCCCGGCCGCTTGATCGCCAGCAACTCGGAGCGCTCCTGCGACGCCCCCATAAACTGCTGCCCCGTGAGAATAGTGCCGTCGCTGGCAATCCCCATATGACGCACGCTGTTCATCTGCTGGCCCAGGGTTTCCTTGCTGATCAGGCTGCCATCGCGGTGCATCAAGACAAGGCTCGGCGCCATGGCATTGAGGTTCATCTCCACCCGGCTTTCAGCCTCGGTGCGAATCCCGCCGTTGGCCACCACCAAGGTCTCACCGTCAGGCATCCACGACACTTGATGCGGGCCGATACCGTGAGTGGAAATCTCCCCCGTGTGCACCAGCCGCTCACCTTCGAACTTATACACACCCAACAACCCACGGCCCGGGTCGGACGTGTCGTTCTCGGTCGCATACAGCCAGTCGCCGCTCTTATGGATCACCGCATGCCCATAAAAATGGCGGTTGGCATTCGAGGTGATGGTCTGCAGCAGCGCGCCATCACGCAGGTTGATCAGGTAACTCTCGGTGCCCGGGCGACGGGCGACGAACAGCGCAATCGGCAGCGTCGGGTGGTTGATGATGTCGTGGCAGCGCTGGCCGACCTGGGTGGCAAACACCTGCTTGCCGTCCAACTGGTAGCCGACGGCGTAGTGTTTGCCGTCCGCATCATCGCGCGCCGACAGCAGCAGCGGGCCTTTCAACCCCTTCTGCTTGAACAACGTCCAGCCGCCCAACGTGAGTGCGCTGAGCAGCACGCTGCCAATCGCCAAAGCCTGTCGCCTGAGCATCATCAGTCACCGTCGTTGGCGTTAAAGCCCAGTTGGATGCCCAGCGCCTTGGCCAGCTCACCTTCGTGCAGGCGGTGGACCACGTTGAGGCTGTCGTAGAGGTCGTTGAGCTGCTGGCGCCCGGCATCGTCGGCCAACAATTCATTCAGCGTGCGCGGGTTGGCGGCGAACAGCTTCAGCGACGCGGCATAGGCGGCGTCGATCTTGTCGGCCAATGGCTTCTGGTCCGAAGGCAGCAGGCCACGCAGACCTTTGTTGTCGACCCCGGCCCACACGGTCTGGGCGGCGGCTAGGCTCGCTTGCAGGCTTTGCAGGGACGACTGGCTGCGCCATGCATCGGCCTGGAACGGCTGCGCAATGCCCTTGGTCTGGCGACCCATCGGCGTGCCGAGTTTTTTCTTCAGGGTGTCCAGCGCGGTCACTTGCACACGCAGCAGATCGGCGATGGCTTCGTGGGAGTCGGCGTAGCGTTGGTTCGGAAACTTGGTCATCTGCGCGAGCATGCCGTCGGTGCTGTTCCAGCTGGCCAGGATCTCTTCGGCCAGGGCTTTCTGGCGCTCGCCAATGGCCACCAGTAGCGGGCAGTAACGGGCTTTCTGGGCTTCGTCGGCGATGTCGGTCTTGGCGTCGTAGAGGATGTATTCGTAGGCCGACAGGCCTTGTACTACGACGCTGGATTTGGCCAAGGCGGCGCTGTCGATCTGCGGCTGGGCGATGACCAGCTGTTCAACCTGGCGGCCCACCAGGTTTTTCTTGTCCGGCCAGAACTGCACTTGCCACGAGCGGTTGCCCTCGGCCAGCGGGCCGATCAGCAGCGGCTGCAACTCGGCCCAGGCTTTTTGCGCGTGGAGGAAGTCGGCGCGGGCGGTCTCCAGGCTTTCCTTGCCCTGGCAGTAGGCGAGGGCGCTGACGGCCAGTTGGCGGTCGGCTTCAACCCAGCGGCTGTAGGTCGGCAGGATCACTTGCTTGGCGATGGCCGCCGAGGTCACCGCTTGCGGGTCCTGGGGCGAGCAGGCGCCGAGGGCGAGGGCGGCAAGGCTGGTGAACAACAACTTGGGACGAAACATGTCGAGCTCCCTTCTGTAAGTGGGGCAAAGCTTATAAAGAATTCAGGAACGCCAGCAACGCGGCACGTTGCTCGGCATTAAAGGACAACACATGCTGCTGCGCCGTTTGTGCTTCACCGCCATGCCACAGCACGGCTTCGAGCAGGTTGCGGGCGCGGCCATCATGCAAAAATTGAGTGTGGCCACTGACGGTTTGCGTCAAGCCAATGCCCCACAACGGCGGGGTACGCCAGTCGCGGCCACCGGCCTTGAATTCGCTGCGGTTGTCGGCAAGGCCTGGGCCCATGTCGTGCAACAGCAGGTCGCTGTAGGGGCGAATCACTTGGTTGGCCAGTTCGGGTTCGGCGGCGTTGGCGGCCGTGGTAAACGTCGGCTTATGGCAGCCCTGGCAACCGGCTTGGTAGAACAGGTTTTTCCCGGCCAGCACCTGCGGCGTGTTGACGCCACGGCGCACCGGCACGGCCAGGTTGCGGGTGTAGAACAGCACCAGGCGCAGGATGTTATCGCTGACTTCCGGCTCGCCATCGGGGCCGTTGCCGTTGGGGGCCTGTTTGCAGGCGACTTGGGCGTCGGTGCAGTCATCAAAGGGTCTCAGGGACGTGGTGAGGCCCATATCACCAGAAAACGCGTGAACATTTTGTTGATTGAGGTTGGGTTGCCCGGCCTTCCAGCCGAAGCGCCCGAGCACGGTTTTCTGCTGGGCGTCATCCCAGACCCAATTGGCGCGGCCCACGAGGGCTTCTTTGTCGGCCGTTTTTGGGTCAGTGTTGCGCAGCACATCGGCGTCGCTGATGGCTTCGAGCAGGCCCAAGCCGATCATCGGCGGGGCGATGCGCGCTGAGAAGAGTGTCTCCGGGTGCATCGGGCCGTAGCCGAGCTGGGTGATTTGCAGGGCCGGCTTGCGCAGTTCGACCACGGTGCCGTCCTTGAACGCCACGTTAACCGGTGTGTAGTCGACCCGCACTTTGCCTTCCGGCACTACGCCCGGCACGGCCATGTCTTGCAATTGCCCGCCGTAGACCGGCTCGGGCACTACGCCGACCTGCT
Organism: Pseudomonas sp. IB20; assembly: GCF_009707325.1. Taxonomy (NCBI): domain Bacteria; kingdom Pseudomonadati; phylum Pseudomonadota; class Gammaproteobacteria; order Pseudomonadales; family Pseudomonadaceae; genus Pseudomonas; species Pseudomonas gelidaquae. Next base: position 4,157,176 of record NZ_CP046103.1, on the reverse strand, counting down.
CGATAAGCTTGGCGAGGGCGGGTGTATCCGGGATGGAGAGGCGCACCAGCATCGACACCGCATTAGGCGCATCGGGCAGCGGCGGATGGCCACGGCCGTCCTTGATATGGCAGTTCTGGCAGGCGTTGGTATTGAACAGCGGGCCGAGGCCATCACGCGCGGTGGTGGTGGACGGCGCGATCACCCACGGGCTGCGAAAAAAGCTGTTGCCGACGCTGAAGTCCAGGCGGCGGGTGGGCGCCAGGTTCGCCGAGGGCAGGGAAAAGGCGTTCTGGTCGCGCTTGTTCACCGTCGTCGCGCCGCCGGCCCGCGCTTCACCAGGCTCTGCCTTAGTGAAGCGGGGAGCGTCATCGCAGGCAGCCAGGCTCAAAGCCATCAATGCTGCGGACAGGCGAAATAGCGAACGGAACATCAAGATTCCTGAAGCGATGGCCAAAATTAGGCCGCAAAGTCTAACAGGGCGGGGCGGATTGAATAAGAGCAATTATCGTTTGGTCGAATCCGATTCATTCCCGCTAGAATGGCTGCACATTTTTCTCTGGAGGTGGCCAATGCAGGCTCTCGACGCTTTGCTCAACCGTGTTTCCGTGCCGCGTTTGCTGGAACCGGCACCGACCCAGGAGCAGCGCGATCTGCTATTCGCCGCCGCCATGCGTGCGCCGGACCACGGCCAGTTGCGCCCATGGCGTTTCCTTACCGTAGAAGGCGCCGCCCGCGAGCAGATGGGCACGCTGTTAGCCGAAGCTGCGCGCCTGCAGGACGCCGACGCCCCGCAAGCAGCCATCGACAAGGCGCAGAACGGCCCGTTGCGCGCGCCGCTGGTGGTGGTGGTGATTGCTCGCTTGCAAGCGCATTTCAAAGTGCCGAAATCCGAGCAACTGCTGGCGGCCGCGTGTGCAGCCCACGGTATTCTGCTGGCGGCTTACGCCCAGGGGATTGGTGCAGTGTGGCGCACGGGGGAGTTGTCCTATTCGGCTCACGTGGCTAAAGGCCTGGGGCTGACGGAGGGCGAGGAAGTGATTGGCTTCCTTTACTTGGGCACGCCGCAGAACCCGCCGCGTACTGCGCCGAAGGAAGATGTGGCGGCGTTTGTTCAGGCTTGGACTGGCCTTTAGAACAACAGTGATCTAAATGTGGGAGCGAGCAAGCCCGCTTCCACATTTGCCTAACAGTGATCTAAATGTGGGAGCGAGCAAGCCCGCTTCCACATTTGCCCCTCATTGGTTTCAGGAGTGGCGTTACACCTTGAACTGATCCATCAGCTTCATCTGCTGGCTGGCCAAGGCGTTCAGTTGGCTGCTGATCGCCGCCGACTCGGTGGCCTGGCTGGTAAGGGTTTCGGTCACGGTGCGGATCGCCGAGACGTTGCGGTTGACCTCTTCGGCCACGGCGCTCTGTTGTTCGGCGGCGCTGGCGATTTGCAGGTTCATGTCGCTGATCACCGTCACCGCATCGCTGATCTTGCCTAGCGCTTGCACCGCTTGATGGATCTGCCCGGCATTGCTCTGGGCTTGGTGCTGGCTGGAATGCATGGTCGCCACCACGCCACGGGTGCCGCTCTGGATGCGCTCGATCACCAGGCGAATCTCTTCCACCGAATCCTGAGTGCGTTTGGCCAGGTTGCGTACCTCGTCGGCCACGACCGCAAAACCCCGTCCGCTTTCTCCGGCGCGCGCCGCTTCGATGGCGGCGTTGAGTGCCAGCAGGTTGGTCTGTTCGGCAATGCTGCGGATCACTTCCAGCACCGAGCCGATCTGTTCGCTGTTCACCGCCAGGGCTTCCACTTCGCCTACGGCCTTGCTGACTTCTTCGGCGAGGGTGGTGATGTCGCGGGTGCTCTGTTCAATGATCGCCATGCCGTCACGCGCCGACTGGTCCGCCCCGCGTGCTGCGCTGGCGGCGTTGGAGGCGCTGCTGGCTACTTCGTGGGCGGTGGCGCTCATTTCGTTGGAGGCGGTGGCGACCTGGTCGATCTCGCGGAACTGCACCTGCATGCCTTCGCTGGTCTGGCGCGCGATGGCGGACGACTGATCCGCCGTGCCACGTGCCTCGGTGATGCTTTGCTTGATCTGCGCGATGGTCGGTTGCAGCTTGTCGAGGAAGCGGTTGAACCAGTTCGCCAGCTCGCCCAATTCGTCTTTTTTGGCGTAGGTCAGGCGCTGGGTGAGGTCGCCTTCGCCGCTGGCGATGTTCTTGAGCATCACGGCCACGGTATTGATCGGGCGGGTCACGCCGGTGGCGGTCAGCCAGATCAGCAGCAAGCCCAGCAGTGCGGCGGCGGCACCGACCAGCAAGGCTTTGAGCGTGCCGGCAGCCTGGGCTTTGTCGAGTACGCCTTGCAGTTTCAAGGTGTCGGCAAGCATCACGCTCTTGGGCAGTTTGATCACGATGCCCCAGGACTTGGCGTCGGCAATCGGCTTGACCGGGTACACGGTGCGAATCGTGTCGTCTTGCTCGCGGATCGTGCGCGTGTCGTTGGCCAACAACTGCACAATCTCTTTGCCCTCGGCACCGAGGGTGTCCATCAGGTTTTTGCCGACTCGGGCCGGGTCACCGCTGTAGGCCGCAATCAAGCCGGTGCTGGAGATAATCTCCAGGTGCGCCGCGCCGTCGAACAGTTCTTTCTGGGCGGCATCCGACGAGGCTTGCAGGGTATTGAGGGCGATATCGATACCGATAACACCGATGACTTTACCGTCGACGATCAGCGGCAGGGAGATGGTGGTCATCAGCACCTGTTTGCCGGCCACTTCATCGGAATACGGGTCAAGCAGACAAACGTTGCGCGTGTCCCGTGGGCAGGTGTACCAGATGTTGTAGGGCGTACCGCTGAGGTTGGGGGTGGTCTTGGTCAGGTCGTCCTCGACCATTACCGTGTTCAGGCCATCTCCAGCGGCGCAGCTCCAGTAGCTGGAGAAGCGGCCTTTTTCGTTGGAGACGCGGGCTTTATCGTCGACAAACTCGCTGTCCTTGCCATCCAGACCGTTAGGTTCGAACGACAGCCAGATCCCCAGCACCTTGCTGTTGCGTTCGAACGCGGTTTTAAGACTTTGGTTGAGTTCCTCACGCAGGGCGCTCGGTTCCAGCGAGCGTTTGCTGGCGAGGGCGCGCAGGTCCTTGACCTGATCGGCCAGTGCTGTGACCACTGCCAGATTTTCGCCAAAGGTTTTCTGCAATTGCACTGCTTGCTCGGCGGCTTTGGCTTGCAACAGCTGTTGCACGCTTTGGGTGAGCATTCGCGAGCTTGAATCGCTGATCAGTTGATCATTTTGGTTGGTTTCGTACAGGTTGATGCTGATGATCAGCGCAATCACCCCCACCAGGCAAAGGCCAGACAGCAGCACGATTTTCAAGCGGATGGAGAGGGTGTCGAACATAGGTTCACTCGCGAATAGTCTTGTTGGTGTGCAAGCTGGGCGAGCCAATTCCATTCGGCGCTATGTCCGAAACATCGGCGCATCGAGATGTTTCATGAGGGAAAAGCGATGAGCGGTAGGTAAAAGACTACACGCCTCGCTACACGGGCGTTGCAAGCCGTTCCGGGCGTGACCAGATCCACAGGTTGCCCAGGCTCATACCGGCAATCGCCAGGTAAATCGGCCAGCCGTGATCGAGCATCACCAGCATCAAGACGGCACACAGCAGCATGCTCACGGTGGCGCTGACTTTGGCGCGGCGCGCGATGATTTTGCCGTTGCGCCAATTGAACAGGATCGGCCCGAACAGCCGGTGGTTTTCCAGCCAAGCGCTCAGGCGCGGCGAACTTTTGGTCGCAGCCCAGGCGGCGAGCAGAATGAATTCGGTGGTGGGCAAACCCGGTATGACAATCGCTACCAACCCAATGCCCAGGCTGACGTAGGCCAGCAGGCCGAAGAGGATCTGCGCGATTTTTGAGGTGGATTGGGTTTTGCCGGTCATGGGTAGGGTGATCACAAAAATCAGTTTGAAATGGGATTCAAATGTGGGAGCGGCGGGGCGACGATTCGACTTGCCGCTCCATTTAAATGGATTCAAATGTGGGAGCGGCGGGGCGACGATTCGACTTGCCGCTCCCACATTTTTAATCGCATTCCAGCAGTCAGGCCAGTTCAGGGGCGTTAGCGTACGCCTGTTCCAGCAGCACGGTGAAGCGCACAAACGCGTCGATCGCACCTTTTTCTACCGCGGCTTCTTCTTCGGCGCTGAATACCAGGCCATCGAGGGTGCGGGTGAAGCTTTTCCAGCCTTCTGCGCGACCACCGGCCGGCTCGCCAAGATGGCGAGCACCGAAGGTTTCGCTCAGGCCCAGGCCCACGGCGCGTTTGATCAGGAACGCAGCGCCGAGCTTGGAGCCTTCGGACACGAACAGCCAACCCAAGGCTTGCGCCTTGCTCGGGTTCTTCACAGCGCCGGCGACCGGTGCAGGCACGTCGGTGTCCAGGTCGATCAGGTCCAGCTTGGCGGCGTCGGCGCGGCAGCGCTCAGCCAAGTCCGGGACGATCTTGATCAGCTCAGGGTCGTTGTACAGGGCCACCAGTTCCGATTGGAACAGGTACTGCGCGACCACGAAGCGGGCGAAGTTAGCTTGGGTTTCGAATGGGGCGTGAGCTTTGACCAGCGCGTCGAGCTTGGTGTGTGGCTCGTTGGTGATCTGGTTCAGGCGCTGGGAGCGTAGGCTTGGGCGTTCTGCGGTAGGGGAAGCGGTCATCGAAAAAGTCCTTGAGAAGAGTAGCGCCTGGGTGCCCTAAAGAGAGCTGTTATCAACTAGACGAACAAGAAGACGCGGCACAGTAAAAAATCCTCACCTCGCCGCTGCAATGCTGGCGAGGTAAGGGACGGCATTTGGGTGAAGTGCTGTCAGATGTCCCAGATCAGGTTGATCGCGAAGTTGCGCCCGGGCTGGGTCAGGCGGTCGAGGTTGGCCGGGCCGGTCACAGCGGCTTCGCCGACGCTGTCGTAGCTGCGCACGTCATCCCAGTTCCAGTATTTTTTGTCGGTGAGGTTGTAGAGGCCGCCGTTGAGGGTCACGTCGTTGGTGACTTTGTAATAGGCGGTCAGGTCGAAGACGCCGAAGCCTGGCGTCTTGAACGGGCCGTTGGTGTCGCCGTCGGGGGCGTGGAAGGTCGTGCTGTCGACGCGGTTCTGCTTTTTCACCAGGGTCCAGCTCAGCAGCCCACCATAGGTGTCCTGATCGTAACCCAGGCCGAACACGCCCTTGAGCGGGTTGACGCTGTTCAGCGCCTCGCCGTTGTCGTCGTTACGGCCGTAGGCGTAGGAGATCGAACCTTGGGTGTACAACCCCTGCGGTGCGCCGAATGCATCCAGGTTCAAACGGCCCTTGGCCTCTGCGCCTTTAATGGTGGCACGCTTGATATTCACGGCCTGGAACTGTTCGACAGTGCCGCCGACCACGGCGTTGTCTTCGTCGATAAAGTCGCGATACTTGTTGTAGAACACCGCGATGTCGAAGGAACCCTCGTCGAACTTGCCGCGAATCCCGGTTTCGATGCCTTTGCTGGTTTCCGGCTTCAGGTCAGGATTAGGCTCGACGGTGTAGCCCAGGTTGAGGTTTTCAAAGCGTCCGTACAGCGCCTTGGCTGACGGGGTGCGGAAACCCTCGGCGTATTGACCGAACCAGGTGTATTGATCGGTCAGCGCGTAGGTCAGGCCGAACTTGGGCGTCACACGGTGCCAGATTTTTTCCTTGTCGCTGACCGGGTCCTTGCCGGTCGGGTTGACGGTGTTGAGGAATTCCTGGGTCAGCTTCGGCTTGAGCTGGGTGTAGTCGTAGCGCACAGCAGGCAGGAAGGTCCATTTGTCCCAGCTGATCTGGTCCTGTGCGAACAGCGAGTAGGTGCTGATGGTCGGGTCCGGGAAGTCACTGGCCTTTTTTACACTGTCGCCGGCGGAGGGGCTGGGCGCGCCGATGGCCGTGCAACCCGAACCGACGGCGAGGCAGGAGGCTGAACCTTCGCGGGAGCCGGTGACTTTCTGCTGCTTGAGTGTGGTGCCGTAGGTGACGTGGTGATCGGTTTCACCGAGGCTGAAAGCCTTGTCCAGTTGGGCGTCGAAGACCCACTGTTTTTCTTCGTAAAGCGTGTCACGGGTACGCAACACGCGACGACCGGCCTGGTAGATCTCGGCGGTGGTCTGGTCGGTCTTGGCGATCTGGTAATTGAGGCTGGTCTTGATGCGATCGGCCATCGGTGATTCGAGGGCGAAGGTGTTTTCCAGGCCGAAGCGTTCACGGGTGATGGTGTCGTTGCCCGAGCGGGCGCGGTACAGATTCATCCCCCGACCACCGATAAACGGGCCGCCCACGGCGTTTTTCAGGTTTACGTCGCGATCATCCTTGAACTTCTCGTACGTCAGGCCCAGTCGGTTGTCATCGCCGTAATTCCAGCCCAACTTGGCGAGGATATTGGTGGTGCGCGCATCTTCCGGGTTGGCGCCGGTGCGGGCCAGGCCGGTGGCGTTGTTGCCATCGTAGGACTCCATTTCGTGGCCGTTGCGCTGGCTCAGGTGCAGCAAACCGTCGACGTCCTGCACGCGGCCGGCGACGGTGCCGGAGGTCAGCCAGCTTTCATCGGCGGAGCTGTAGCCGGTCTTCAAGCGGGCGCCGACGTCCTGGCCGGGCTTGATGATGTCATCCGGGTCGAGGGTGAAGTAACTCACTGCGCCGCCGATGGCGCTGCTGCCATACAGGGCCGAGGCCGGGCCGCGCAGGATTTCCACGCGCTTGACGATTTCCGGGTCGACGTAGTTGCGGCGGGTCTTGGCGTAAGGGCCGTTGAAGAAGTTGTCCGGCACTTCCACGCCATCCACCTGGGTGAGGATGCGGTCGCCGTCGATGCCGCGAATGTTGTAGCCCGCGTTGCCGGCGCGGGTGCCGGCGCCACCGACGGACACGCCGGGTTCGTAGCGCACCAGTTCGTGAATGGTATTTACGTTCTGGCGGTCCAGCTCTTCGCGGTCGTGCACGCTGACGGTGCTCGGCACACTGTTGACGTCCTGCTCGTTACGCGTGGCGCTGATGGTCACCTGTTGCAGGTTGAGCACGCTGCCGGCTGCGCGTTTTTCCAGCACGATGTTGTTATTGCCCAGTTTGCGGTAGTTCAGGTTGGTCCCCACCAACAGCCGGTCCAGGGCTTTTTCCGCTGACAGTGGGCCGCGTACGCCAGGGGACGACACACCCTGGCCCAGCTCCGCCGGCAGGCCGACTTGCCAGCCGGTCACCGCAGTAAATGCATTAAGTGCTGAGACCAGCGGCTGCTGCTCGATGCTGAAGGTGTAGTTGCCGTGGCTGCGGGCGACCGGCTCGGCAGCGGTGGCGGTGGCGGCCATCACGGGCGCGCTGGCCAACAGGATCGCGGCGGTCAGCAAGGACAGGACGGGCGAAGAAGACCGGCGGTTGAAACGAGAGGACATCGAGAGCGCTCCGGAGGTACGAATCTTATAGTTGCGAACCGAATCAAATAGGAATCAGTTGCATTGGCTATAACGAGACGTACCGCCGGTTACCTTCGAGTAAAAATAATTCTCATTTAGTTCAAGATGACCAGCGCCGGGTATTCCGAGAGATTGGCCGAGGTGATGTGCGCCAGCGAGCGCACCACGTCCAGGGGCTGGTCGAGGCGGTAGTTGCCGGTGACGGCGGTGCTGGCGAGCTTGTCATTGGTGTTGACGATCCAGCCCGGGTAGTAGCGGCGCAATTCGGCAAGCACTTCGCTCATCGGGCAATTTTCGAACACCAGCCGGCCCTGGACCCAGGCCAGGTCCTTGCTCACGTCCAGCTTGGCGGGCTGGCCAAAGCCTTTGGGGCCGATACGGATGCTCTCACCGGCGCGCAGGCGCACGCGTGCATCGTCGAAGGTGTTGCTCAGGTCGACGTCACCGCGCTGCACCTGCACTTGCGCCTCGCCGTTGAGGTAGCGCACGGCGAAGTCAGTGTCGCGCACGCTGGCGCGCACCGGGCCGGCATCGATCTCAAGCGGCAGACCGCGGTTGGGCGCAATTTCGAAAAACGCCTCGCCCTGGTACAGGCGAGCGATGCGCTGGTGGTCCTTGATGCTGCTGGAAAACGCCGAGTTGGTATTCAGCAACACTTTAGCGCCATCGTCCAACTGCACGCGCTGACGTTCGCCGACCACCGTGAGATGGTCGGCTTGCAGGCGCACGGGTAGGTTGCTGAAGCTGAACAGGCCGATCAGCAGCACGGCGGCGGTGGCCAAGGGTTTCCAATGCGGTTTGATCCGGCGCCAGGCGCTCGGTTTACGCGGCGCCGCCAAGGCCACGGCGGCGCTGTGTACCGGCGCGCCGCCCCAAGCAGCCTGGGCTTTGTTGAAGGCGTGCAGATGCGCCGGGTCGCTGGCCAGCCAGGCGTCGAACTCGGCCTGTTGCCCGGGTTGCGGGCACTGCAAGGCGATCAGCCAGTCGAGGGCCTGGTCCATAACCGTGTCTTGCAACACCTCATGAGCCAGCTCATGGGGGCGCAGTTTATTCGGGTCCGTCACGGTGTTCCTCGGGTCTTCGCCACGTTCTATTCATCTTTCCTACAGCCTGGATCGATACCTCTGTCAGGTGCAGCTTAAGGCTGATCCAGCCGTTCGGCCACACCTACACAGATGGCCATGATCAATTTCAGTTCCTTTTGCACTGTGCTCAAGGACACTTGCAACTGGTCGGCAATCTCCTGGTAGCTGCAACCGTGCAGGCGGCTGAGGATGAAAATCTGCTGTTGACGGGCGCTCAACTGGCCGAGGCTGACACTCAGGTGTTCGAGCAATTGCTCGGCCTGGGTCGCGTCTTCGGGCGTGCTGATAGGGGCGGCGACGCTTTGCAGCACGTTCAGAGGTACATCTTCCTGCAACGTGCGCGCCTGGATTTTGCGCGAGCGCAGGTGGTCCAGCGCCAGGTTGCGCGCCGTCTGGTAGACGAAGGGTTCGAGGTGGTCGATCGGCCGCTCGCTGAGGGCCCGGGTGACGCGCAGGTAGGTTTCCTGCAACAGGTCCTCGGCAGTGCTGGGGTTATTCACCATCCGCTGCAAGGTACGTAGCAGAATCACCCGTTGGGTGAGAAAGACATGGTTGAAGCGAGATTGGCTCACAGTGCTACCAGATCGATTTGCAGTTAATGATAATGCTTATCATCAACCCAAATGGCAAGTGGCACGTTGAGAGGGGGCGAAGAACCTTGTGGGAGCCGGGGCGGGCTGCCCGCGATGCAGACACCTCGGTATTTCAATCACACCGAGGCGATGCTATCGCAGGCAAGCCAGCTCCCACAGGGGATCTGCATTGGTCAATTACTCGGCGTTACACAGCGCCAAGCAGTTATCCAGCATCCGGTTGGAGAAGCCCCACTCGTTGTCGTACCAAGCCAGCACTTTCAGCAACTTGCCACTGACTTTGGTGTGATTGGCATCGAAAATCGAAGACAGTGGGTTATGGTTGAAGTCACTGGAAACCAGCGGCAGGGTGTTGTAGCCAAGGATTGTCGAGTGCTGACTGGCTTCCTTGAGCAGTGTGTTGACCTGCTCGGCCGTGGCTTCTTTTTTCAGCTGCACGGTCAGGTCAACCAGCGACACGTTGATCACCGGTACACGCACCGCCATGCCGGTCAGCTTGCCCGCCAGTTCCGGCAGCACCAGGCCCACTGCTTCAGCGGCGCCGGTCTTGCTCGGGATCATGTTCTGGGTGGCCGAGCGCGCGCGGTACGGGTCGGTGTGGTAGACGTCAGTCAGGTTCTGGTCGTTGGTGTAGGCGTGAATGGTGGTCATCAGGCCGCTTTCAATGCCCAGCTCGCGGTGCAGCACCTGAGCCACAGGCGCCAGGCAGTTGGTGGTGCAGGATGCGTTGGAGATGATCTGGTGGGATTGACGCAAAATGTCATGGTTCACACCGTAAACCACGGTGGCATCGGCGCCTTTGGCCGGGGCCGAGATGATCACCTTGCGCGCGCCGGCGCTAATATGGGCGGCAGCTTTGTCACGGTCGGTGAACAGACCGGTGCATTCGAACACCACGTCGATCTTGTGCGCAGCCCACGGCAGGTCGGCTGGGTTACGAATGGCACTGACGGCAATCCGGTCACCATTGACGGTCAGGCTTTCCTGATCGTGGGCAACCTCTGCTTCGAATGTGCCATGTACGGTGTCGTATTTGAGCAGGTGGGCGTTGATCGAACTGTCGCCCAGGTCATTGATGGCGACGATCTGCAAATCCTGGCGGTAGCCTTGGGTATACAGTGCGCGCAGGACATTGCGGCCGATACGGCCAAAACCATTGATTGCGATACGAAGAGTCATTGGAAAGTGCCTGTCGTCGATTTGTTGTAAGAATTACAAGATTATTCGCATAAAAATAGAAAACAAGCCTTTTTAGTGGCAATATTTTGTTCAATCTACAACGAGTGACCTGAATCAACTGGTCCGATTGGTCAAGTAACACCCTGCCAACCTCTTCGCGGCGGGCGTTTGACCAGCATAGACTCTCAGGTCGCCACATCCGTTAGCCTGGAGTTCTATACATGCATCCCCGCGTTATTGAGGTCACCGAACGGCTTATCGCCCGCAGTCGTGCAACCCGCGAGGCTTACCTTGCGCTCATTCGCGGCGCAGCCAGCGACGGCCCGATGCGCGGCAAGCTGCAATGCGCCAACTTCGCCCACGGCGTGGCCGGTTGCGGCACTGAAGATAAAAATAGCCTGCGAATGATGAATGCCGCCAACGTGGCAATTGTTTCGTCATATAACGACATGCTCTCGGCGCACCAGCCGTACGAACATTTCCCTGAACAGATCAAGACCGCCCTGCGCGAAGTCGGCTCGGTCGGCCAGTTCGCCGGCGGCACGCCTGCCATGTGCGACGGCGTGACCCAGGGCGAGCCCGGCATGGAGCTGAGCCTGCTCAGCCGTGAAGTCATCGCCATGTCCACGGCGGTAGCGCTGTCCCACAACATGTTCGATGCCGCGCTGATGCTGGGCATCTGCGACAAGATCGTCCCGGGCCTGATGATGGGCGCATTGCGTTACGGCCACCTGCCGATGGTCTTTGTACCGGGCGGCCCAATGCCGTCGGGCATCTCCAACAAGCAGAAGGCCGACGTGCGCCAGCGCTACGCCGAAGGCAAGGCCACCCGCGAGGAGCTGCTGGAGTCGGAGATGAAGTCCTACCACAGCCCTGGCACCTGCACCTTCTACGGCACCGCCAACACCAACCAGTTGCTGATGGAAGTGATGGGCCTGCACTTGCCGGGCGCCTCGTTCGTCAACCCGTACACGCCGCTGCGTGATGCGCTGACCCGCGAAGCTGCGCATCAGGTCACGCGCCTGACCAAGGCCAACGGCAACTTCACGCCGATCGGCGAGATCGTCGACGAAAAATCCATCGTCAACTCCATCGTCGCGCTCAACGCCACCGGCGGTTCCACCAACCACACCCTGCACATGCCGGCCATCGCCATGTCGGCGGGCATCATCCTCACCTGGCAGGACATGGCCGACCTCTCCGAGGTGGTGCCGACCCTGTCCCACGTGTATCCGAACGGCAAGGCCGACATCAACCACTTCCAGGCAGCGGGCGGCATGTCGTTCCTGATCCGTGAACTGCTTGAAGCCGGTTTGCTCCACGAAGACGTCAACACCGTGGCGGGCAAGGGCCTAAGCCGTTACACCCAGGAGCCGTTCCTGGTCGACGGCGAGCTGATCTGGCGCGAAGGCCCGATCGAAAGCCTCGACGAAACCATCTTGCGTCCCGTGGCCCGTGCGTTCTCGGCGGAAGGCGGCCTGCGCGTGATGGAGGGCAACCTCGGCCGGGGCGTGATGAAAGTCTCGGCCGTGGCGCCAGAGCACCAGATCGTCGAAGCACCGGCTGTGGTGTTCCAGGATCAACAGGATCTGGCCGATGCGTTCAAGGCTGGCCAGCTGGAAAAAGACTTTGTCGCGGTGATGCGCTTCCAGGGCCCGCGCTCCAATGGCATGCCGGAACTGCACAAAATGACGCCGTTCCTCGGTGTGTTGCAGGACCGTGGCTTCAAAGTGGCGTTGGTGACAGACGGGCGTATGTCCGGCGCGTCGGGTAAGATCCCCGCCGCGATTCACGTCAACCCCGAAGCTCAGAGCGGCGGGCCGCTGGCGCGGGTCAAAGATGGCGATATCATTCGCGTGGATGGCGTGAAGGGCACCTTGGAGCTTAAGGTGGACGCCGAAGAATTTGCAGCGCGCACGCCTGCCACGGGCCTGTTGGGCAATAACGTGGGGGCGGGGCGTGAGCTGTTTGCATTTATGCGCTTGGCCGCAAGCTCCGCAGAGCAGGGCGCCAGCGCCTTTACCTCTGCCTTGGAGACGCTTAAGTGAAGCTAGCGCTGGTCGGTGACATCGGGGGTACCAACGCCCGTTTTGCGTTGTGGCAGGATCAGGCGCTGCATTCGATCCGCGTGCACGCCACGGCGGATCACCACAGCCCTGAGGAGGCCATCAAGGTCTACCTCAAGGAAGAAGGCCTGGACATCGGCGCCATCGGCGCGGTGTGCCTGTCAGTCGCGGGGCCTGTGAGTGGCGATGAATTTAAATTCACCAACAATCACTGGCGCCTGAGCAAAACGGCATTCTGCAAAACCTTGCAGGTCGATGAGCTGCTGCTGATCAATGACTTCTCGGCCATGGCCCTGGGCATGACCCGCCTCAAGCCCGACGAATTTCGCGTGGTGTGCGAAGGCACGCCGGAACCGTTGCGCCCAGCCGTGGTGATCGGCCCGGGCACCGGCCTGGGTGTCGGCACCTTGTTGGATTTGGGGGGCGGGCGCTTCGCTGCGTTGCCGGGGGAGGGCGGGCATGTCGACCTGCCGCTGAGCAGCCCGCGTGAAACCCAGCTGTGGCAGCACATCTACGCTGAGATCGGCCACGTCAGCGCCGAAACGGCCTTGAGCGGTGGCGGCTTGCCGCGCGTGTACCGCGCCATTTGTGCGGTTGACGGGCATACACCGGTGCTGGACACGCCCGAAGCCATTACGGCAGCCGGCCTGGCCGGCGACCCGGTGGCAATGGAAGTGTTAAACCAGTTCAGCGTTTGGCTGGGCCGCGTCGCGGGGAACAACGTGCTGACCACCGGTGGACGCGGTGGCGTGTACATCGTGGGCGGGGTGATTCCACGGTTTGCCGACTTCTTTATCAACAGCGGTTTTGCCAAGAGTTTCGGCGACAAGGGCTGCATGAGCGACTACTTCAAAGGCATTCCGGTGTGGTTGGTGACCGCGCCGTATTCCGGGTTGACCGGGGCTGGAGTTGCACTGGAGCAGGCTTTTGCGTAGGCCATGAGGGCGCTATCGCAGGCGGCTCCTGAAAAATGTATTTCAAATGTGGGAGCGGGCTTGCCCGCGATAGGGCCTGAAGGGCAACAAATGACTTAAGCTTGGCCATAACAACAAGGAGGACCCCGTGAGCGTAATCAGTAAATCGATTCTCCTCGTCGACGACGACCAGGAAATCCGCGAATTGCTGCAAACCTACCTCAGTCGCGCCGGCTTCCAGGTGCGTGGCGTGCCGGATGGCGCGGGGTTCCGCCAGGCGATGAACGAGGCGCCGTGCGACCTGGTCATCCTCGATGTGATGTTGCCCGACGAAGACGGTTTCAGCCTCTGCCGCTGGATTCGCCAGCACCCGCGCCAGGCGCAGGTGCCGATCATCATGCTCACCGCCAGCTCCGACGAAACCGACCGCGTGATCGGCCTGGAACTGGGTGCCGACGACTACATCGGCAAGCCGTTCAGCCCTCGCGAGCTGCAAGCGCGAATCAAAGCCCTGTTGCGCCGTGCCCAGTTCGGCCAGGAGCGCGGCAGCGGTGGCGATGTGTGGGTGTTTGATGAATGGCGCCTGGACATGGTCAGCCATCGTTTGTTTCACGTCGACGGCGAAGAGGTGATTCTCTCCGGCGCCGACTTTGCCCTGCTCAAATTGTTTCTCGACCACCCGCAACAAATTCTCGACCGCGACACCATCGGCAACGCCACCCGTGGCCGCGACCTGATGCCGCTGGACCGCATCGTCGACATGGCCGTCAGCCGCCTGCGCCAACGCCTGCGCGATACCGAAAAACCGCCACGGCTGATCCGCACCGTGCGTGGCAGCGGTTATCAGTTGGCAGCCAGCGTGGTTGCCGGCAATGCCCACTGAGCATGTGACCGAACGCCGCCGTTTTCCAGTGCCGCGCTCGCTGCTGGGGCGCATGCTCCTGCTGACCTTGCTCGCGGTGCTGTTCGCCCAGGCGCTGTCCAGCGTGATCTGGGTCTCGCAATTGCGTGCCACCCAGCTCGAAGGCCTGGTCACCAGCGCCCGCAGCTTGGCGCACTCGATGACGGCCAGCGTGAGTTATTTCCGTTCGCTGCCCGTGGCCTATCGCCCGCTGGTGCTGGATCAGTTGCGCAGCATGGGCGGCACGCGTTTTGTGGTGACCCTCAACGACCGACCTTTGGATATGCAGATATTGCCGCAGACCCCGCGCAAACAGGCGGTGCTGCAAGCGGTAGACGAAGTGTTGCGCCAGACCCTGGGCGGCGATGTGCATATCTCGGTGGAGTTCGTCAGTGCCGAGGACCTGCGTATTTTCAACGCCGGTTTGAAACTCGATGAACTGCCGCGCTCCTGGGCGCATTACGCGCTGACCCTGGAGCCGGTGAACCCGCCGGTGCTGGTCACCCAGATCCAGCTGGCGCCGGGCGAATGGCTGTACATCGCCTCACTGTTGCCCGAGCCCTACACCAGCCTTGAAGAACAAGGCCTGCCCTCGCAACAGGTGTGGTTCATCGTGCTGACCAGCGGCTTCCTGTTGTTGTTTATTGGCCTGTTGGTGCACTGGCAGAGCCGGCCACTCAAGCGCCTGGCGCTGGCGGCGCGGGATATGTCACTCGGCGCGGACGTGGAGCCGGTGGCCGAAGGCGGCGGCAGTGAAGTGGTGGAAGTGGGCCGTGCGTTCAATGCCATGCGCGAGCGCATCAGCCGTTACTTGACCGAGCGCAGCCAATTGTTCAGCGCGATTTCCCACGACTTGCGCACACCGATTACCCGCCTGCGCCTGCGCGTGGAACTGCTCGAAGACGAGAACCTGCAAACCAAATTCGGCCGCGATCTGGATGAACTGGAGTTGCTGGTGAAGGGCGCGCTGCAATGCGTGAAAGACACCGACATCCACGAAAACATCGAGCCGGTCGACCTCAATCACGTGCTTGACTGCCTGGTGGAACCGTACCTGGCGCCCAATGGTAATGGCCGCATCACTCAGGACGGTCGAGCATTGGCGCCGTATGCGGGCAAGCCGCTGGCGCTCAAGCGTTGCATCGGTAACCTGATCGACAACGCGTTGAAGTATGGGCAGAACGCGCATTTGCACATCGAAGACGATGGCGCGGAATTTATCCTGCACGTGGATGACGAAGGGCCTGGCGTACCGGAGCAGCGCCTGGAGCAAGTCTTTGAGCCGCACTTTCGGTTGGCTGGGCAGCAGCAGGGTTATGGGTTGGGGTTGGGCATTGCGCGCAACATTGCCCACAGCCATGGTGGTGAAGTGAGTTTGCAGAACCTGCGTGAGGGTGGTTTGCGAGTGACGCTGCGGTTGCCCCGGACCCTGGACTAAAGAACACCGAGGATCAAATGTGGGAGCTGCGCTGAGTCAGATACTTTGGCGCAGTCTGCCCCGGACCCTGGACTAAAGAACACCGAGGATCAAATGTGGGAGCTGCGCTGAGTCAGATACTTTGGCGCAGTCTGGCCAGATCCCGCAGCGGCGGCGCCCCAAACAACCGGCTGTACTCCCGGCTGAACTGCGACGGGCTTTCATACCCCACCCGATACCCCGCCGCCGAAGCCTCCAGGCCTTCGGCAATCATCAGCCGCCGCGCCTCCTGCAAGCGCAACTGCTTCTGGTATTGCAGCGGGCTCATGGCGGTGATCGCCTTGAAGCGGTGGTGCAAGGTCGAGACGCTGAGGTTCACTTCCTTGGCCAGGTCATCAATGCGCAGCGGTTGTTCATAGTTGCTGTTCAACCACTTGATCGCCTGGCTCACGCGATGGCTCTGACTGTTGGCCACGGCGATTTCATACAGCCGATAGCCCTGCGGCCCACGCAGCAAACGATAAAGAATCTCGCGGTTGATCAACGGCGCGAGCATCGTGATGTCTTTGGGGCTGTCCAGCAGGCGCGCCAGGCGCAGCACCGCGTCGAGCAGTTGGGAGTCGATGCAATCGACGTACATGCCGCGCGATGTCGGGCGCGAGGGCACGCCCATCGGGCCGGCCTCGGCGATCAGCGCCGTCAGCTGCGCGGGGTCGATGTTGATGCGCACCGACAGGTTCGGGTCTTCGGGGGTGGCGTCGATGATCCGCCCGGCCACCGGCATGGCGACCGAGAACACCAAATAGTTAAGCGGGTCGTAGGCAAAGATTTCGTCGGCCAGGCGCACTTCCTTGCTGCCGCTGGCGAGGATGCACAGCGCGGGCTCCACCAGCACCGGCATGAAGTCGCGTGGCGTGTTATGGCGGTTGAGGAACAGTGAGGTGATTGCGGTGCCGTAGGAGCCGTCTTCCCAGGTATGCCGATGCACGATGCTGGCCAGTTCGGCGCGCTGTTTTTCCGTCTCGGCATCGAGGGGAATGGACTTATGTTCCGGCGACGGCATTGGGGCGTCCTCTACACACTTCTTTGATGGGCCAAGCTTAGCGGCGGTGTTTGAAAAGGTGTTACGTCGATTCTGCACAATCCTTGCCTGATCCTGCGATAAGTTGCGAATCAGGCAAGTGCCGCGCCTGTCATCTCCCTGAAACACTGAGCATGAGCCTGGAATAAACCTCAGGGGCCCTACGTCTCGCCTGCGCTTCTCGCAGGATTGTGCAATAAGCCGGCAGGAATTGACTAACCGCGCCCACACCCGCGCCGTTATCTTTGATCCTGTGGCAACACGCCCTCACAGTGCTTGCCGAGCATCACTTCTCAACGGGAGAGTTGAACATGTCCACCCCCATTCCCGCGAGCCATATGGCCTTTATCCGCGCCCGTACCGGGTGCAGCACCGAACTCGGTGCACGCTTGAGCAGTTTGATCGAACCGGGCCGTCAGGCTCAGGGTTGCCTGCAATTCTCGTTGCAGCACTCACAGGTCGACCCCGATGTATGGCTGGTTTCGGGCTTCTGGAGCAGCGAGCAGGCGATGAGCGCCTACTTCAATTCTCCCGCCCTGATGATCTTTACCGAGCTGTTGAACGACAGGGTGTTGCGCAGCATGGACTTCCAGACCTTTACCGATGCATCCGCTGCGCATGCCTATGGCGAGTACCTGCAACTGGCCGGCTAGTGCTTTAGAATGGCCGACTTACCCATTGGCCAGGACCTGCAACATGGCACGTAAACAATTTGCCCACCACGAAGCTGTTTCCGCCTTGGTACGTGA
This sequence comes from Pseudomonas sp. IB20, assembly GCF_009707325.1. Taxonomy (NCBI): domain Bacteria; kingdom Pseudomonadati; phylum Pseudomonadota; class Gammaproteobacteria; order Pseudomonadales; family Pseudomonadaceae; genus Pseudomonas; species Pseudomonas gelidaquae. Next base: position 4,139,763 of record NZ_CP046103.1, on the reverse strand, counting down.
AGAGGCGGGTGGCTACAGCGCTGCCATCGCCGTAAAGGCACTGGATGGCATGGGCGCACCGCGTTTTCACAAGATCCTTGATGGGCAGACGTTCAAGACCGCCTCCGACGCTGATGATGCGGCTACCGTGCAATTAGAGCGGTTGATCGATGTGGACGAAGAGGGTCAACTGACCTGGGCAACTGCCGCCAGCTAACGCCCTTTCTGCTGATCAACATAGACCAAATGTGGGAGCCGGGCTTGCCCGCGATGAGGGCGTAATGGTCGACCTGGAACCCGGCTCCCACACTGGTCTGTTGTGTCTGTTGGGAAGTATTCCAATCAGCGAGGGCGATACATCTTGAACAACGCCTCCGGCCCCAACTGGAAGTAATCCGCCGGCCCACCACCGCGCAAGATCGGCTCCGCGGCGGCGGTGTCGTAGACCCCATCCTTAAGCAGCCACTTGGCAATGTGCACCGCGACCACTTCGCCCAGTACCAGCCAGCTCGGTACCAACTCTTTGTCGGCGCGCTGCAGCTGAATGATCTGCGTCACCTTGCACTCGAACGACACCGGGCTTTCGCCCACGCGCGGCACGCCGACGATTTTCGACGCCACCGGCGTCAGGCCGGACAGCTCGAACTCATTCACATCCGGCGATACCGCCGCGCAACTCTGGTTCATCTGCTCGGCCAGTGGGCGGGTGGCCAGGTTCCACACAAACTCGCCGGTCTGCTCGATATTGTTCAGGCTGTCTTTGCGCCCGACGCTGGAAAACCCAATGATCGGTGGAATGTAGTTGAACGCATTGAAGAAACTGTAGGGCGCCAGGTTCAGGCGGCCTTCGCGGTCGTGGGAGGAAATCCAGCCGATCGGCCGAGGGCCGACGATGGCGTTGAACGGGTCGTGGGGCAGGCCGTGGCCGTTGGCGGGCTCGTAGAAATGGATATCGTCAGACATGGGCCGGGGTTCCTGCTGCGGGGTTCTGGGAGGTAGCCATAGTGCAATCCATAGCGGCGAAATTCCATTGGCTGGATGGAATTTTCATTGATTGCCCACCTATTTTTCACAGCGTCCGGTTCAGTCTGCGCGCCAGGTCGATACCCCCTATAAGTCGGCCCAATGAAAGACTGAGCTTCGGAGCCTTGCGCATCATGAACAAACTTCCTCAGATCACCCTGGCGTTCTGGGTCATGAAAATCTGCGCAACTACCCTGGGCGAAACCGCCGGGGATTTGTTGTCGATGACCCTGAACGTTGGCTACGCCATCAGCTCGATGATCCTGATCAGCGTGTTTCTCGTCACCCTGGTGACGCAACTCTGGTCGAAAACCTACAACCCGGTGCTGTACTGGATCGTGATTTTGTCCACCAGCACGGCCGGCACCACGATGTCGGACTTTATGGACCGTACGCTGGGCCTGGGGTATGCCACGGGGTCGATGATCCTGATCGTGATCCTGATGATCATCTTTGCCGTGTGGCACCTCAGCGGCGATTCGCTGAATGTGAACAAGGTGCAGACCTTGCGGGGTGAGTTGTTTTACTGGATGGCGATTCTGTTCTCCAACACCTTGGGCACCGCGTTGGGCGACTTCCTGGCGGACGATTCCGGGCTGGGCTTTGCTGGCGGCGCCTTGCTGATCGGCTCGGCCATTGCGGTGGTGGTGGCACTCAAATACTTCACTCAACTGTCGTCGGTGCTGTTGTTCTGGGTGGCGTTTGTGCTGACGCGACCGTTTGGCGCGACCCTGGGCGATTTCCTCACCAAGCCCCATGAAAAGGGCGGGCTGGATTTCGGCACCATTGGTTCATCGGCGGTGTTGGCGGGCGTGTTGGTGGTGATGATTGCCGGCGCGTCGTATGCGCAGCGTCGGTATGGGCGCGCCGCATTAGCGGACGTGTCCTGATTCAAAATGTGGGAGCGGGCTTATGTGGGAGCCGCGCGCGTCAGGTACCTTGGTTTATCAGGTAGACCGAGGTGATGCTATCGCAGGCAAGCCAGCTCCCACATGTTTTAGCGCGATAAACCTTTAGTCCGTAGTAATCCGCGAGTGCTTGCGCGTGTCCTTCATGGTCACGTAAACCACCAGCGACACCGCAATACATGCCGTTACATACCAGTAGTAACCGGTTTCCATGCCAATGCTCTTGAACCACAGTGCGATGTATTCAGCGGTACCGCCGAAGATCGACACGGTCAGCGCATACGGCAGGCCCACGCCCAGGGCGCGAATCTCCGTAGGGAACAGCTCGGCTTTCACCACCGCGTTGATCGAGGTGTAGCCGCTGACGATGATCAGCGCCGCCATGATCAGGAAGAACGCGCCCCACCAGCTTTGGATGGTGTGCAGGGTGGTGAGAATTGGCACGGTGAACAGCGTACCGAGTATGCCGAAGGCGATCAGGATCGGGCGACGGCCGACTTTGTCGGAGAGCCCGCCGACCAGGGGTTGCAGGCACATGAACAGAAACAGCGTGGCGGCTGAAATGGTGGTGGAGTCGGAGATGCTCATGCCGACGGTGTTCACCAGGTATTTCTGCATGTAAGTGGTGTAGGTGTAGAACGCCAGGGTGCCGCCCATGGTCAGGCCGACCACCGTCAACACTTCCTTGGGGTGGCGCATCAAGGTGCGCATCGCGCTTTCCTTGGCTTTTTCCTTTTTGGTGAACGACTCGGTTTCTTCCATGCCACGACGCAGGAACAGCGCGACCACTGCGCACAGCGCGCCGATGGCGAACGGGATGCGCCAGCCCCAGGCATACAGCTGCTCGGTGGTCAGGGTTTGTTGCAGCACGATCAATACGGCCAGGGCGATGAGTTGGCCGGAGATCAGGGTCACGTACTGGAAGCTGGAGAAGAAACCGCGACGTTCCTTGGTCGCCATTTCACTCAAGTAGGTGGCCGAGGTGCCGTACTCGCCGCCGACCGACAGGCCTTGCAGCAGGCGTGCGAACACCAGCAGGATCGGTGCGCCGATGCCGATGGTGTCGTAACCCGGGGTCAACGCGATCAGCAGCGAGCCGAAGCACATCAGCAATACCGAGGCCATCAGCGCGGCCTTGCGGCCCTTGTAGTCAGCGTAGAGGCCCATCAGCCAGCCACCGATCGGGCGCATGATGAAACCCACGGCGAAGATGGCGGCGGTGTTCATCAACTGGGCGGTTGAGGAGCCGGCGGGGAAGAAGGCTTTGGCGAAGTACAGCGAGAAGGCGGCGTAGACGTACCAGTCATACCACTCGACCATGTTGCCGACGGAGCCGCTGAAGATCGATTTGATCCGGCTGGACGTCGTGCGTTCTTTTGCCGGCGCAGCCACCGACCCCAGAGGCAAGGTGTTGGAGTTATCCATTGAAGGATCCTTCATCTAATTGTTTTTGTGGAGCGGCGCGAGCGCTGCCTGGTTCGGCTATAGCAGGAGCTGTGCCAAGTAGATGAAGGCCCGGTTTAGAAGGGTTTCAGAATATTTTTGAGCGGAAAGTCGCTGATGGTTTGAGGGTGATGAGCGGAAATCCGCTTATGGCTACTGGCCTCATCGCAGGCAAGCCAGCTCCCACAGTTGAATGTGTTCACAAATCAAAATGTGGGAGCTGGCTTGCCTGCGATGGCGTCTGTGAAAACAACACAAAAACCGGCCTACAGAAACGTATCCCGCACCAACCCATGGCGCTGCATCTTTTCATTGAAGGTTCGCCGCGGCAGTTGCAACTCGGCCAACACCGCCTTGATATCACCCTTATGCCGAACCAGCGCCGCTTTCAGGCAGTGCGCTTCAAAGGCCTCCTGCTGCGCCGCCAACGATTGCCCCGCCTCGATACCTTCCGGCTCCGGCTCACCCAGGCCCAGCACTTGGCGTTCGGCAACGTTAGCCAGCTCACGCACGTTGCCCGGCCAATCATGGCTGAGCAGCCGCCCCAGTTGCGCGCCGCTCAAGGGTTCGGCGCTACGCCCCAGCCGCTCGGCGGCGCTGTGGGCAAAGTGGTCGAACAGCAGCGGAATATCTTCGCGGCGTTCGCGCAACGGCGGCAGGCGCAGTTGCGCGACGTTCAAGCGATACGCCAAATCCTCGCGAAACCTTCCGGCGCGGGCCTCTTCCAGCAGGTCCGGCTTGGTGGCAGCGATGATGCGCAGGTCCACGTGAATGCTTTGGTTCGAGCCCAACCGCTCCAGCTTTTGCTCCTGCAACACACGCAGCAGTTTCACTTGCTGCGCCAAGGGCATGCTTTCGATTTCATCCAGGAACAGCGTGCCGCCGTGGGCGTATTCCAATTTGCCGATGCGCTTGCCCTGGGCGCCGGTGAACGCGCCACTTTCGTGGCCGAACAATTCGGCCTCAAACAGTTGCTCGGGGATGGCGGCGCAGTTGAGCGCTACAAATGGCTTTTTCGCGCGCGGGCCGAAATCATGCAGGCAGCGCGCGACCAGCTCTTTACCACTGCCGGTCTCGCCACGGATCAACACATTGACCGGCAAACTGGCCAAGTCGAGCACCTGGCGGCGCAAATTCTGCAAACCGCGGGACACGCCCAGCAGGCTGGATTCCAGTTGCGCGCGATGGTCGGCCTGTTGATGCAAGCGACGGTTTTCCAGGATCAGCCCGCGTTTGTCCAAGGCGCGGCGCAGGCTGTTGAGCAAGGCGTCGGGGCTGAAGGGTTTTTCCAGAAAGTCGTAGGCGCCGTCGCGCATGGCTTCCACCGCCATCGGCACATCGCCGTGGCCGGTCAGCAAGATCACTGGCAAGTCGGCATCGCGGCGTTGCACTTCGGCCAGCAGCTCCAGGCCGCTGAGCCCGGGCATGCGCACGTCGCTCAAGATCACTCCGGGAAAGTCCTTGGGCAGTTGCGCCAGGCACTCTTCGGCGCGGCTGAACAACTGCACCGCAAACCCCGACAGGCTCAACCATTGTTCGACGGCCGTGCGAATGCTGGCTTCGTCATCGACCACAATCACTGCGTTCAACATAGGTCGGGCGTCTCCAGCGCAATCGGCAAGGTCAAGGTAAATACTGCGCCGTCGCCACGGTTGCCGGCGAGCAAGCGCCCGCCCAGTTCGTGGACGATAGCGTAGGACACCGCCAACCCAAGGCCGAGGCCGTCGCCCACGGGTTTGGTGGTAAAAAACGGGTCGAACACGCTGTTCAAGTGTTCCTCGGCAATCCCGCCGCCGCTGTCGCTGACGGTCAACTGCCACAGTTGCTGATCGGCGTGCAGGCGGATTTCCAGGCGTTTGCGCGGCTTGTCGGCCATCGCGTCGAGGGCGTTGCGCAGCAGGTTGATCAGCACCTGTTCCAGGCGGATGGCATCGCCGCGCACCCAGGCCGGGCGGGTCAGGTCCAGCACCACGCCGATGGTTTCGTCGCGCAGGCGCGCGTCGAGCAAGTGCAGGGATTGATCGACCACGGTGGCCAGGTCCAGCTTTTCGCGCAGGCCGCTGGGGCTTTTGCGCGCGAAGGTCTTGAGGTGGCCGGTGAGTGCGGCCATGCGCGTGAGCATGTCGTCCAGCGGCGTGAGGGCCTTGTAGGCATCGTCCACACGGCCGTGGTCCAGCAGCAGGCGCAGGGTCGCCAACTGCATGCGTTGGGCGGTCAGTGGCTGGTTGATCTCATGGGCGAGGGCGGCGGACATCTGCCCCAATGCCGCCAGTTTGGCCGATTGCACCAACCCATCCTGGGCCGTACGCAGCGCCTGGGTGCGCTCCTCCACAAGCCGTTCAAGTTCTTCGCGGCTGCGTTGGCGCAAACGGGCCAGGCGCCAGCGTTGGGTCAGGAACAGCACCAGGAACACCAGCGCCAGCCAGGAACCGGCAGCGGCGAGGCCGGCATTGCGCTGGTCTTCAAAGGCGAACTGCGGTTTGCGCAGCAGGTGCAAGGTCCAGCCTTCGGCCTTCAGCGGCAGCGATTCCCAGATGTAATTGGCGCTGCCGTCGGGACCGTTGACGCGCATCAGGTGGCTGTTTTCGTCAAAGCGCTGCAACGTTTGCGTGTCCAGCGGCTGCAATTGTTTTTTGTCGTATTGGCGTGTGGCCTTGAGGTCGGCGAGGTCACTGGCCGACAGCGGGCGCAGGTTGCGGTAACGCCAGCCTGGCTGGTTGGCGATAAACACGATGCCGCGCGCATCGCTGACCAGCAGCAGGTCGTTGCCCTGGGCCCACTCGCGCTCAAGTTCGGGGAATTCGAGCTTCACGACCATGGCGCCGAGGAACTGTTCATGTTCATCGACCATTGCGCTGGAGAGGAAGTAACCCGGGATCCCGGTGGTCACGCCCACCGCATAAAAACGCCCGGTGCCCTGGCTCAAGGTCTGGCTGAAATAGGGGCGAAATGCGTAGTTGTGCCCGACATAACTGCTCGGCAGGTTCCAGTTGCTGGCGGCCACGGCCAGGCCGGTGCGGTCCATCAGCTCCAGGGTGGAGGACTGCGCAGCACTGTTGATGCGCTCCAGTTTGCGGTTGAGCAGGTCTTGGGTGGTGTCGCTCAACGGGCCTTTCAACGCGTTGATCATTTCCGAGTCCAGCGCCAGTACGGCGGGCAGGGCGCGGTAGCGTTCGATCAGGGTGTGCAGGGAGTTGGCGTACAGCGCCAGCTGTTGATTGGCGCGGGCGGCGTCGTCTACCAAGGCTTGGCGTTCGGCATGGCGTGTGGCCAAGGCAGCGGCCAGCACCGCACCGGCGATGATCAACAGGGAGTAGAAGGTCAGGCGCAGGGGGCGTGGGATCGCGATCATACGGTGATGAACAGGCACAGTAAGGGGTGAGCACCATAGCATGCACAACGTTGATGTTGTGGGAGCTGGCTTGCCTGCGATGGCATTCACCTCAGGTTCACTGAAAAACCGAGGTGCCTGCATCGCAGGCAAGCCAGCTCCCACATGACCGCGTTCGTCATTACAAAATTACCCTGCATAAAAAAGGCGACTGGGCCATGGGGCCACAGTCGCCTTTATCCTTGCGGGGGAAGTGTTTACTGCACTTCTACCGCCAGGCTTTCACTGATCTTTTTCTGCCAGATGGCAGGACCGGTGATATGGACGGATTCGCCCTTGCTGTCCACCGCAACGGTGACCGGCATGTCTTTCACGTCGAACTCGTAGATCGCTTCCATGCCCAGTTCGGCGAAAGCCACCACGCGCGACTTCTTAATGGCTTGCGCCACCAGGTAAGCGGCGCCGCCCACAGCCATCAGGTACACGGCTTTGTGGTCTTTGATCGCTTCGATCGCAGTCGGGCCGCGCTCGGATTTGCCGATCATGCCCAACAGGCCGGTTTGCTCGAGGATCTGGCGGGTGAACTTGTCCATCCGCGTGGCGGTGGTTGGGCCAGCCGGGCCAACCACTTCTTCGCGCACTGGATCAACCGGGCCGACGTAGTAGATGAAGCGACCCTTGAGGTCCACCGGCAGGGTTTCGCCCTTGTTCAGCATCTCGACCATGCGCTTGTGCGCCGCGTCGCGACCGGTGAGCATCTTGCCGTTGAGCAGCACGGTTTCGCCCGGCTTCCAGCTCTGCACGTCTTCCGGGGTCAGGGTGTCGAGGTTGACGCGACGGGCCGACGGGCCGGCTTCCCAGACGATTTCCGGGTAGGCGTCCAGCGATGGCGCTTCCAGCGACGCAGGGCCCGAACCGTCGAGCACGAAGTGCGCGTGACGGGTGGCGGCGCAGTTGGGGATCATGCACACCGGCAGCGAGGCTGCGTGGGTCGGGTAGTCCATGATTTTCACGTCGAGCACGGTGGTCAGGCCACCCAGGCCCTGGGCGCCGATGCCCAGTTGGTTGACCTTCTCGAACAGCTCCAGGCGCATCTCTTCGATACGGTTGGACGGGCCGCGCTTTTTCAGCTCGTGAATGTCGATGGATTCCATCAACACTTCCTTGGCCATCACGGCGGCTTTCTCGGCGGTGCCGCCGATACCGATGCCGAGCATGCCCGGTGGGCACCAGCCGGCGCCCATGGTCGGAACGGTCTTGAGCACCCAGTCGACGATCGAGTCGGAAGGGTTGAGCATGGCCATTTTCGACTTGTTCTCGGAGCCGCCGCCCTTGGCCGCCACGTCCACTTCCACGGTGTTACCCGGGACGATGGAGTAGTGGATCACGGCCGGGGTGTTGTCCTTGGTGTTTTTGCGCGCGCCTGCCGGGTCGGCGAGGATCGATGCACGCAGGACGTTTTCCGGCAGGTTGTAAGCCTGGCGCACGCCCTGGTTGATCATGTCGTCCAGGCTCATGGTGGCGCCGTCCCAGCGTACATCCATGCCCACGCGCACGAACACGGTAACGATACCGGTGTCCTGGCAGATCGGGCGATGGCCGGTGGCGCACATGCGCGAGTTGATCAGGATCTGCGCGATGGAGTCACGGGCTGCCGGCGACTCTTCGCGCAGGTAGGCTTCGTGCATCGCTTGGATGAAGTCAACGGGGTGGTAGTAGGAAATGAATTGCAGGGCGTCGGCAACGCTCTGAATCAGGTCGTCTTGCTTGATCACGGTCATGAGTCGCGCTCCTCTATAAGGGAACATTCAATAAAGGTGGCTCAGTGGGGTACATCGGTCGGCTGAGTCCACCTTTCCAAGGCACGCCGTATGGTGCAGGCGCGACGCTAAAAAGGCGCGGCAGTATAACCCGGCGCGGTGGCCGATACACCCGACTATGGTCAAACTCTGTCGGGCATGATTTCCTGTACGCGGCCCTTCTGATTGAGACCTTATATGCCTGAACTGCACGTCGGCGAACGCCACTGGTCGGTAGCCACCGGCAGTAACCTGTTGGATGCCTTGAATCAGGCGGGTGTGGCCGTGCCTTACAGTTGCCGGGCAGGCAGTTGCCATGCCTGCCTGGTGCGCTGCCTGGGTGAGGTTGAGGACAAGCAACCTGACGCCCTGAGCCCGGCGCAACGCCAGGACGGCTGGCGCTTGGCCTGCCAGTGCCAGGTCAGCGGGGATCTTCAGGTCGAAACGTTTGACCCGTTGCGTGACGGTTTGCCGGCTCAGGTCGTGGGTGTCGATTGGTTGAGCGCGGCGGTGCTGCGCCTGCGTCTGCAACCGGAACGCGGCCTGCGTTACCGGGCCGGGCAGCGCTTGGTGGTGTGGGCGGGGCAGGTGGCACGCCCCTACTCGTTGGCGAGCGTGCCCCAGGAAGATACCTTCCTGGAATTTCATCTCGATTGCCGTCAACCCGGTGAATTCAGCGATATTGCCCGTCAGTTGCAAGTGGGCGACCGCCTGCGACTGGGCGAGTTGAGAGGCGGGGCGCTGCACTATGACCCCGATTGGCAATTGCGGCCGCTCTGGCTTCTGGCCTATGGCACGGGGCTTGGGCCGTTATGGGGCGTGTTGCGTGAGGCGTTGCGCCAGGATCACCAGGGCGCCATTCGCGTGATTCACCTGGCCCATGATGCCGACGCGCATTACTTGGCCGAGCCCCTGGCGCAGTTGGCTGCGCAGCACCCGAACCTGACCGTGGAGCTGTGGACGGCGGCTGAGTTAACCCAGGCATTGGCGCAACTGCGGCTTGTTTCGCGGCAAACTCTGGCTTTACTCTGCGGGCACCCTGCCAGCGTCGAGGCGTTTTCCAAGCGCCTGTTCCTGGCGGGTTTGCCGCGTAATCAACTGCTGGCCGATGTGTTTTTGCCCCGTGGTTGAGCGCTGAATTCTACAGCCGCGAGATTCACCATGACCGACGCGATCCTGCTGCAACGTGAACGCGGGCTGCTGACCTTGCAGCTCAACCGCCCCGACAAGAAAAACGCCCTGACCCGGACCATGTACACGCAATTGGCCCAGGCGCTGGAGCAGGCTGATGCGGACGAAGGCGTCCGCGCCGTGTTGATCCAGGGCAGCAGCGACTGTTTCACTGCCGGCAACGACATTGCCGACTTCCTTGAGCAACCACCCAGCGACCTCGATAGCCCACCGTTCCACTTTATGAAAAGCCTGCTCAATTGCCGTAAACCGGTGATCGCCGCCGTGGCCGGTGCGGCCGTTGGCATTGGTACAACGCTGTTGCTGCATTGCGACCTGGTTTATATCAGTCGCGATGCACGCTTGCGCATGCCGTTCGTCAACTTGGGATTGTGCCCGGAGTTTGGTTCCAGCCTGATCCTGCCGCGGCTGTTGGGGCATGCGAAAGCGGCTGAACTGTTGCTGTTGGGGGACGGTTTTACCGGCGAGCAGGCGGCGGCATGGGGCATTGCCACCGAGGCACTGGGCAGTGGTGAGGCGGCCTTAGCCAAGGCGCGGGAAGTGGCTGAGCGTTTTGAAACGTTGGCGCCCGCAGCGGTGCAGGTGACCAAACAATTGATGAGGGGTGTTGATCGGGAGCAGTTGCGGCGGGTGATTGAGGAGGAGGGGGCGTTGTTTGTCCAGCGGCTGAAATCACCGGAGGCGATAGCGGCGTTGTCGGCATTTAATGCTCGGCGATGAATGTGCGTTGATGGGGCGGACCTCATCGAGGGCAAGCCATGGGTATCTAGCACGAACTCAACCCATAAAAAGATGTGTAGATACCCATGCCGCGATGAGGCCCTCTCATTCAACAAATCCTCAGGCCTTTAAATGCAAAAAGCCCCGCCATTCACATGGCGGGGCTTTTGTTTTTCAGCGTGTCACTCAGACCATTGGGTCGCCAACGTGCAGGATCTTCATGCCGTTGGTGCCGCCGATGGTGTTGTAGCTGTCGCCCTTGGTCAGGATGACCCAGTCGCCTTTCTCCACCACGCCGCGCTTGATCAGCTCGTCGATGGCCGCCTGGCTGACTTCGTGCGGTGGCAACGAAGCCGGGTCGAACGGTACGGTGTACACACCACGGAACATGGCCGCGCGGGCCTGGGTTTCGCGGTGCGGGGAGAACGCGTAGATCGGGATCGAGGAGCGGATGCGCGACATGATCAACGGCGTGTAGCCACTTTCGGTCAAGGCGATGATCGCTTTAACGCCCGGGAAGTGGTTGGCGGTGTACATGGCGGCCAAGGCGATGCTCTGGTCGCAGCTTTCAAACACTTTGCCCATGCGGTGGCTGGAGGTCTTGCTGGTCGGGTGCTTTTCGGCACCGACGCAGATACGCGCCATGGCCTGGACGGCTTCCAGCGGGTACGGGCCGGCAGCACTCTCAGCCGAGAGCATCACGGCGTCGGTGTAGTCGAGCACGGCGTTGGCCACGTCGGACACTTCGGCACGGGTCGGCATCGGGTTCTGAATCATCGACTCCATCATCTGGGTCGCCACGATCACCGCTTTGTTGTGGCGGCGTGCGTGCAGGATGATCTTCTTCTGGATACCGATCAGCTCGGCGTCACCGATTTCCACGCCCAGGTCGCCACGGGCAACCATCACAGCGTCGGACGCCTTGATCAGGGCGTCGAGGGTTTCGTCATCGGCCACGGCTTCGGCACGTTCGATCTTCGCCACCAGCCAGGCAGTACCGCCGGCTTCGTCGCGCAGCTTACGGGCGTATTCCATGTCGGCAGCGTCGCGCGGGAAGGACACGGCGAGGTAGTCCACTTCCATTTCTGCGGCGAGCTTGATGTCGGCCTTGTCTTTTTCAGTCAGGGCCGGCGCTGTGAGGCCACCGCCGCGACGGTTGATGCCTTTGTGGTCGGACAGCGGGCCACCGATGATCACGGTGCAGTTCAGCTCTGTCGAGGTGGCAGTGTCGACGCGCATGACCACACGGCCGTCGTCCAGCAGCAGTTCGTCGCCGACGCCGCAGTCTTTGACCAGGTCCGGGTAGTCGATACCCACGACGTCCTGGTTGCCTTCGGTCAGCGAATGGCTGGTGGAGAAGGTGAACTTGTCACCGATCTTCAGCTCGATCCGCTTGTTGGCGAATTTGGCGATACGGATTTTCGGGCCTTGCAGGTCACCCAGCAGTGCCACGAAGCGGCCGTGCTTGGCGGCCAGGTCACGCACCAGCTTGGCGCGAGCCTTGTGCTCGTCCGGGGTGCCGTGGGAGAAGTTCAGACGGGCAACGTCCAAACCAGCCAGAATCAGCTGTTCGAGGACTTCCGGCGAGTTACTGGCCGGGCCAAGGGTGGCGACGATTTTGGTACGACGGACGGACATGCACAGACTCCTGAGTTCAAGCGCTGGGCAAGGCTACTATGCTCTTTCGTTGTAGTCATTGTTCGTTTGCACTACTTATCGACGATTGGCTTGTTTTTGCAGCGGTCGAATTGACCAACATCCTTGAAGATTTTCGACGAAGGGTCGATACACTGCTCAAGACAGGAGAACCCCCATGCGAATTTTGCTCGTTGCTGCCTTGGCCGTCAGTGTTGTCGGCTGTACCCGCTGGTCGATGGACCACCATTTGAACAACGCTTACCGTGCCTATGGGGTGGGTGATTGCGAGCGTGTCACCCTGGAGTTATCCCAGGTCGACCGCGAGAGCCGTACCCGTCGTTATGTGCAACCGGAGGTCTCGATGTTGCGCGGGCAATGCCTGGAACGGCAAAAGTTGTTTGTTGATGCCGTACAAACCTACCAGTTCATCATCAACCAGTACCCTTCAAGCGAGTACGCTTACCGTGCCCGTGCCAGGCTAGACACCCTGCAGCAGTTGGGGCATTACCCCGGCGCCAGTGCCGCAAAGCCCCGTCCAGCGTCTTTGTGATGATATTTATCACGCGGTAGCTCGCTCGTCGCCAGTCTTGGGCTATCCTTTGAGTGTTCGTTTGTACAAGTTTCTATTCAAACGAAGGCAAGGCCCGGATCCGGCAGCTGTTTAGTGACTGAAGCGATGTGTTGTCACACCGAGATCCAGGGAGAGCGAGCCGTTGGCTTGTTCCGAATCACTGGCACGGCCACAAAACATGGCCATTGGATGGCGAACTCACATGTTTACGCACCGACGGATTGAGCGGCACCAGTTACATAGCTTCCTGCAGGTGTTCAATCGTCTTACAGACAAGCCTATTGGTTTTTTGGGCAATGTTTCTGAAGACGGGCTGATGTTGATCAGCCAATTACCCATGATGGTCGACGTGGACTTCGAGCTGCGCTTGAAAGTCCCTGGACCCGACGGCGAGTTCCAGGCAATCGACCTCACGGCGACCTGCTTGTGGAGCCATGAAGATATCAATCCTCAGCATTACGACTCGGGGTTTAGCGTGATTCAGGCGTGCGATGAGTACGCCCAACTGATCAAAGCCTTGCTGAATTACTTCAGTTTCGATCCATTACAGGCATCCGCCTAGACGCTGCACAGTGTCGGCCTGGTTCGGGCGTGTTACTCAAACGCGGTCGCACGCTCGCCACACAGCACTTTTACCAGGGTGCTTGTTCCAGAAGGCGGCGTTTCATAAGGCCCGCTTGTATCCAATACAGACAAGCCATGCGCGCTCAGACGGTCGTGGAGTTCGTTTCGCGTGTTGAGGTAGTCCACCGTGCCGCTATAAATCAACGCCTCGGGAAGGGTTTGCACGGGTGCCTGGCGCAGCTGATCAAGCACTTCCTCGCGCAGGCTGGCTACCAATACGCGGTGCTGTCGGCTGATACGCTTGACCGCGGTCATCAATGCCTCATCGTCCTCGTCGCGCAGATTAGTGACTACGATCACCAGCGCCCTGCGCTTTTGCCGGGCCAGCAATTGGCTGGCGGCCGCCTGGTAGTCGGCTGTTCGCCGGGTGGTATCCAAGTCGTATACCGCGTTGAGCAGCAGGTTCAACTGGCCACTGCCCTTAACCGGGGCCAGAAAGCGCGACTGGTCACCGGCAAAAGTGCACAGGCCCACGGCATCGCCCTGGCGCAACGCCACATAGCTGAGCAGCAGGCAGGCGTTGAGCGCGTGGTCGAAGTGCGATAACTCATCATCCTGACTGCGCATGCGCCGACCGCAATCAAGCATGAACACAATTTGCTGGTCGCGCTCATCCTGGTATTCCCGGGCGATCGGTGTGCGTTGCCGTGCGGTGGCCTTCCAGTCGATCTGACGCAGGCTGTCACCTTCGCGAAACTCGCGCAGTTGATGGAACTCCAGACCCAATCCCCTTCGCTGGCGTTGTTGCACACCGAGTTGACTCAGCCAGTTATCCACACCCAGCAATTGTGCACCGTACAAGCGGGCGAAGTCCGGGTAGACGCGGGTCGAATCTTCAATCTCAATAAAACGTCGTGCCGACCACAGCCCAAAGGGGCTGGGCAGGTGAACTTCACAGCGGCTAAACCGGAAGAGTCCACGGCGCAAAGGGCGCAGTCGGTAGCCCAGCTCGCTGCGTTCACCGGGGCGCAGTTCGATGCTCTGCGGCAGGTTTTCCATGCTCAGGCCGTCTGGGACGTGATCGAACACCTCTACGGTGAGTGGCTGCGGGTAGTTGTGGGTCAGGGTCAGTCGAGCGTCCCCCCAGCGGCCGAGCGCCAGGCTGCCGGGCATTTGCCGTTGCACCTGCACAGAAGGGCGACGACGCAGGCGTGCAGCGTCCAACAGCGCCAGCAGCAACAGCGCCAGCAACAGTCCCCAGGCGATCGAGTGCACCGTGTCGGGCACATTGAGCTGCAACGCCGCAGCACCGCCGAGCAGGATGTTCAGGCCCAGCAGCACACCCAGCCAGCTTAACAACAGTCGAGTCGGCTTCATGGGCGCGTCACTGCCGGGGCGCCGGAATCTGGTCCAGCAGTTGCTTGAGCACTTGGTCTACCTCAAGGCCGTCGATATCCAGCTCCGGTGCAATACGCACTCGATGACGCAGTACCGCCAGGGCACACCCTTTGATGTCGTCCGGGGTGACGAACTCACCGCCGCGCAACAAAGCCCGCGCCCGGGCACCACGGACCAGGGCGATGGAGGCCCGAGGGCCGGCGCCGATGGCCAGCCCTGGCCAGGTACGGGTCGCTCGTGCCAGGCGCACGGCGTAGTCGAGTACTTGCTCATCCAGGGCCAGCTCACTGGCGATCTGCTGCAGTTGCAACACGTCCTCGGCCTGCAGCACGGTGCGCAGTGGTTGCACATCAAGCATGTCCGCCCTGGACGAGCGGGTCACTTCACGCACCATGTCGAGCTCCTGCTGGGCTTCGGGGTAGTCCATGCGCACCTTGAGCATGAACCGGTCCAGTTCGGCCTCGGGCAGGGGATAGGTGCCTTCCTGTTCGATGGGGTTCTGGGTCGCCAGCACCATGAAGGGTTGGCCGATGGGCAGCGCCTCGCCTTCGAGCGTGACCTGGCGCTCCTGCATGGCTTCGAGCAGGGCGGCCTGGGTTTTCGCCGGGGCACGGTTGATTTCGTCGGCCAGCAACAGGTGAGTGAACAGTGGCCCTTTGCGCAACTTGAACTGCTCGGTATGCAGGTCGTACACCGCGTGGCCGGTGACATCGCTGGGCATCAGGTCCGGCGTGAACTGGATACGCGCGAAGTCGCCACCGAAACAACGGGCCAAGGCCCGTACCAGCAAAGTCTTGCCCAGACCTGGTACGCCTTCGAGCAGGACGTGGCCGCCTGCGATCAATGCGGTGAGTACATCGTCAATCACCTGGTCCTGGCCAATCACCGCCTTACGCAGTTCCACGCGCAGGGCTTGTGCCTGCTGGCTGGCGTGTTGAAGGCTTTCGGTGGTGGGGGCCGTGGCTGCTGGGAAATCGCTCATAGGGCATTCCTGAGAGTTTGCAGGCACGCCACCTGACGGCTGAAATCGGCGCTGGTGAGCCGTTTTGCCGGGAGTGGGCCGAGGGCCTGACTGATGATGTGGGAGGGTTGGCGCGTCAGGCGTTCAAGTACCTGCCACTGGTCAGCGGTGTCGAGGTGTTCAAAGCCTGGGTGACGCCGCCTTGCCGCGCGTTGGACGTCACGCTGCAAGGCTTGCAAGAGCGGGCCTTGGCCACTGCGGCGCAGCAGGAAGTCGGCGCTGGCCTTCAAGTGTTCCTGCAACTGTCGGCGTGCCTTGGGTGCCGGAGCCTGGACCGGCCCCTGGCGCATTCCGGCGTGCCACAACGCCAGGGCAATCAGCGCTACAAGCGCCACCAGCGCCTGGGGGAAATTGCGCACCAACAAGGTCAGCAGGTTGTCCACGTCGCTGTTGAACAGCAACGTCACGTCAGTGCCCTGGTTGAGGTACCACAGCAGCCAGGCGTTATCGTGTTTGCCGATGGCTGGGGTTTTCCACAGGTCGCTGTCGGTCACCACCGTCACGGTGCCGTGCCCGAGGTCGCGTTGCATCAGGTGGCTGGACTTGGCGCTGTTGGCGGAAAACTGCGCCAGGTGCTTGGGGTCGGAGAGGTTGAAGGCGGTATCGAAGCTGAAATAGGCCGGTGCGGTTTCATTGTCGACATAGAGCTTGGTCAGGTCCGGCGCTTTCTTTTTGCGCGGGGACGCAGGTTCGTCAATGTCGTCACTTATGAGCTGGTGGATGTTTAAACGATCGAGCAGTAAGTCGCCGCTTTTGCCCGTTTCTTCATCCCACAACGCTTCGGCGACTACCAGCAGATGGCCACCGGACTTCGCCCAGTCCAACAGTTGATCCACCTGGCGTGGGGTCATGTTGCTGCGCTCGCCCAGCAGTAACAGGCTATTGCCTTTGGGAGGAAGGTCGGCAAGTCGTTTTAGGCTATTGGCGTGCTCAACTACGAGGCCTTGCTTGCGCAGAAAGTATTCCGCTGCCAGATAAGGATTCTGACGGGCGTGCGGCGATGGACCACGGTCTACCACCTCGTCATAAGGGATTGCCTTGTGCCAGGCATAAAACGCCCCGGCGCCCAGCAGGCACGCCAGCAGTAACCCGACCCACACTAATGGCCGGTTCATTGGGCGGCTCCCGAGTTGAATAACGCACGCCAATCGTTGCAGAGTTTCTGCTGGGCAGAGGCCGTAGGCACATGGTGACCATAGGCGAGGCTCTGCCAATGCCGGGTCAATTCATCACTGAACGCCAGTAGATGTGGTTGTTGCAGTTGGTGAACCCGCTCCAGGACCTGGCCTTCGGTATCGGCGCTTTTCAGTGGCAGGTTGTAGTCATGCAGCAACCGACTGAGCAGGCCACGGTACAGGAGGCCAAGGGCTTCCCGTGGCTGAGAGGGCCATAGTTGCTCGGCGGTGCTGGCGATGTCTTCAGGTAACGTCTCTAGACCCAGGTCCAGTCCGAACAATTGCGCCGGTGCCGGTTTGGCGATTTTGGGGCTGCGGCTCGGGCGCAGGCTGACAAAGGCGCGCAGCCAGTCACGGTAGCGCCAGACCAGCAGGGCCAAGATGGCGATCACCACGCTCCACAGGAGTACTTCCAGTCCTTGGCCGACATGCTTGAAGGTGTTGCTGTTGAGGTGGTTCAGCAGCGATTGAAGCCAGGCGGGTAATTTTCCGTCTCCGTGAACTTTGTTTTTAGGCGCAGGTTTATCTTCGCCAAAACGATAACGCGTGACGGTTTCCGGGTTTTTGAAAGGCGGTTGTTCAAGCACTGTCTTTATTGATTGGGCGGCGGCTTGAGTGCTGAGCTGTTGGGTGGCGTTCGACTCGTCAGCCATGGCCGGCGGGCTGGCAGGTATCAGCAACAGCCCGACAACCAGCAGTAGCAGCGGTGCAGCGCTGCTCAGGCGTTGGCGCAAACGGCGGAATACCAACTCCAGGTCCCAGGCTTCCAGTACGGTTCGACGGTTGAGGTACAGGCTGAAACCGCAGGCAACATAGATGGGTTCCCAGAACACCAGGATCAAGGCGTAAAAGGTGTTGGTCAGGTGCTCCAGCCATAGCCATTCCGCGCCGGTTGAGAGCGCGAGGCGTTGCCAGTCCCAATCCACTTCAACCTGATCCGGGATGAAGAGATAGAACACCGCCATGCAGCCAAACCACAGGGCGATTTCCAGGTGTACACCGATGATGGTCAGCCAGCGCGCGGCACTCGCGTTGCGTTGCAGCAGCACGCCCAGGCGTTGCTGGCGTGCCTGGCCCCCCAGGCCTTCAAGTTGGCTTACCGGCAGTAAAAAACTGCGGCTGAGGCTGAGCCGACGCCAGGTCAGGCTGACCAGCAACTGGCTTTTAAGCAGTCGTGGCCAATGGCGTACGGCGTGTTTGACGCTGGGTGTCTCACCAAACAGGGCTTTGGACAGAATGTACAGCGGCAAGCGGTCGAACGCAGGCTTAAGCCACCAGAACACGAATAGTGCGACAGAGGGGTGTTCCCAGAGCAATACGCTGAGCAAAGCAAACACCGGCAAGCTCACCAGCGCCCAACTGCTCATCAGCAGCAGGCGATGTTCCCGAGCCATTAATACGCCAAGGTCCATGGCTTCCCAGGTGGTACGTGGGCGAATCACCACACTGGCATCACTCAGGCGCATGGCGAGTCCGTCCAGCGAAAATAAGGTAAGCGGCCACCAGCAACCAAAGCGCAGCGCCAACGAGGTATTTGGCCCAAGGGGCAATGGAGGTGGTGGAAGACCAGTAGGCTTCAATAAACGCGGCAATCAGCAGGAACACCATAACGCCGCAGAGCATCTGCACGCTTTTACGGGCCGCCAGCCGTAGGGATTCGCTGCGAGCCAGCGACCCCGGAGCGATCAGCGCCCAGCCCAATTGCAAGCCCGCCGCGCCAGCCAGGGCGATGGCACTCAGCTCGAATGCACCGTGGCCGATGACAAATGACCAGAAGGTCTGGCCGTAGCCAATTTCGGTCAGGTGCCCGGAGACGGCCCCGATGATCAAGCCGTTGAAAATCAGAAAAAACACGCTGCCCAGGCCAAACAGCAGGCCGGCGGCAAAGGTCTGGAAGGCGATGCCGATGTTGTGCATCACGTAGTAGCCAAACATCATCCAGTCTTCGCTGGAGGCGCGTTCGGCGGCGCGGCCCAAGCGGCTGGCATCCGGGTCGTACATGCTTTGCATTTCTGCCACCTGCTGGGGGCTGACGATGCTGTAGATCAGGTCTGGAAACAGGTAGACCAGCAGCGCTATGCCCACCAGGCTGCCAAAGAACAGCAGGCTGGCGATCAGCACGAAACGCCACTGCTCACGTACCAGTCGCGGGAAGTCGGCCAGAATGAAGGCCAATACGTTGGCCCCCAGTTGGCTGCGGTGGCGATATAACTGTTGGTGGCCACGCAGGGCCAGTTGCTGCAGCGGATCAACCAGGTAACTGCTATAGCCGCGCTCTTGGGCAAGGGCCAGGTGCTGGCACAAACGTCGATAGTGGTGGGGGAAATCAGCCACGTCACGGGTCTTGGCTTTACCTTGCTCCAACTGTTTCAGTTGCTCGTCAAAGGCTTGCCATTGGGCTTGGTGACGGCTTTCGAACTGGCTCTGTTTCATGTTGGGCCCAACAAACCACGGGCCACACCATTGAGCTGTTCCACGGCCCGCGGCGTAGACACTTGCAGGGGCGCGGCGAGGATTGAGGCCAGTTCATGCACCCGCTCGCTGGACAGTTCGCCTTGGCGTTCGGCAAAGCCGAGGATGGCGCGTTGTTCGCTCAGGTCCAGGGCGAAAGGCAGGCGCAGGGCGACAGCCTGAGGAATTTGGGGGCGGGCCAGGGGCTGCTCGCGGTAGATCACCAAGGTGCCCGCAGCCAAGTCGCCGAGGCGTTTGAAATAGGGATGTTGCAGGCAACTGATGGCGCCGAGGAAGTAACCGAAGGGCAGCATATCGACAAAGCGCAGCAGGTTACGGATCAGTGATGCGGACCAACCGACCGGTGTGCCGTCGTCCTGTACCACCCGCAGGCCCATGACCTGCTTGCCGGGGGAGCAGCCCTGATTGAGCACCTCAAACAACACCATGTACCACCAACTGACCAGGAATAGCAGCAACGAGCCCAGGCCAATGCCGATATTGCCCAGCAATGCCAACGGTACGAGCAGGATGCCCATGATCAGCCCGCGCAAACCCAAGTCGAAAGCGAAGGCCAGTGCGCGTGGCAGCAGGCCGGCCGGGCGCAAGGGTAGATCGATGCCCTCCGGGGTCTCGATTTGGTAGCGGGTATCCAAAGGGGTTGATGGCATTGCGATCCTTGGCAGTGCAGAGCGGCTGGGAGACTCGGATGCTAGCAGTGTCGACGATGGAAGCAACCTTTCCAGGTTTTACTGGATATTTGTACAGGTAGGTATCGCTGGCCCCGGACGCCTTGCAGCGCCTAGACTTTGTCGACCTCCAGTACAGGAACAGCCCGTGACCTCTATTTTCTGGTACGACTATGAAACCACCGGCATTAACCCGCGCAGCGATCGCCCGCTGCAGGTCGCCGGTATTCGTACCGACCTCGAACTCAACGAGGTCGGCCCGCCGGTCAATCTTTATTGCCAGCCCAGTGACGATATCCTGCCTCACCCGGTCGCCTGCGCGATCACCGGTATCACCCCCGGTATCCTGGCGGAAAAGGGCTTGGCCGAAGCTGATTTCATGACCCGAGTGCATGCCGAGTTGGCTGCGCCAGGTACCTGTGGCGCCGGTTACAACACCCTGCGATTTGATGATGAAATGACGCGTTACAGCCTGTACCGCAACTTTTTTGACCCCTACGCCCGCGAGTGGCAGGGCGGTAACAGTCGTTGGGATTTGATCGATGTCGTGCGCACGGCCTACGCGCTGCGCCCGGAAGGTATTGAGTGGCCTGAGCAGGATGGGCGCGTGACGCTCAAGCTTGAGCGCTTGACCGAGGCCAACGGCATTGATCATGGCCAGGCCCACGATGCCCTGTCGGACGTGCGTGCCACGATTGCCTTGGCGCGCCTGGTCCGTGAGAAACAGCCCAAGTTATATGAATGGCTGTTTCAGCTGCGCAGCAAGCAGCGAGTGATGGATCAGGTGCGGCTGCTGCAACCCATGGTGCATATTTCTGGGCGCTTTTCCGCTGAGCGTCATTACTTGGGCGTGGTACTGCCTCTGGCCTGGCACCCGCGCAATCGTAATGCGTTGATTGTCTGTGACCTTGGGCTCGACCCGCAGGGTTTGCTGGACCTGGACGCCGATACTTTGCGCCGGCGCCTCTACACGCGCCGTGATGAGCTGGCGGAAGGGGAGCTGCCAGTGCCGCTCAAGTTGTTGCATATCAACCGCTGCCCGGTGGTTGCCCCATTGAATGTGCTGCGGGCTCAGGACCGTGAGCGACTTCAGTTGGATATGCAGGTGTGTCAGGCGCGGGCGGTGCGACTAACTGACGCACAGGAAGTTTGGCGCGATAAGTTGGCGGCCATTTACGCCGAGGACGACTTTGCGCCGAGTTCAGACCCGGAGCAACAGCTCTATGATGGTTTTATTGGCGACCGCGACCGTCGTTTATGTGAACAAGTCCGGGCGGCTGAGCCTGCTCATCTGGCACATCAGCAGTGGCCTTTTGATGATCATCGTTTGCCGGAATTATTATTCCGCTACCGCGCGCGTAACTTCCCGGACACCTTGAACATCGAGGAGCAACAGCGCTGGAAACTTTTTTGCCAGCAACGGTTGTCGGCGCCGGAATGGGGGGCGCCCAATACCCTCTCGGCATTTAAACGGGCGCGGGAAGAGTTGGCTGTTACTGCCACATCGTTTCAGTGCCAGGTCGTGGATCAATGGCAGGAATATGCCGACTCTTTAGCCGCTCGCCTGAATCTGTAGGCCGGTAATTGCAGATTATTCGGACAATAAAAAAACGCCAGCAAGCTGGCGTTTTATTGTGCTGCATATCAGGCGAGTGCCCGACCAGGCTTAGCCCAGCAGGGTAGCCCAGCCTTCAACTACGTCGCCGCCCCACTTGGCTTTCCACTCTTTCAGAGTCTTGTGGTTGCCACCTTTGGTTTCAATCACTTCGCCGTTGTGCGGGTTCTTGTATTGCTTGACCTTGCGAGCACGCTTGGTGCCGGTAGTTTTCACTGCGCCACGAGGGGCTTTAACTTTCGACTCTGGATCCAGCAGCGCGATGATGTCGCGCAGGGATTTGGAGTATTCACCCATCAGGGTGCGCAGTTTGCCTTCAAATTCCAGCTCGGTTTGCAGCTTGTCGTCTTGGGACAGGTTCTTCAAACGGGCTTGCAGCTCTTTAATAGCTTCTTCGGTGGCACGGTATTCGTTGATCAGAGACATGTGGACTACCTTATGTAGAGCGCTGATTGACAGGGTAAGTGGCCCAATAATAGTCAGGCCACTTGCGCAAGTAAACATTTAAGGATGCATTTATGTGAATTACTTTGAATGTTTGTAGCAAAGCTACGCAATCGAGTTAATTAGTAGGTGTATGCCTAAAGATAATCTCGTTTATTTTCCGATAACTGCCCGAGGTGACATTTTACGGCCATATAGCGGCTGTAAAACCTTACGCTGTTAAGGGCTGTACCCAGGGCGCGGGGACAGAATAAGGTGCAAGGAATACTGCAGTTTTTCTGCGTAATCGATAGAATGGCGGCCTTTGCGAAGTTCTGGAGTTTCCCCCTAATGCGCACTTTTCGGCTGGTGATCGCTTGCCCGGACCGGGTTGGCATCGTTGCCAAAGTCAGTAACTTTCTGGCCTCCCACAACGGCTGGATCACCGAGGCGAGCCATCACTCGGACGATCTCAGCGGTTGGTTTTTCATGCGTCACGAAATTCGTGCCGACACGCTGCCCTTTGGTCTTGAAGCCTTTCGTGAAGCGTTCGCGCCGATCGCCGAAGAGTTTTCGATGACCTGGCACATCACCGACACCGAGCAGAAAAAACGCGTTGTGCTGATGGCCAGCCGTGAATCGCACTGCCTGGCCGACCTGCTGCACCGCTGGCACAGTGATGAGCTGGACTGCGAGATCGCCTGTGTCATTTCCAACCATGACGACCTGCGCAGCATGGTCGAGTGGCATGGCATTCCTTACTACCATGTGCCGGTCAACCCGCAGGACAAGGAGCCGGCGTTTGCCGAGGTTTCCCGTCTGGTGAAGCAGCACGACGCTGACGTGGTAGTGCTGGCGCGCTACATGCAAATCCTGCCGCCGGAACTGTGCCGTGAGTACGCCGGTAAGGTGATCAACATTCACCATAGCTTCCTGCCATCGTTCGTCGGTGCCAAGCCTTACCACCAAGCCTCCCTGCGTGGCGTGAAGCTGATTGGCGCAACCTGCCACTACGTTACCGAGGAACTGGACGCCGGCCCGATCATCGAGCAGGACGTGGTGCGCGTCAGCCACAGCGACAGCATTGAAGACATGGTGCGTTTCGGCCGTGATGTCGAGAAGATGGTGCTGGCGCGCGGCCTGCGTTATCACTTGGAAGATCGCGTGCTGGTGCACGGCAACAAGACAGTGGTGTTCTGATAACCGCGTTTTGAACGATTGAAGAATAAAGGGCCTGGGCGTTAAATCGTCCCAGGCCCTTTTTCTTTGCCTGCCATTGAGGATTGATTGATGAGCGATCCACTCGACAAAGCCACCTCCAAAGCCCCGGCGACACTGGGGGAAGGCTGTTTGAGTCGATATGACCCGGATGACCTCGACGCCGAGGACGGCACCGAGTTTCCTGGCGCCGCCGAACTGTGGGAGCGTGAGCAGGGCCCATCCCGGACCAAGGACGAATAACGCCCGCCGCCCTGTGAGACGGCGAGCACGCGGATCAGATCCGGAAACTGCCTACCAACTGTTTCAAGCGCGCCGCCTGTTGTTCCAGGTCGGTGCAGGCGCGCAGGGTTGAATGCAGGTTTTCCACACCTTCCTGGTTGAGGGTGTTGATCTCGGTGATGTCCATGTTGATCGACTCCACCACCGAGGTTTGTTCCTCGGTGGCGGTGGCCACGGACTGGTTCATGCCGTCGATCTCGCCGATGCGCTGGGTCACGCTGTTCAGGCGCTCGCCGGCCAGGTTGGCGATTTCCAAGCTGTCCTGGCTGTGGCGCTGGCTTTCACTCATGGTGCTGACCGAATCTCTGGCGCCGACTTGCAACTCCTCGATCATCTTTTGCACTTGTTGCGCCGACTCTTGCGTGCGATGCGCCAAGTTGCGCACTTCATCGGCCACGACCGCAAACCCGCGCCCGGCTTCCCCGGCACGTGCTGCTTCGATGGCGGCGTTAAGCGCGAGCAGGTTGGTTTGCTGGGAGATGCTGGTGATCACTTCCAGAATCTGCCCGATATTCACGGTCTTGCTGTTCAGCGCTTCGATATTGCTGCTGGACGCGCTGATCATCGCGGACAGTTGGGTCATCGCCTTGATATTACGATCGACCACCTGTTGACCGTCTTCGGCCAAGTGCCGCGCGTCGCTGGCCTGGTTGGAGGCTTGTGCGGCGTTACGCGCAATTTCCTGGGCCGCAGCGCCCAGCTCGTTGATGGCCGCTGCGACGCTATTAGTGCGGTTGGCCTGCTCATCGGAATTCACCATCGACGAGTTGGAGGCGCTGACCACGCGTAAAGCGACTTCGTTTACTTGCTCGGTGGCCGAGGACACTTCGCGAATCGATGTATGAATCCGCTCCACGAATCGATTGAAGGCATTACCGAGCGTACCGAACTCGTCGTTGTTCTGGATGGTCAAGCGGCGGGTCAAGTCACCCTCGCCATCGGCGATGTCCTGCATGGCGCGGGTCATCACGTGCAGCGGTTGCAGCAGCACACGGATCAGCATGCCCAGCAGCGCAATGATGATTACCACGGCAATGATCGTGGCAATCACTGCCGAGGTGCGAAATTCGCTGAGCATGGCGAAGGATTTGTCTTTATCCACCGAAATGCCCAGGTACCAGTTCACTGACGGCAAGCCCTTGATCGGTGTGAAGGTCACGATGTTGTCCTTGCCGTTGGCCTGGACTTCGCTGAAATTACCCGTGATCTTCGGTGTGTTTTTTGGGTAGACGTCAGCCAGGGTTTTCATCACCAGGCTCTTGTCCGGGTGCACCAGCACTTTGCCGTCAGCACTGACCAGGAACGCATAACCCATGCCGCCGAAGTTCAGCGCGCCGATGTTATCCACCAGGGTTTGCAGGCTCAGGTCGCCGCCTACCACGCCGATGCTTTGGCCGGATTTGGTGCTGCTGGGAGTGGCGACGGAGATGATCAACTGGCCGGTAGCGGCGTCAATATAAGGTTCGGTCAGCGTCGAACCGTTGCTGCTCTGGGCGCCCTTGTACCAAGGGCGAACCCGCGGGTCGAAGCCGTCCGGCATCTTGGTGTCGGGACGGATGGTAAAGGCGCCTTTGCTGTCGCCCACGTAGGTGGCCATGAACGAGGAGGTCAGGGTTTTCTGCTCGAGCAGGTTGGTAATCACGGTGGGTTCAGGGTTGATAGCAATGTTTTGTGCAGCGTTTTCCACCAAGGCGATACGCCCGGTGAGCCAGGTTTGGATATTGCTGGCGGTGACATCGCCCATTTCGTGCAGGTAGTTATTGAGGTCGTCGCGAATCGCATTGCGTTGCAGGTAGTCGTTATAGAGGGTAAACAGTGCGAAAGCGGCGATGACGATAAGGGAGGCTGCAAGCAGGATTTTGTGGCTGAAACGCAGGTTCTTATTCATGGCTTGTAGGGTCCGCTAGGGTCTAAATATCCGAAGCGCGTCTTTGTGGGATGCGCAAAATGGCTGCGTCAAAAAAGGTGTGATACTGCGGGTGATAGCTCTGTGGGTCCCTCCTGTAGGAACTATGCGCACAGGCACTATCTGACCTATTTTTAGACTTTGTTGGTCTTACATCTGTCTGTATCGACCTGGCTGCACTAAAGATTAACCAAAGGTGACGAAATGCCTGACTCCTCGCAACTGCTTATCGGCGCCGGCCCAGACGGCCAGCCCATCGCCCAGGCCATGCGCCTGGCCAACCGTCATGGGTTGATTGCCGGTGCCACCGGCACAGGTAAAACCGTCACGTTGCAGCGCCTGGCGGAGGCCTTCAGTGAGGCGGGCGTGGCCGTGTTCGCCGCTGATATCAAGGGCGACCTGTGTGGCCTGGGGGCTGCGGCCAACCCTCAAGGTAAAGTGGCCGAGCGCATCGCGGGCATGCCTTTCCTTAATTACACGGCGAAGGCTTATCCGGTAACGCTGTGGGATATTCACGGGCAATCCGGTCATCCGCTGCGCACCACCATCAGCGAAATGGGGCCGTTATTGCTGGGCAGTCTGTTGGAACTCACCGACAGCCAGCAGTCGGCGCTCTATGCCACCTTCAAGGTCGCGGACCGCGAAGGTCTATTGCTGCTGGACCTCAAAGATCTCAAGGCGTTGCTCAACCACTTGCGCTATCACCCGGAACTGCTGGGCGACGATGCCGCGCTGATGACCACCGGCTCCAGCCAGGCGCTGTTACGGCGCCTGGCCGTGCTTGAGCAGCAGGGCGCCGAGGCCTTGTTTGGCGAGCCGGCCCTGCAACTTGAAGATATTTTGCAGCCCGCCAGTGACGGTCGCGGGCGCATCCATCTGCTGGATGCCAGCCGCTTGGTGCATGAGGCGCCGAAAGTCTACGCGACCTTCTTGCTATGGCTGCTCGCAGAGCTGTTCGAACAGTTGCCTGAGCGTGGTGATGCTGACAAACCGCTCTTGGCGCTGTTCTTCGACGAGGCGCATTTGCTGTTCGCGGACACGCCCAAGGCTTTGCAGGATCGCTTGGAACAAGTGGTGCGCTTGATTCGCTCCAAAGGCGTCGGCGTGTACTTTGTCACGCAATCCCCAGGTGATTTGCCTGACACGGTCCTGGCGCAACTCGGCCTGCGTATTCAGCACGGCTTGCGGGCGTTCACCACGAAAGAGCAGAAATCCCTGCGCGCAGTGGCGGATGGTTTTCGGCCCAACCCGGCGTTTGATGCGTTGTCGGTGCTGACTGAACTGGGCACGGGTGAGGCGCTGGTGGGCACCTTGCAGGAAAAAGGCACGCCGGAAGTGGTCCAGCGCGTGCTGGTAGCGCCGCCGCAATCACGCATTGGGCCACTCAGTGAGGCCGAACGTGCCGCACTGATCGCCAGTTCGCCGTTGCAAGGGCGCTATGACAAGCCGATTGATCGTGAGTCAGCCTATGAAGTGCTGATGGCACGTAAGGAGCTGGGGCCGAGCGAAGAGGCCAAGCCCGCCGCCGAAGAGCCGAGCTTTACCGACAAGGCTGGCGCGTTTTTGGGCACTGCGGCCGGCAAGGCGCTTAAATCCGCGATGCAACAGGCCGCCAATCAGATGGGGCGTCAGTTGGTGCGGGGGTTGTTGGGCTCGTTGCTAGGCGGCAGCAAGCGCAAGTAGCGGTTCAGGCTTTGGGCTTGGCGTGGGCGGCCAACCGCTCTAGTGCTGCACGCAAGCCCGGATCGCTTATGCCGTCGGCCGTGGCCTGGATGGTTTCGGCCGCATTTACCGAGAGGTCTATGCTGTGACCCACTGCGCGTTGTGGCGCAGTGGGTGGCTGCACCTTGAACTGGATACGGGTCAATCTGGCAAACTCGTCAAATGCCATCAATTGCCGCAGCAGGCGTTTTTGCTGATAACGCAAACGGGTGGCCCAATGACCGTCGGTGACAATTAATAGAAGATTACCTTCGCGCCAGGACGCCACATGGCAATGTTCCCGCGCGGCAGGTTGCAGCTGGCTTTCTAAAAGGCGTTGCAAACGGCCCAGGCGCTGCGCGTGGCCGAAGATGGCTTTCAACGGTTTGGCTTCGCGGAGCAACACGCTTGGCGCGCGGGCTGTAAGAGGGCGAAATGCCATGTCTAGACACCTTAGGTAACAGAGCCGCCATCTTAGCAGAAAGCGCCTGTGTGCCCCCAGGCCATGCGTCAGCCAGCTTTGCCCATGAAATCAATAGGTAACTTCTGCGCTCCATGGGTTGAAGTTCCAGCAAAAGCCCTTATTTTAAACAAGCCCTCTCACAGCGCCATGCCAGCATCGAGGAACAACGCCACTTTCCTCACCCACGATTCCGGGTAGAATGCGCGTTCGCATGCGGCCGTGAGGGCTGCTCGGGCCACTCACGGTGCGCCCTCCATCCCTATGTGTGGAAGAACCTGCCGATATGTTTGCGCCTTTGTTAAAGAAACTTTTTGGAAGCAAGAATGAGCGCGAAGTTAAACGCATGCTCAAGACGGTGCAGCTGGTCAATGCCTTCGAAGAGCAGATGGTTGCCCTTTCGGACGAGCAATTGCGCGCCAAGACCGAAGAGTTCAAGGCCCGCATAGCCAAAGGTGAAACCCTCGACAAGCTGCTTCCCGAAGCCTTTGCGGTCGCCCGTGAAGCCGGTAAGCGTGTCATGGGCATGCGCCACTTCGACGTCCAGTTGATCGGCGGCATGACCTTGCATGAAGGCATGATTGCCGAAATGCGCACCGGTGAAGGCAAGACCCTGGTGGCAACCCTGGGTGTTTACCTCAACGCATTGTCCGGCAAGGGCGTGCACGTTGTGACGGTGAACGACTACCTGGCTCGCCGGGATGCCAACTGGATGCGTCCGCTGTATGAATTCCTCGGCCTGACCGTCGGCGTGGTAACGCCGTTCCAGCCGCCGGAAGAGAAACGCGCCGCCTACGCTTGCGACATTACCTACGGCACCAACAACGAATTCGGTTTCGACTACTTGCGCGACAACATGGCGTTCAGCATGGATGAGAAATTCCAGCGCGAACTCAACTTTGCCGTGATCGACGAAGTCGACTCCATCCTCATCGACGAAGCCCGTACCCCGCTGATCATCTCCGGCCAGGCCGAAGACAGCTCGCGTCTGTACACCGAGATCAACAAGTTGATCCCGCGTCTGGAGCAGCACATCGAGGAAGTGGAAGGCGTGGTGACCAAAGAAGGTCACTTCTCCATCGACGAGAAGACCCGCCAGGTCGAACTCAACGAAGCCGGTCACCAGTTCGTTGAAGACATGCTGACCCAGATCGGTGAGCTGGCCGAGGGTGAAAGCCTGTATTCGGCACACAACCTGGGCCTGTTGACCCACGTGTATGCCGGCCTGCGCGCCCACAAGCTGTTCCACCGCAACGTTGAATACATCGTCCAGGACGGCCAGGTCGTACTGGTTGACGAACACACCGGTCGTACCATGCCGGGTCGTCGTCTGTCCGAAGGCCTGCACCAGGCCATCGAAGCCAAGGAAGGGCTCAACATCCAGGCCGAAAGCCAGACGTTGGCGTCCACCACCTTCCAGAACTACTTCCGTCTGTACAACAAACTGTCCGGCATGACCGGTACGGCCGACACCGAAGCGTTCGAATTCCACCAGATCTACAGCCTGGCCGTGATGGTGATCCCACCGAACAAGCCGCTGGCGCGTAAAGACTTCAACGACCTGGTGTTCCTGACTGCCGAAGAGAAATACGCGGCAATCATCAACGACATCAAGGACGGCATGGCCCAGGGTCGTCCGATCCTGGTGGGTACCGCCACCATCGAAACTTCCGAGCACGTGTCCAACCTGCTCAACAAGGAAGGCATCGAGCACAAGGTCCTCAACGCCAAGTTCCACGAAAAAGAAGCCGAGATCATCGCCCAGGCCGGTCGCCCAGGCGCGCTGACCATCGCCACCAACATGGCCGGTCGTGGTACCGACATCCTGTTGGGCGGTAACTGGGAAGTGGAAGTGGCTTCGCTGGACAATCCGACCCCTGAGCAGATCGCCCAGATCAAGGCCGACTGGCAGAAACGCCACCAGGCAGTGCTGGAATCCGGCGGCCTGCAGGTGATCGCTTCCGAGCGTCACGAATCGCGCCGTATCGACAACCAGTTGCGTGGTCGTGCGGGTCGTCAGGGTGACGCCGGTTCCAGCCGCTTCTACCTGTCGCTGGAAGACAGCCTGATGCGTATCTTCGCCTCTGATCGGGTGAAGAACTTCATGAAAGCCCTGGGCATGCAGTCCGGTGAAGCGATCGAGCACCGCATGGTGACCAACGCCATCGAGAAAGCCCAGCGCAAGGTTGAAGGCCGCAACTTCGACATTCGTAAGCAACTGCTCGAGTTCGATGACGTCAACAACGAACAGCGTAAAGTGATTTATCACATGCGTAACACGTTGCTGGCCGCCGACAACATTGGCGAGACCATCGCTGATTTCCGTCAGGACGTGCTCAACGCCACCGTCAGCGCACATATTCCGCCACAGTCCCTGCCGGAACAGTGGGATGTTGCCGGTCTGGAAGCGGCATTGAAGAGCGACTTCGGTGTCGACTTGCCGGTTCAGCAGTGGCTGGACGAAGACGACCACCTGTACGAAGAGACGCTGCGCGAGAAGCTGATGACCGAGCTTCTGGCCGCATACAACGAGAAAGAAGAGCAGGCCAGTGCCGAAGCACTGCGCACCTTCGAGAAGCAAATCGTACTGCGCGTGCTGGACGACTTGTGGAAAGACCACCTGTCGACCATGGACCACTTGCGTCATGGTATCCACCTGCGTGGCTACGCCCAGAAGAACCCGAAGCAAGAGTACAAGCGCGAGTCGTTCACGCTGTTCTCAGAGCTGCTGGATTCGATCAAGCGCGATTCGATTCGCGTGCTGTCCCACGTTCAGGTGCGTCGCGAAGACCCGATCGAGGAAGAAGCTCGCCTGCGCCAGGAAGCCGAAGCACTGGCGGCCCGCATGCAGTTCCAGCACGACGAAGCGCCGGGCCTGGACGCGCCTGAAGTATTGGGCGAAGAGGTCGATGTGGCCTTGGCTCAAGCGCCGGTTCGCAATGATCAGAAGCTGGGCCGTAACGAGCTGTGCTGGTGCGGTTCGGGCAAGAAGTTCAAACACTGCCACGGCGAAATCAACTAAGATTTTTGCCTGACGCTGCAACACCCCGCGCCGCGACCGGCATCAGCCGTCGCGGCGTTTTGCCATTAATTCCCACCGTCGATAGCGACGGCACAGACATCACCTATTTTTAAGGAGCGCATTCATGGCTGTTGGTCTTGGTCCTTTGCCCACATTGCACCCGGTTGCCGGTTTTGAACTCGGTATCGCTTCGGCCGGCATCAAGCGCCCGGGGCGCAAGGATGTGGTGGTGATGCGCTGTGCCGAAGGCTCGACCGTCGCCGGTGTGTTCACCCTTAACGCGTTCTGCGCGGCGCCGGTAATCCTGGCCAAGCAACGCGTGGCCGGGCCGATTCGCTACTTGTTGACCAACACCGGCAACGCCAACGCCGGCACCGGCGAGCCAGGCCTGGTGGCCGCCGCGCGCACCTGCGCCAAGCTGGCTGCGCTTACTGGCGTGGACGCCAGCCAAGTGCTGCCGTACTCCACCGGCGTGATCGGTGAGCCGTTGCCGGTGGAAAAAATCGAAGGCGCCCTGCAAGCCGCACTGGATGACCTGTCTGTGGATAACTGGGCGGCTGCGGCCACCGGCATCATGACCACCGACACCCTGCCAAAAGGCGCGAGCCGTCAGTTTGTGCACGACGGCGTGACGGTCACCGTCACCGGCATCAGCAAAGGCGCGGGCATGATTCGCCCGAATATGGCCACCATGCTTGGCTACATCGCCACCGACGCCAAAGTCTCCCGTGACGTGCTGCAACGCCTGATGCTGGACGGCGCCAACAAGTCGTTCAACCGCATCACCATCGATGGCGATACCTCGACCAACGACTGCTGCATGCTGATCGCGACCGGCCAGGCCAACCTGCCGGAAATCACGTCCACCGAAGGCCCGCTGTTTGCGGCGCTGAAACAGGCGGTGTTCGAGGTGTGCATGGACGTGGCCCAGGCCATCGTGCGTGACGGCGAGGGCGCCACCAAGTTCGTCACGGTTGAAGTCAACGGCGGCGGCAATCACCAGGAATGCCTGGATGTGGGCTACACCGTGGCGCATTCGCCGCTGATCAAGACTGCACTGTTTGCCTCCGACCCGAACTGGGGTCGTATCCTCGCCGCGGTAGGCCGTGCCGGCGTGCCGGACCTGGACGTGAGCAAGATCGATGTGTTCCTCGGCGACGTGTGCATTGCCAGCCGTGGCGCCCGCGCCGAAACCTATACCGAAGCCCAGGGCTCGGCGGTGATGCAGCAAGAAGAAATCACCATCCGTATTGAGTTGGGTCGCGGTGAGTGCAGCGAAACCATCTGGACCACTGACCTGTCCCACGAGTACGTGAAGATCAATGCGGAATACCGCACCTGACAGCCAAGAGGATAAGTGCGGTGAAACGAGTGCATGTAGCAGCAGCGGTGATCCGCGGTGTCGATGGCAGGATCCTGCTGGCACGCCGCGCCGATACCCAACACCAGGGCGGCCTCTGGGAGTTTCCCGGTGGCAAGGTGGAGGCCGATGAATCGGTCGCTGCCGCGCTGTCTCGCGAGTTGCAGGAAGAACTGGGCATCCAGGTCACCACGGCGCGGCCGTTGATCAAGGTGCAACATGACTACCCGGACAAGCAGGTGTTGCTGGATGTCTGGGAAGTCTCGGCCTTTACCGGCGAGCCCCATGGTGCCGAAGGGCAACCGTTGGAATGGGTCGCCCCGCGGGACTTGATCAACTATGAGTTCCCCGCGGCGAATGCCCCGATCGTTGCGGCGGCGCGGTTACCGGCTGAGTACCTGATTACCCCTGGCGAGCTGGAAACCCCGGTGTTGCTGCGCGGTATTCAGAAAGCTGTTGCCGGTGGTATCAAGCTGATCCAGTTGCGTGCGCCTAATGGCTACGACCCGAAATACCGTGACCTGGCGGTGGATGCAGTGGGTTTGTGTGCTGGCAAGGCGCAGTTGATGCTCAAGGGCCCGTTCGAGTGGCTGGGAGATTTCCCGGCGGCCGGTTGGCACATGACGTCGGCTCAGCTGCGTAAATACGCGAGCAAGGGCCGGCCGTTGCCGAAGGATCGCTGGTTGGCGGCCTCATGCCACAATGCTGAAGAGCTGGCACTGGCGCAAATGATGGACGTGGATTTTGTCACGCTGTCGCCGGTGCAGCCGACCCAGACGCATCCTGATGCTCAGCCATTGGGTTGGGAGCAGTCGGCCGAGTTGATCCGTGGGTTCAGCAAGCCGGTGTTTCTGTTGGGCGGCGTTGGGCCGGCGGAGCGGGAACAGGCTTGGGAAGCTGGGGCTCAGGGTGTGGCAGGGATTCGGGCGTTCTGGCCGCAGGTTTGATGATCGTACCCACGCTCTACGTGGGAATGCAGCCGAGGACGCTCCGCGTCCCAAAGCGTGACGCGGAGCGTCACAAGAGGCATTCCCACGCAGAGCGTGGGAACGATCTTAGTGTGGCTTCGCTGCCGCCTGCCACAACACCTCAGCCACCCCCTGTCGCTTGGCAATCACCCGCGCCGCCACAAACAACAAATCCGACAACCGATTGATATACGCCAACCCCACGCCTTCCAGCGGTTCCAGCGTATTCAACTGCTGACACCGCCGTTCCGCACTGCGCGCCAGGCTGCGGCACACATGCGCCTGGGCAATCAGCGCTGAACCACCGGGCAAGATGAAGTTTTCCAACGGCCCGACTTCCTCGTTCCAGCGGTCAATCGCCGCTTCAAGCCGGTCGACTTCAGCCGCATTCAACGCCTTGTACACCGGCATCGCTAGCTCACCGCCCAGGTCGAACAGGCGATGTTGGCAAGGTGTGAGCACCTCAATCACATCGTTCAGTTGCGGATGTTTGCCGCTCTGCTCTTCAAGGTTGGCCAACAACAAGCCCAACTGGCTATTCAGCGTGTCCACCTCGCCAATGGCCTCCACCCGTGGGTGGTCCTTGGGCACGCGGCGGCCGTCGCCCAAGCCTGTTTCGCCTTTGTCGCCGGTACGCGTGTAGATTTTCGACAGGCGAAAGCCCATGGTCATTGCTCCAGTTGAGTCAGGTCAAAGGATGGTATTTGGCTGCCGGCCAGGGGCAGGCGCAGGGTGAAGCACGTGCCTTGGCCGAGGGTGGAGTGCACTTCCATCTGGCCTTTATGGTTATTGGTGATGATGAAATACGACACCGACAGCCCAAGCCCAGTGCCTTGGCCGATCTCCTTGGTGGTGAAAAACGGCTCGAAGGTGCGTTTGCGCACGTTTTCGCTCATGCCGATGCCGTTGTCTTCCACTTGGATCTCCGCCCACGGTGCATTGAGGCGTGTGCGCAAAATAATGCGTCCAGGCTCGCGGCCGTCTTCACGCAGGTGAATGGCTTGGGCAGCGTTTTTCAGCAAGTTGAGCAGCACCTGTTCCAGTTCGTTGGCGGTGCCGGGCACTGGGCCCAGTTGCGGGTCGAACTGGCGGATGATCGCCAGGCCCTTGAAGTCGAAGCCGACCGTGAGGTCGAAGTCGTTACCGGCAATTTCTACCGCTTGGTCGATCAGCGCCGGCAAATCGCACGGCGCCATCTGGCGATTACTGCGGCGGCTGAAACTGAGCATATGGGTGACGATCTTCGCCGCCCGCGCGCCGGCTTGCTGGATGCCGTCAAGCAGTTGCGGGACTTCGCGGCCTTGCAGGTAGCGGTTGACCGTATCGAGATCGATGCCCGACTGTTCGGCGTGTTCCAGGTTCTTCGGCAGGTCGGGGGACAGGCGGCGGCGGATGTTTTGCACGTTATGCAGGATCGCGCCCAACGGGTTATTGATCTCATGGGCCATGCCGGCCGCCAGGCCGCCGACGGAGAGCATTTTTTCTGACTGCACCATCATTTCTTCCAGGGACAGGCGCTGGGTGATGTCGTCGATACGGATCACCACGCCGCGCCCGGCGCCGCCCATCAACGGGTAGAACGTCAGGGCGTAATGCTTGGCCTCATCGTCCTTGAACCAGGTGACGCGCTCAATGCGTTCCACCGTGTGTCGCTCGACCGTGGCCTTGATTTGCGGCAGGTAGGGCTTGAGCGGTTGGAAGGCGAGGAAGATCGGCTGGTTCAGCGCTTCATCCAGGCGTGTACCGGAAAGCGCGCTGGCCTCCTGGTTCCACTGGGTGACGTAGAGCTGTTCGTCCAGGGCGATCAGGGCCGACGGCATCGAGTCGATAATGCTGTTCAGGTAGTTCTGAAACCCAGTGAGCTTTTTCTCGATCTTGCTGCGTACCTGGACTTCCAGTTCCAGCTTGCGGTTGGTGTGGCGTGTTTCCTCGGCCAGGCCCTGAGCCTGAGCGTAGGCGGCCTGGGAGTCGTCACGCGCACGCTTGAGTTGTTGCTCGCGGGCTTCGATGCGCGACAACATGGTGTTGAACGCTTCGGCCAAGCTGCCGATTTCATCGTGGTTGCCGCGCCCGGCGCGCAGGGCATAGTTTTCTTCGCGGGTGACCTGGCGCGAGAGTTCTTCCAGTTCGTGGATCGGGCGGGTGATCAGGCGTTTGATCTGCCGGGCGATGACCAGCCAGAGCAACACACTGAAAATCAGGATGCCGAGGCTCGCGGTCAGCGTGCCGGTATAGAACGCCACGGGCAGCTCACTGGTGGCCACCAGCAGCAGGTGCCCAGAAGGCTGGCCGGTGCGGGGCAGGGTGATGATCTGGTTACTGCGAAACTCGGTGACGCGCCAGGCCTCGATATGCCGGTAGTTTTCCGGCAACTGCAAACGGTTGCCGTGTTGCATCTGCGCCAGGCGGTTGCCTTCGCCGTCGTAAAGCGCGGCGGCGCGCAGCGGCGAATAGCTGGTCAGTTCATTGAGCAAGGCTTCGGCCTTGGCTGGGGATTCCAGGCCTTCAGCGGCAAGTGACGGGTTGGACACCAGACGCCCGATGGCCTGCAGCGCCTGGGGCGCCATGCTCTCCTGGGAAATCCAATAGGCGGCACTGATAAACGTCAGGTTGGCCACCAGCAATACGGTGGTCAACAACACCAGCAAGGCGGCCAGCAGTTTCTGCCCTACCGGTAGATTTTCAAGACGCTGGCGCAGTGGCATCAGGGTTTTCCCAGGTGATAGACAGGTAGGCAGGGTAGCGCGTGCCTCAGTTGCTGGCCAATCCGCGTGCACGTAAGTGGTCGATCAGCCGCGATTGCAGTTGTTGCAGGTGCGGCAGGACCAATTGGTGACGGGCGGCGGCCGAGCAGGCATAGCCCAGCAAGTAGCTGATTTCGGTGCGTCGGGCGTTCGCCACGTCCTGATACATGGACGAGTAGTTGGCCGCTGTGGCCTGGATCACCCGTTCCACTTCATTGTGCAGATCCTCGGCCGCCGCCGGCTGGCCGCAACATTCGAGTAACTCGCTTAATTCGGCGCACAAGGTGGCGACTTCACACTGATGATCCTGCAGGCCACCGTTGGGGCACTGGTACAGCACGGTCAGTGGGTTAATGGCGCAATTGAGGGCCAGTTTGCGCCACAGGCGCGTAAGAATGTCAGTGCTCCAGGCGTGGGGAATGCCGGCGGCGTGCAGGTCGTCCAGCCATAACGGTGGAGTAGGGTGGCCTGCATCGCCCAGCCAGGTGTAGCCGTGGCCGGCAAACACCACGCGCCAATCGCCATCGCGGAATGCGCCTTCGGTGCTGGAGGCAAAGATACAGCGGGCCTGGGGAAGCTGTGCGGCCACCGCGTCCTGGCTGCCGAGGCCATTTTGCAGCAGGATCAGTTCGGCATCCGGTACCAGCCGGTGTTGCAGCTGTGCGATGGCGCCTTGGGCGTCGTAGGCTTTGCACGCCACTAGCAGGCGATGAATCGGCTCAGGGCTGTCGGGCATTTCGCCGATCACCGGGTAGGTGTGTTCTACGCCTTGTTCGACCAGCGTCAGCCCAGGTCCTGCCTGGTAGCTGGCGAGGCGCGCAGCATCGCGCAAGATCAGTTTCACGGGCACGCCCGCGCGGGCCAGGCGGGTGGCCCAGAGTGTGCCCAGGCTGCCGGCGCCGAGAATGTGCCAGGTGGTCGACATCAGTTTATGCTCCGTGGGGTCGCTCACAGTGAACGGGACGAAAGAACCGCTATAATGCCTCGGCATTTTAGCTCGGGCGCGCTCCATCTCTACTGAGCCCGCCCCTTATATTGGAGAAATGACATGCCTTCGTTCGACGTGGTATCCGAACTGGACAAACACGAAGTCACCAACGCCGTCGAGAACGCCGTCAAGGAACTGGACCGCCGCTATGACTTGAAAGGCAAGGGCAGCTTCGAATTCAAGGAAAAGGAACTGACCGTCAACCTGACCGCTGAAGCCGATTTCCAGCTGGAAGCGATGATCGAAATCCTCAAGCTGTCGCTGGTCAAGCGCAAGATCGACGCGCAATGCCTTGAAATCAAGGATGCCTACGCCTCCGGCAAGCTGATGAAGCAGGAAGCGGTCCTCAAGGAAGGCATCGACAAAGAGTTGGCGAAGAAGATCGTTGCGCACATCAAGGACGCCAAGCTGAAAGTCCAGGCCGCCATCCAGGGTGAGCAGGTTCGCGTTACCGGCAAGAAGCGTGATGATTTGCAGGACGCGATCGCGGCCCTGCGCGCCAAGACCTTCGACATGCCGCTGCAGTTCAATAACTTCCGCGACTGATGGCACTTTGGGGAACCTGTAGACGTTTTTGACGTCCCACGCCCCAGAGTCTGTGCCTACACTTGAGCCCCACGGGGCTCATTTGCGTTTTCAGGCAGTCAATAAAGCCGCATATCCGCTAAATAGGAGAAGCTACATGGATTTAAACGCAGAAGTGGATCAACTGATCAAGACCTCGCAGTCATGGATCCCGATGATCATGGAATATGGCAGCCGGGTATTGCTGGCCGTTATCACCCTGGCCATCGGCTGGTGGTTGATCAACAAACTGACTCACAAGATGGGTCGTCTGTTGGCCATGCGTAACGCTGACCTGGCGCTTCAGAGCTTTGTTACCAGTATCGTGAACATCGTGCTCAAGATCATGCTGGTGATCAGCGTGACTTCGATGATTGGCGTGGAAACCACTTCGTTCGTTGCGGCTATCGCAGCTGCAGGCTTTGCCATCGGCATGGCGCTGCAAGGCAGCCTGACCAACTTTGCCGGTGGCGTACTGATTCTGTTGTTCCGCCCGTTCCGCATTGGTGACTGGATCGAAGCCCAGGGCACATCCGGTACGGTCGACAGCATTCAGATTTTCCACACCGTGCTGCGTACCGGCGACAACAAAACCGTGATCGTACCGAACGGCATCTTGTCCAACGGCATCATCACCAATACCAACCGTCAGCCGACCCGCAAGGTGGTGTTTGACGTAGGTGTAGACTACGAAGCCGACCTGCAGAAAGCCCGTGAAGTGCTGCTGGAACTGGCGAAAGACCCGCGCGTGCTAACAGATCCTGAGGCGGTGGCTGTGGTGTCGACCTTGGGCGACAGTTCGATCACCGTGTCTTTGCGCTGCTGGACCAAGACGTCGGATTATTGGGACGTGGTATTCATGCTTAATGAATTGGCGCGTGATCGCTTGAAAGGGGCGGGGATTGATATTCCGTTTCCACAGCGGGTTATTCGAGTAATGCAGGAACCAGCGGCCAAATAACTAAGCGGCAAGGGTTCGAACTTGGCCGATAGGTCAGGTTCGAGTCTGGCAGCTAATCTCGTTAGTTAGCTTGCTAGTTATTTTAAGCTGAAATAAAACTGCAATAAAAAAGCCGCTCCCTTTTAAACAGGGGAGCGGCTTTTTATTTAAGGCCGAGGCCTTAAGTCATCGTTGTAATCAAACAGCCAATTACAAGATGTTCAGCGGGTATTGCGCGATCAGACGCAGTTCGTCGAGAGAACCCGAGTAAACCTGATCAGACGAGCGATAGGTCGCTTGACGTACGCGCAGGCTCAGGTCTTTTGCCGGGCCGCTCTGGATCACGTATTTGGCTTCGATATCGCGTTCCCACTCTTTACCGTTGCTGGTGCTGGCGATGTTGGCGCCCGTACCTTTCACGTAGCGAGTCATGAAGCTCAGGCCAGGAATACCGAAGGTAGCCATGTTGAGGTCATAACGTGCCTGATAGGACTTCTCGCCTTCGGCGTTGAAGTCGGAACGGGCGATGGAGTTGGCCAGGAAGATCGTGCCGCCGCCGTCTACGCCGTAGGCGTATTGGCCGTCGCCGGTGACTTTCTGCGCTGCCAGGGTGAAGGTATGGGCGCCGACAGAGTAAGCACCCTGCAAGCTGAACGCACGGTTGTTGAGCTTGGTAGTGCTGTCTTTGTCGGAACGTACCAGGCCTGCGCCGTCGCTCTTGGTGTCGTATATGTTGAAGTCGACAGCCACGGATTGGTCATTGCTGAGCGCGTGGGTCCAGTTCACGTTGGCGTAGAGCTTCTTCCAGTAGTCTTCCACTTTGGAGTAGTAGAGGCTGGTGGTGATCTCTGGAGTCCAGGCGTAGACACCGCCCACGAAGTTGGCATCGCGCAGGCCAGTCTTCGTGCCAGGCTCAGAGCTCCCGATGCTGTCGCGGAAGCTTTTGTCCTGGGCAACGATCGATGTGAAGTGACCGGCTTCCAGTTTCAGGTCTTTGATCTCGCTGCTAGTGATGGAGATGCCTTGTGGCAACTCCGGAAGCAAACGGCTGTCATCGGAGGCGAACACTGGCGCGGTGGTGTATTGATCACCGACCTTCAGGACCGTATTGGAAATACGGAACTTGACGGCAGCGCCGCCTTTGGAATAGTCGTCCTGCGAACGACCGTCGGAACCCGTAGGGAACAGACCGGTACCGGCACGACCCTTGCCGCTGTCGAGTTTGACGCCCAGCAGGCCGATGACATCAACGCCGACACCGATGGTGCCTTGGGTGTAGCCCGAACTGAACAGACCGTGGAAGCCGAGACCGGTTTCTTCGTAACGGCTTTGCTTCGCATCGTGGTTACGGTAGTCACGGCTGAAGTACAGGGTACGAGTCAGAATGCTGGCTGTGCTGTCTTCAATAAAGCCCTTGGAATCATCTTGGGCGGACGCCATTGCGTACTGCGAGGTGCCTGCTGAAACAGCCAGGGCGATCATGCTCCACTTCATCACGCGCATCGTGATTTGCTCCTTTGGTTTTAGGAAGAGTACTGCCGTCCCACCTGTATTTTTATCTGGGCGGCTCTTTCTTTTTTGTGTCGGCGCAAAGTTATATCACGCAGACTCTATTGACGATACTTAGTCATCTATCCTTTCAGCTTCTTTACGAGGCTGTCGTAAATTGCTAGTTCCCTGTCGCAAATTCACAGCCCGAATGTAAACAGGCTGACAACTTAAGTGCTGCTTTCAGACCCCTTTCGAAGTTTGAACTCATCCTTGATAGGCACTCAAACGCTACTGTTTTTTATCGCGAAACACCTGCGTCCAAACGGGTGCCGTTGCCGACGATACGGGTGTGAATGCAACAAGCGTGCACAAAGCGGTAACCGAATGTCATTTTTTCGTGAAAAACGTTACGGCAGTGTAAAAACCTCATAAGCACGGGCTTTTTGCGTCGTTTGGTTTGGGCCTGGCGCTCACGTTTTACCGAGGCGGGGTCGTACACAAATCCTGTGCCTGTGCAAAACGTTACCGGTTGACCCTCATAGTGAGCGATCCCTTTGAGGCACAAGTGGGTCATTTTGGTGCGTTCCGCCCGGGCCCGATCTAGCGTAGCTCAAATATCCGACTGCCTCGAACGGGTGTGTTTTTTTATCGGGCCGCTTCAAAGCTCCCCGTATTCGCCGTGAAGCCTTGAGCATTCAAAGGTATGCTGGGCGCCTGAAACTGACTTGCCCGAACGGAGTGCCCGCGTGTTCGCCTTAGACCAACGCCTGCAACAAGACACACTGGCTATTGGAGACTTCCCGCTCTGCCGCCTGCTGCTGTCCAATGACGCGAATTACCCTTGGTTCATCCTGGTACCGCGCATAGACGGTATCAGTGAAGTGTTTCAACTGGATGTCGCAGATCAACAGATGCTGTGGCAAGAAACGACGGCCTTGGCACAACTGCTCAATGAGGGCCTAGCTGCCGACAAGATGAACATTGGCGCGCTGGGGAATGTCGTCAGCCAGTTGCATGTGCACGTGATTGTGCGCAAACGCGATGATGCCGCCTGGCCCGCACCGGTCTGGGGCAAACATCCGGCCCAGCCGTATACCGAAGAGCAAGTGGCGGCGATTCGCGCCCGACTGCGCGGGTTATTGCCAGCCCACTTCATCTTTACCCAGGACTGAGCCATGGACCTGCAAGACCGCGTCAACGACCTGGAAATGCGCCTGTCCTTCCAGGACGACACCATCGACACCCTAAATGCCATCCTCGTCGCTCAGCAGCGGGCGGTGGAGCGCCTGCAATTGCAGATGATGGCGCTGCTTAAGCGTCAGGAGGAAATGGGCGGCCAGTTCGAATCCTCCGAAGAAGAAGCGCCGCCGCCGCATTATTAAGTGCACGGCATAAAAAAACCGCGACCCAGCAGAGCTGGATCGCGGTTTTTTATTGCGCCGAGGGTGGGAATCAGCGACGCGGCAATGCCGCGATCACGTCTTCGGCTTGCAGGCCCTTGTCGCGGTTCATGACGGAGAACTCTACGCGCTGGCCTTCGACCAGAACGCGGTGACCTTCGCCGCGGATGGCCCGGAAATGGACGAAGATATCGTCGCCCGAATCGCGGGAAATAAAGCCGAAGCCTTTGGAAGTGTTGAACCACTTGACGGTCCCGGTATCCCGGTTGGTCATGTCGTAGTTTTGCGACGCAGCGGCGGGGGACGAACGGTAGAAGCTGATGGCCAGGTGAAGAACGATGGCGACCACAGCAATCACCAGGCTGAGCAGGATGGCCGGGTGGCCGCCGACTTCAGGCATCGGTGCGAGGAGGGTGAGGGTTTGAACGACAACGGTCAGTACCAGCAGCGCGCTGACCAGGTTTTGCAGTTGATGACGCGTGCCTTTGTTCCAGTAAGGGATCACCGGTGCCAGCGTCAGGTTAAGAAGGCCGAACAAGGCCAGGTACAGAGCGTCGTGTTGTTCCAGGTAGGGAGGGCTTCCCTGTTGCAAGCTCGGTATAAAGGACAGCAGCAACGCTGCAACGCCCGTTAGCAGGTGGACGATTTTCAACATTTTGATTAACTCACGTTTAGAAGGATCACAAGGAAGAGCTGACTGGCACGGTTCGCTTCTGAACAATGGGAGGCGTTGGGCACGTGCGCGGGTATCAGCCTATGTGGCGTGCCGCAGAAATAAACGGCCAACCACACAGCGCCTATTTAACAGCAAAGGCTGTGCCTACTCAAATCAAGCATTTCGGGGCGTTGCGAGCGCCATGGCATTTCTGCGTCAAACGCTTGTCCTAGACAGGTGCGGGCTTTTTTTGCGGCATTTTTGAGAATTTTCCTACTCTGTGAAAAGGCTTGCGCGCCGCCGTCAGGCGAGCCGCAGAGGGGCGATTTGCCGCATGCCAGCTGTGTGTGTCGGGCTGCACAGAGTCGGCACTCTTGCTAGAGTGGTCCTGCACCTGATCAATGAATGCTCGTCAATTGAAGGGGAAAAACATGGCAATCGATATTGGTATCAGTGAAGAAGATCGTAAATCCATCGTTGATGGGCTTTCGCGGCTGCTGTCCGATACCTATGTACTGTATTTGAAGACCCACAACTTCCATTGGAACGTCACGGGCCCCATGTTTCGTACGCTGCACTTGATGTTTGAAGAGCAGTACAACGAACTGGCGCTGGCGGTGGACTCCATTGCCGAGCGTATCCGCGCCCTGGGTTTCCCGGCGCCGGGCGCCTATTCGATCTATGCCCGCCTTTCTTCGATCAAAGAAGAAGAAGGTGTGCCCAGCGCTGAAGAGATGATCAAGCAGTTGGTGGCGGGCCAGGAAGCGGTGACGCGCACCGCACGTGGCATCTTCCCCTTGCTGGATAAGG
The DNA here is from genome assembly GCF_009707325.1 of Pseudomonas sp. IB20. NCBI lineage: Bacteria > Pseudomonadati > Pseudomonadota > Gammaproteobacteria > Pseudomonadales > Pseudomonadaceae > Pseudomonas > Pseudomonas gelidaquae. The sequence goes on along the minus strand of NZ_CP046103.1, from coordinate 4,097,315 downwards.
TCAGCGATGAACCGACTGCCGATCTGCTGACCCAGCGTATGCAAGTTCATGAAAAAACCGCGTGGATGCTGCGTTCTCTGCTCGAAAACCAGTAAACCCGCGCCTGAGCGGCGCCGCCCTGGCGCCGCTCACTTGTTTCGCTGCACTTCCTGGCGTTGTCCTACGACTATCAGATCCCCGTCTTCTGGCTGCCCCGCGCTTCCTGCTGTTTTATAGACCCACTGTCCGATGGGAGAAACCCATGGGCTGCTGTTTGGCAATGGAGTGTCAGGTGTATGTCACGCGGAGTGGGTAATGGAGTGATGGAAACCTGTGGTTTTCATAAGATAAAGGTCGACCCCTTTGCAAAAGGGTTCGATATGGGACTGGCCAAGCCATTGTCCCGGTCGGTCAGGCTCAACGGGTTTTCCACCTGTCTGCGGCTCGAACAGATCTATTGGAATATCCTCACGGAGATAGCCAGGATCAATGCCTGCTCAGTCAGTGCGTTGCTGTCTTATGTCGATCGGGAAGTGCATTTGCGTTATGGGGGAGTGAAGAACTTCAGCGGGTTGGTCAGGGTGGTGTGCGTGGTTCACGTATTAAAAGCTCGCACTACCCCGACGAGCGCCGATTAATCCGGCGGTTGCGGAGCCGGCCTTGCGTCATGGCGGGCCGGCCCTGGGGTAGAAAGCCGGCTGCGCTGTGTCGATTTACCAGATATAATCCCGCGCTTTGCTACGCATCCCGGGCTTGCCCACAGGGCCGGCGTGGCGCAGTTAGATCTGATCGCCGAGACATCTCCATGCCCATGTACGACTATCAATGTGCTTCCTGTGGTCATCAGTTGGAAGCCATTCAGAAGATCAGCGCAGCGCCGCTGGTCGATTGCCCTGCCTGCCAGGCGCCTGAGCTGAAGAAGATGTTGTCCATGCCGGGCTTCCGCCTGAGTGGCAGCGGCTGGTACGAGACCGACTTCAAGACCGGCGCCAAGAAGAACCTGGCAGGCGGCGACAAAGCAGACTGAGTTGAACTCTACGCGCAGGCTCCTGCATTATCCGTCCCCTGCTTAACTGTACGGTGACGAGGCGAGCCTCCACCGAATTTCGAATTACGAGAAGTGAAACCACTACCATGATGCGCAGCCACTATTGCGGCCAACTGAACGAGACCCTGGAAGGTCAGGAAATCACCCTTTGCGGATGGGTTCACCGTCGCCGCGACCACGGCGGGGTGATTTTCCTCGATATCCGTGATCGTGATGGTCTGGCCCAGGTGGTGTTCGACCCGGACCGCGCTGAAAGCTTCGCCGCCGCCGACCGCGTGCGCAGCGAATACGTCGTGAAAATCACTGGCAAGGTTCGCCTGCGTCCGGCCGGTGCCGTGAACGCGAACATGGCTTCCGGCGCCATCGAAGTGCTGGGTTACGAGCTGGAAGTGCTGAACGAGTCGGAAACCCCGCCGTTCCCGCTCAACGAATATTCTGATGTGGGCGAAGAAACTCGCCTGCGCTACCGCTTCCTGGACCTGCGTCGCCCGGAAATGGCCGAGAAGCTGCGTCTGCGTTCGCGCATGACCACCAGCATCCGCCGCTTCCTCGACGAAAACGGCTTCCTCGACGTCGAAACGCCAATCCTCACCCGGGCCACCCCGGAAGGCGCGCGTGACTACCTGGTGCCGAGCCGTACCCACGCCGGTTCCTTCTTCGCCTTGCCGCAATCGCCGCAGCTGTTCAAGCAACTGCTGATGGTGGCCGGCTTCGACCGTTACTACCAGATCGCCAAGTGCTTCCGCGACGAAGACCTGCGCGCCGACCGCCAGCCTGAATTCACCCAGATCGACATCGAGACCAGCTTCCTCGATGAAAAAGAGATCATGGGCCTGACCGAACAAATGATCCGCAACCTGTTCAAGGAAGTGCTGGATCTGGAATTCGGCGAATTCCCGCACATGACCTTCGAAGAAGCCATGCGCCGCTACGGTTCCGACAAACCAGACCTGCGTAACCCGCTGGAACTGGTGGACGTGGCCGACCAGCTCAAAGAAGTCGATTTCAAGGTGTTCAGCGGCCCGGCCAATGACCCTAAATGCCGCATCGCCGCCCTGCGCGTGCCTGGCGGCGCGAGCATGCCGCGCAAGCAGATCGACGACTACACCAAGTTCGTCGGCATCTACGGTGCCAAGGGCCTGGCGTACATCAAGGTCAACGAGCGTGCGAACGGCGTTGATGGCCTGCAGTCCCCAATCGTGAAAAACATCCCGCTGGACAACCTGAACGCGATCCTCGATCGCGTCGGTGCGGTCGACGGCGACATCGTGTTCTTCGGCGCTGACAAAGCCAAGATCGTCAGCGAAGCCCTGGGCGCGCTGCGGATCAAGCTGGGCCACGACCTGGACCTGCTGACCTGCAAGTGGGCCCCGATGTGGGTCGTCGACTTCCCGATGTTCGAAGAGAACGACGACGGCAGCTTCAGCGCCTTGCACCACCCGTTCACTGCGCCGAAGTGCTCGCCTGAAGCGTTGGAAGCCAACCCGGCAGGCGCGCTGTCGCGTGCCTACGACATGGTGCTCAACGGCACCGAGCTGGGTGGCGGTTCGATCCGTATCCACCGCAAAGAGATGCAACAAGCGGTGTTCCGCCTGTTGGGCATCAACGAAGCGGAACAGGAAGAGAAGTTCGGCTTCCTGCTCGACGCCCTGAAGTACGGCGCACCGCCGCATGGTGGCCTGGCATTCGGCCTGGACCGTCTGGTGATGCTGATGACCGGCGCCCAGTCGATCCGTGAAGTGATCGCCTTCCCGAAAACCCAGAGTGCTGCGGACGTCATGACCCAGGCGCCGGGCGTGGTTGATGCCAAGGCGCTGCGCGAGCTGCACATCCGTCTGCGCGAGACGCCGAAGGCTGAGTAAGGCTGCTGCGTGAAAGCGCACTGAGGTTTACGCAGTCTAAAAAGGCGCATCTTCGGATGCGCCTTTGCGTTACAAGGGTTGTGCTTTTAAGAGAGAAGTCCTGCCTGGGGCGGGATTGTTAAGGTTTCTAGAGAATTTCGGAGTTGTGTTATGGCTGGCCATTCCAAGTGGGCGAACATCAAGCACCGCAAAGAGCGACAGGATGCCAAGAAAGGCAAGATCTTCACCAAGTGGATTCGCGAACTGACCGTCGCTGCCCGCCAGGGCGGCGGTGACCCGGGCTCCAACCCACGTCTGCGCCTGGCGCTGGACAAGGCGTTGGGCGCGAACATGAGCCGCGACATCATCGACCGCGCTGTGGCCCGTGGTGCCGGCGCGGCCGACACCGACGACATGGTCGAGCTGAGCTACGAAGGCTACGGCCCGGGCGGCGTGGCGGTGATGGTCGAGTGCATGACCGACAACCGCAACCGTACTGCCGCAGCCGTGCGCCATGCGTTCAGCAAATGCGGCGGTAACCTGGGCACCGACGGCTCGGTGGCTTACCTGTTCGAGCGCAAGGGGCAGATCTCCTTCGCACCCGGCGTGGATGAAGATGCGCTGATCGAAGCCGCAATGGAGGCAGATGCCGACGACGTGGTGACCAACGAAGACGGTTCCATCGACGTATTCACCTCGTTCGCAGGTTTCTACGCGGTGCGTAATGCCCTGGAAGCCGCCGGTTTCAAAGGCACTGACGCGGAAATCGTGATGCTGCCGACCACCAGCGCCGAGCTGGACCTGGACGGTGCGCAGAAAGTGCTAAAGATGCTCGATATGCTTGAAGACCTGGATGATGTGCAGAACGTTTATTCGAATGCCGACATTCCAGAAGAAGTGGCCGAACAGCTCTCTTAAGGGGCGCGCCGCTCCACTGTGTGAGCTGGTTTGGGTGGGTGTTGGCTTGCCTGCGATAGCGTCACCTCGGTTTGACAGAAGCACCGAGGTGTCTGCATCGCAGGCAAGCCAGCTCCCACAGTTGATTGATGTTGGCCGCAAGAATTGTGTTTTCCCTACTCCGCAGGCGTTATGACTTTAATCCTAGGTATCGACCCCGGTTCGCGCATCACCGGTTTTGGCGTGGTGCAACATACCCCGCGCGGCTGCGTTTACGTCGCCTCGGGCTGCATCCGCACCGGCGCGGGCGAGTTGGCCGAGCGCCTGCAGATCGTCTATCGCGGCGTGCGTGAAGTGATCCAGACCTACGGCCCGGTGACCATGGGCATCGAAAAAGTGTTCATGGCCAAAAACGCCGACTCCGCGTTGAAACTCGGCCAGGCGCGTGGCGCCGCCATCGTCGCCGGCGCGGAGGAGGGTATGGAAATCGCCGAATACACCGCGACCCAGGTCAAGCAGGCTGTGGTCGGCACCGGTGCGGCGAATAAGGAGCAGGTGCAGATGATGGTTATGCACATGCTCAAGCTCACCTCAAAACCGCAGATCGACGCCTCCGACGCCCTGGCCATTGCCATTTGCCATGCGCACACCCGCTCAAGCTTGCTGCCGCATGGCCTGGGCACGGCACGCAGTCGTGGCGGGCGGCTGCGTCTCTGATAGCATCAGCGCAATCGTTATTTCCGGTCAGGCCTTGTTCTGACCCTAAGCTTTAAGGATCTGAACCGTGATTGGACGCTTGCGCGGCACCCTGGCTGAGAAACAGCCGCCGCACCTGATTCTGGATGTAAATGGGTTGGGCTATGAGCTGGAAGTGCCCATGACCACCCTGTATCGCCTGCCGTCGGTCGGCGAGCCGCTGACCCTGCACACCCATCTGGTAGTGCGTGAAGATGCGCAATTGCTCTATGGTTTCATTGGCAAGCGTGATCGCGACTTCTTTCGCGAGCTGATTCGCCTCAATGGCGTGGGCCCCAAGCTCGCGCTGGCATTGATGTCGAGCCTGGAAGTGGATGAGTTGGTGCGCGCGGTTTCGGCCCAGGACACCTCGGCGTTGACCAAGGTGCCGGGCGTTGGCAAGAAAACTGCCGAGCGCCTGCTGGTGGAACTCAAGGACCGTTTCAAAGCCTGGGAAGTCGTGCCGAGCATGTTTGCCCTGGTGCCGAACCAGCCGGATATGCCGGCCGGCCAGGTCGCCAGCGCCGAAAGCGATGCGGTCAGCGCGTTGATCTCCCTGGGCTACAAGCCGCAGGAAGCGAGCAAAGCCGTATCGGCCATCAAGGATAAGAACCTGAGCAGCGAAGACATGATCCGCCGAGCCCTGAAGGGAATGATTTAAGTGATTGAAGCTGATCGTCTGATCGCGGCCACTGGCCCGCGCGACCGTGAAGAAGTCCAGGACCGGGCCATCCGCCCGCTGAGCCTGGCCGACTATATCGGCCAGCCTACCGTGCGTGAGCAAATGGAGTTGTTCATCCAGGCCGCGCGCGGGCGCAGCGAGTCCTTGGACCACACGTTGATCTTCGGCCCGCCGGGGCTGGGTAAAACCACCCTGGCAATGATTATCGCCAATGAAATGGGGGTGTCGATCAAGTCCACCTCCGGCCCGGTGCTGGAGCGTCCGGGGGACTTGGCGGCGTTGCTGACCAATCTTGAGCCGCACGACGTGCTGTTTATCGACGAAATCCATCGGCTGTCGCCCATCGTCGAGGAAGTGCTGTACCCCGCCATGGAAGACTTTCAGCTCGACATCATGATCGGCGAAGGCCCGGCGGCCCGCTCGATCAAGCTCGATTTGCCGCCCTTCACTCTGGTGGGGGCGACCACCCGCGCAGGCATGTTGACCAACCCGCTGCGAGACCGTTTCGGCATTGTTCAACGTCTAGAGTTCTATAGCACTGCGGATTTGGCCACCATCGTCAGCCGTTCGGCGAGCATCCTTGGCTTGCCCCTAGACCCGGACGGCGCGTTTGAAATCGCCCGCCGCGCCCGTGGTACGCCGCGGATCGCCAACCGTTTGTTACGGCGTGTGCGCGATTTTGCCGAGGTGCGGGCTAAGGGGCATATCACCAAGGCCGTGGCTGATCTGGCCTTGAACCTGCTGGATGTGGACGAACATGGCTTCGATCACCAGGATCGGCGTCTACTCTTGACCATGATCGAGAAGTTCGACGGCGGCCCGGTGGGCGTAGACAGCCTGGCGGCGGCGATCAGCGAGGAGCGCCACACGATTGAAGATGTGCTGGAGCCGTACCTGATCCAACAGGGTTACATCATGCGTACGCCAAGGGGGCGGGTGGTGACGCGCCATGCCTATTTGCACTTCGGGTTAAACATTCCGTCACGATTGGGTGAGATGCCTGTAGTAGACGAATTCCTCGATGCAGTGGACGATTAAAAAGGTCACGCCAGTCGATTTATCTGAGCTTTGTGCTGTCCTAGTGGCTGGTGTCGTCATTCAGTTGTTAGAAATGTGTCATAGGATCAAAAAACAGTTGCCCAGCCGGATTGGCAACCTGAGGAGTAAGCACTAGAGTATGCGCGCGCAAAACGGGGATCAGTCGTTCGCACATCGCTGTCGCGTTTATTACGAGGACACCGATGCTGGCGGCATCGTTTATTACGTCAACTACCTCAAGTTCATGGAGCGGGCTCGAACCGAGCGGCTACGGGAGCTGGGCTTTGCCCAATCCCAGCTGGCAGGGGAGGACCTGTTATTTGTCGTGCATTCCAGCGAGGCGCGCTACCACGCACCGGCGCGATTGGACGATGAATTGTTGGTCAGCGCTGAAGTAATCGAATTGAACCGTGTCAGCCTGCGCTTTAAACAGCAGGTCAGGCGGGCAACGGATGCAACGCTGCTCTGTGAGGGGCAGTTCCTGGTGGCCTGTGTGCGCACCAATAGTTTGAAACCCCGGGCCATTCCCGAAGCTCTACGTGCGGCCTTTGCCGGCGTAAGCGGCGCGGGTAAACAATCAAAGCAGGAGATTTAGCGTGGAACCTACCGTCGTCGACCATTCCTCCATGTGGAGCCTGGTCAGCAATGCCAGTGTTGTGGTTCAACTGGTGATGCTGATCCTGGTAGCCGCATCGGTTACCTCTTGGGTCATGATTTTTCAGCGCAGCAACCTGCTGCGTGCCGGTCGACGTGCCCTGGAGAGCTTCGAGGAGCGCTTCTGGTCGGGTATCGACCTGTCCAAGCTGTACCGCCAGGCCGGCAGCAACCCGGACCCTGATTCGGGCGTCGAGCAGATCTTTCGCGCCGGTTTCAAGGAATTCTCCCGCCTGCGTCAGCAACCGGGCGTTGACCCGGAAGCGGTCATGGAAGGCGTGGCCCGTGCCATGCGCGTCGCCATTTCCCGCGAAGAAGAGAAGCTTGAGCAAAGTTTGCCGTTCCTCGCCACCGTGGGTTCCGTCAGCCCGTACATCGGCTTGTTCGGTACTGTGTGGGGGATCATGAACTCCTTCCGCGGCCTGGCCCAGGCCCAGCAAGCGACCCTGGCCACCGTGGCCCCGGGTATCGCCGAAGCCCTGATCGCCACCGCGATCGGCTTGTTCGCCGCTATCCCGGCAGTAATCGCCTACAACCGTTTTGCCGCGCGCGGCGAGACTTTGATCAGCCGTTACTACACCTTCGCCGATGAATTCCAGGCGATCCTGCACCGTAAAGTGCACACCAGCGAAGAATAAGCAGGTAATTCCCAATGGCTTTAATCGCTCGAGCTCGCAAAAAGCGCAAGCCGGTCGCCGAGATGAACGTAGTGCCCTACATCGACGTGATGCTGGTGCTGCTGGTGATCTTTATGGTGACCGCGCCGATGCTCAATCAGGGCGTGAAAGTTGATTTGCCCAAGGTTTCCAGCGAAGCCTTGCCGCAAGACAACAACACTCAGGTCCTGACCATTTCGATCAAGGCTGACAAGACCTATTACTGGAACCTTGGCAGCGAAGTCGACACCCAGAAACAGCAGGACAAGGCCATGACCTTGCCGCAGATGACCGACGCCGTGACCAAGATCATCCGGTCCGGCAACGAAGGCGGCAAGCACACGCAAGTGTTCATTCGCGGCGACAAAGTGGTCGACTATGGCTCCGTCATGGGCGCCATGGGTGGGCTGCAGAAGGCCGGCGTGGGTAACGTTGGCTTGATTACCGAGGCGCCCTGATGCACCAACAGCGAGAGCCGTCCGCCTCGGAAAGCTTCTTCTGGCCTAGCGTCTGGGCAATTGCCCTGCACGTCCTGGTGTTTGGCATGCTGTTCGTCAGCTTTGCCATGACCCCGGACCTGCCGCCAGCCAAGCCGATCGTGCAGGCGACCCTGTATCAGCTGAAATCGAAAAGTCAGGCCACCACCCAGACCAATCAGAAGATTGCGGGTGAGGCCCAGAAGTCGGCTGCGCGCCAGACTGAAGTCGAGCAGATGGAACAGAAGAAGGTCGAGCAGGAAGCGGTGAAGGCTGCTGCGGAACAAAAGAAAGAAGAGGCGGCTCAAAAGGCCGAGGAATCGAAAAAGGCTGACGAAGCCAAGAAAGCTGACGAGGCGAAAAAGGCTGATGAAGCCAAGAAAGCCGACAAAGCTGCCGAAGCTAAAAAAGCCGAAGAGAAACAATTGGCTGATATAGCCAAGAAGAAGTCTGAAGAAGAAGCCAAAAAAGCGGCCGAAGAAGAGGCCAAGAAAAAGGCCGCTGAAGACGCCAAGAAAAAGATAGTCGAAGACGCGAAGAAAAAAGCCGCCGAAGACGCCAAGAAAAAAGCTGAAGCAGACGAGGCGAAGAAGAAAGTCGCCGACGACGCGAAGAAGAAAGCTGCCGCCGACGCCAGCAAGAAAAAGGCCCAGGAAGCAGCACGTAAATCCGCCGAAGAGAAAAAGGCCCAGGCCTTGGCAGATTTGCTCTCCGACACGCCGCAGCGTCAGCAAGCCTTGGCAGATGAACGTGGTGATGAAGTCGCGGGCAGTTTCGACGATCTGATTCGGGCACGGGCAGCGGAAGGCTGGACACGTCCACCTTCGGCACGCAAAGGCATGACAGTAGTGCTGCAGATCGGCATGTTGCCGGACGGTACGGTGACTTCGGTCAGCGTGGCCAAGTCCAGTGGTGACGGTTCGTTCGACAGTTCGGCGGTTGCCGCGGTCAAGAACATTGGCCGGTTGACCGAGATGCAGGGAATGAAACCAAGCGACTTCGCTCCCTATCGTTCATTCAAGATGACATTCACACCTGAGGATCTAGCCTTGTGAGAAACCTTCTTCGAGGAATGCTTGTCGTTATTTGCTGTATGGCAGGGATAGCGGCGGCGGATGAAAAGAACATCCTGGTCACCAGCGGTAGCGATCGGGCCACCCCGATCGCCGTAGTACCGTTCGGCTGGCAGGGCGGCAGCGTGCTGCCGGACGACATGGCCCAGATCGTCAGTGACGACCTGCGCAACTCCGGTTACTACGCGCCGATTCCGAAAGGCAACATGATCAGCCAGCCCAACCAGGCGAGCGAAGTTGTGTTCCGTGACTGGAAAGCAGTGGGCGCGCAGTACCTGATGGTCGGCAACATCACGCCAGCCGGCGGTCGCCTGCAAATCCAGTACACGTTGTTCAACGTGGCCACCGAGCAGCAGGTCTTGACCGGCAGCGTATCGGGCACCGCCGAACAACTGCGGGACATGGCGCACTACATCTCCGACCAGTCGTTTGAAAAGCTCACCGGTATCAAAGGTGCTTTCTCGACGCGTCTGCTTTATGTAACGGCTGAGCGTTTCTCCGTAGATAACACGCGTTACACATTGCAGCGTTCGGACTACGACGGTGCACGGGCTGTGACGTTGTTGCAATCGCGTGAGCCAATCCTGTCGCCGCGTTTTGCGCCGGACGGCAAGCGTATTGCCTACGTGTCGTTCGAGCAGCGCCGTCCACGTATCTTCGTGCAGCACATTGATACGGGTCGTCGTGAGCAGATCACCAACTTCGAAGGCCTCAACGGTGCACCTGCCTGGTCGCCGGATGGTTCGCGCCTGGCGTTCGTACTGTCCAAAGACGGCAACCCGGACATCTACGTGATGAACATGGCTTCGCGCCAGATCAGCCGTGTTACCAGCGGCCCGGGCATCAACACTGAACCGTTCTGGGGTAAAGATGGTTCTACCATCTACTTCACCTCCGACCGGGGCGGCAAGCCACAGGTCTACAAGGCAAATGTGAGCGGCGGCAGCGCGGAACGAGTGACCTTTATTGGTAACTACAACGCAAATCCGAAGCTTTCGGCTGATGAAAAGACGTTGGTGATGATTCACCGTCAGGATGGTTTCACTAATTTCCGGGTTGCGGCCCAGGATTTGCAGCGCGGAACCGTAAAAATCCTTACAGATACCAACCTTGATGAGTCAGCTACTGTTGCGCCCAACGGCACCATGGTAATCTACGCCACCCGCCAGCAGGGCCGGGGAGTCTTGATGCTCGTATCCATTAATGGACGCGTAAGGCTCCCACTTCCTACCGCACAAGGCGAAGTCAGAGAACCATCCTGGTCCCCTTACCTGAACTGACGCGGCGCTACAAAAAGAAGTACTTAACACACTGGGGTTCATTAGGAGTTTCACGATGGAAATGCTGAAGTTTGGTAAGTTTGCTGCTCTGGCTCTGGCTCTGTCCGTAGCCGTTGGTTGCTCCTCTAAAGGCGGCGACAATGCCGGTGAAGGCGCAGCTGTTGATCCAAACGCTGGTTACGGCGCTAACACTGGTGCAGTTGACGGCTCCCTGAGCGAAGAAGCTGCTCTGCGCGCTATCACCACTTTCTACTTCGAATACGACAGTTCGGACCTGAAGCCAGAAGCCATGCGCGCTCTGGACGTTCACGCCAAGGACCTGAAAGCTAACGGCGCTCGCGTTGTTCTGGAAGGTAACACTGACGCCCGTGGTACTCGTGAGTACAACATGGCACTGGGCGAGCGTCGTGCGAAAGCCGTTCAGCGCTACCTGGTACTGCAAGGTGTTGCTCCAGGCCAACTGGAACTGGTTTCCTACGGTAAAGAGCGTCCAGTTGCAACTGGCAACGACGAACAGTCGTGGGCTCAGAACCGTCGCGTCGAACTGCGTAAGTAATTCGTCATGCGAACGTGCCGTCGTGCTCTAACTGTATTGGCTCTCAGCCTCGCACCGCTTGCGGTGTGGGCTGCGGTTCCTGTAACGGATAGCAACTCAGGCTATAACAATAGCGGGAGCAGTTATCCGCCAGCGGGTTATGGCACGAACGGCGCCTATGCTGGGGGAGCGGTTACGTCCGCTCCCTCGGCACAGGGCGAACTGTTCAACCAGCTGCAACGCATGCAGGATCAATTGTCCCAGCAACAAGGCGCAATTGAAGTTCTGCAGAACCAAGTGAACCAGCTGAAGCAAGAAGGCCTGGAGCGATACCAGGATCTTGATCGTCGTATTGGAGCCGGTGTTACACCTGCCGCCACTCCTGATAATTCTTCTGCCGGTGGTGCGCCAAGTGCTGCCGCCGGTGGTGCTGCAGCGGGGGCCGCTGCTGCCAGCCAAGCCCCTGCCGCCAGTAGCGAACCGGGTGATCCTGCGAAGGAAAAACTGTATTACGATGCAGCCTTCGACCTGATCAAAGCCAAGGATTTCGATAAGGCCAGCCAGGCTTTTACCGCCTTCCTGCGCAAGTACCCGAACAGTCAATACGCGGGCAATGCCCAGTACTGGTTGGGCGAGGTCAACTTGGCCAAGGGTGACTTGCAAGCAGCAGGCCAGGCGTTTGCCAAGGTCAGCCAGCTTTACCCAAAGCATGCCAAGGTGCCTGATTCGCTGTACAAACTCGCTGACGTAGAACGCCGCCTGGGTCATACCGACAAGGTCAAAGGCATTCTGCAGCAGGTGGTTGCCCAATATCCGGGTACCTCCGCTGCCCAGTTGGCGCAACGGGATCTGCAACGCTTGTAAGCGCTGCAGCCCCGTTCAGAAGAAACCCGCGCCTGGCGCGGGTTTTTTCGTTAGAATCCACGCCCTTTTATGAAACACGCTCCTTGGGGTTGACGCGTTGGCGCAATCCCTCGAAGTGCCTGACGGAGGCGGACAGCCTGTTTAGCTGTTACGCCCGTGGCGACTATGCAAGACACATTACGTATTACCGAAGTTTTTTACTCGTTACAGGGTGAAACGCGAACCGCTGGCCTGCCCACCGTATTTGTACGGCTGACCGGCTGCCCTTTGCGTTGCCAATACTGTGACAGCGCCTACGCCTTCAGTGGCGGCACCGTGCGCACCATCGACGACATCCTTGAGCAGGTTGCCGGCTTCAAGCCGCGCTACGTCTGTGTCACTGGCGGCGAGCCCCTGGCCCAACCCAATGCCATCCCATTGCTCAAGCAGCTGTGTGACGCCGGTTACGAGGTCTCGTTGGAAACCAGCGGCGCCTTGGACATCTCGGCGGTGGACCCGCGCGTCAGCCGAGTGGTCGACCTCAAGACCCCAGGCTCCAAAGAGGCGCACCGTAACCTCTACGACAACATGGACCTGCTGACGGCCAACGATCAGGTCAAGTTCGTGATCTGTTCCCGCGACGATTATGACTGGGCGGCCTCCAAGCTGATCCAGTACGGCCTTGACCGTCGCGCAGGCGAGGTGCTGTTCTCCCCAAGCCATCACGACCTGAACGCCCGCGACCTGGCGGACTGGGTGGTAGCGGACAACCTGCCGGTACGCCTGCAATTGCAGTTGCACAAATACCTGTGGAATGACGAACCGGGGCGCTGAGATGGCTGATCAACAACGTGCAGTCATCCTGCTCTCTGGCGGCCTGGATTCCGCCACGCTGGTGGCCATGGTCCGCGCCCGAGGCTACAGCTGCTACACCATGAGCTTCGACTACGGCCAGCGCCACCGCGCCGAGCTGGACGCCGCCGCGCGTGTCGCCCATGACCTGGGCGTAGTCGAGCACAAAGTGATCGGCCTCAACCTCAATGGCATCGGCGGTTCGGCCCTGACTGACAGCAGCATCGACGTACCCGAGAGGCCGAGCGAAGGCATCCCGCTGACCTATGTGCCCGCACGTAACACCGTGTTCCTGTCCCTGGCCCTCGGCTGGGCCGAAGTGCTGAATGCCCGCGAGATCTTCATCGGCGTCAATGCACTGGACTACAACGGCTACCCGGACTGCCGTCCAGAGTATGTCGAGGCATTCGAGCGCATGGCCAACCTGGCCACCAGAGCCGGTGTAGAAGGGCAGGGGTTTCGCATCCAGGCGCCGCTGCAGAACATGAGCAAGGCGGACATTGTGAAGGTTGGTCTAGGGCTTGGCGTCGATTACACGCTGACTGTTTCCTGCTACCAAGCAGACAATGCCGGCCGTGCGTGTGGGAAATGTGATGCTTGCAGACTGCGTGCAGAAGGCTTTCAAGCGGCCGGAATTGCTGACCCAACGCGCTATTTCTGATTTATTTCAAATAAGGTGTTGAATAATCCTTAGAAGTCAGTATTATACGCGCCACAACACAGCGGGTCGTTAGCTCAGTTGGTAGAGCAGTTGGCTTTTAACCAATTGGTCGTAGGTTCGAATCCCACACGACCCACCATTTTTGGCGGTTTAGAAAATCCGGAAGGCCCACGCAAGTGAGGATTTCCGGGTTTTTTTTTGCCTGCGATTTGGTGGGGTTCGAGTCCCGATACACGGGTATCACCAACGTACGGTACTGCTAGCTGTGCAGGCGTCTAATATCACGCCTGAGTGCTAGACGTCTTCTGTCACATCAACCGTGACTGTCAGTTACTGACCTTGTTTTTTTAGGAAAAGCCCGGGCTCTTTTAGTGATTTTTCTGACAGTCTCTTCTGGTGTCGGCCCTCTACTGTTGTGTTATGAAAAATTAACGAGCCGCGTGGTATCGCTTCGAACACTGTGCATCCCCTCTCAAATGGTGCTGCTGGCGCACGGACTGTTTTGCCAGCGCTCACTACCGATACTTCAAAGCTTAATAAAGTCAGCGATCCAAGGCACGAAATTAAGAAAGAGGCAACATCGCCCAATGGACTGCTTGCTGTGAGTTACTCACTTGCTACACCTAGCTCTGGGTTGAGCAATATCACCTTTCCAATGTCTATCGACGAAGGTCTTCAAAGAAAGAGTGGCACGGACGCGGGCATTTATTACGCGATGATGTTTGGTGTTAATACCGAGAAAAATACCTATCTTGGCCGCGGCTATATCGGCATGCAGCCGCGCGGGGACGCAAAGGCGCTGATTATTTTTTCTGGGTATGGGCCGCACTTCAAAGCATCACAAGGCACAGCTGAGTTTGATGGAGTAAAGGGGGCCAGCAATAGCACATTGGTAGACTTTAAATTTGGCAATAAATATAACCTTACGGTTGAGCGAGATCCTGCGAATGCGAAGAACTTGAAAGCCTATATTCAGGATGTCACGGATCCCGATAATCCTGAGCCCAGGCAGCATGTCAAAGATCTGTCTGTCGATCAGCGTGTTGTATTGGTCGGCACAGATACAGGTTTCGTCGAACAGTACGGCGCGAAAATAAATCAAAGCTCGCAGATAGCGCCTACTCGAGGTAGTTTTTTTGCACCTTTCACGACAGATGATGAGGGCAATATTAAAGTGGGTGAAATCAAGAGCAATGGTTTATATGGAAGGTACAAAAACTCAGTGGTGGGTCAGCAGCAGATTGTCAAAGCAGGGGGTGTAGGTAAGGAGTTAGAGTTTTCTTTACAGGGCGTGGTTAAAGAGGAAGCCCCGGCGGCGGCGAAATGATAGAAACTGTTTCTTCGGGGCTATAGAAACTGTTTCTTGACCTGCGGGGCTCTGTCAGAGTCCCGCACGCCCCACGATGAAGGCGGTACTTATAAAATACACTGCCAACGGCTCAGCCAAACCGCTCGGTAATATAGTCCTCGGTCTGCTTCATCTTCGGCTTGGTAAAAACCTCGTCTGTATTCCCATACTCAATCAATTCCCCCATGAACATGAACGCGGTGTTGTCCGACACCTGCGCGGCTTGCTGCATGTTGTGGGTCACGGTGATCACCGTGTAGTGCGCCTTCAACTCTGTAATCAGCTGCTCGATACGCCCAGTGGAAATCGGGTCGAGCGCTGAAGTCGGTTCGTCCAGCAGCAACACCTGCGGGCGCAGCGCAATGGTGCGTGCAATGCGCACGCGCACGCGCCTTCGCCTGGGGCGTTGGTCATGATCAGGTTGAAGTCCTTGGCGTTGGCCCAGTCGGCGGTATCCGCAGCCCTCGATACGCCCAGTGGAAATCGGGTCGAGCGCTGAAGTCGGTTCGTCCAGCAGCAACACCTGCGGGCGCAGCGCAATGGTGCGTGCAATGCGCACGCGCACGCGCCTTCGCCTGGGGCGTTGGTCATGATCAGGTTGAAGTCCTTGGCGTTGGCCCAGTCGGCGGTATCCGCAGCCGCCTGGAACGCCTTGGCGTCAGGTTTGACGAATGTGCCCGACGCATTTTTCAGCTGGGCGTAGGTCATCTTGTTCTGCAGGGCGTAGGCGTATTCCACAAAGCCGATGGAGTTCTTGATCTGCTTCACGTAGGCCGAAACGCCTTCGTTACCCTTGCCGCCCACACTGACCGGCCACGGCACGGTGGTGCCGAAACCAATCTTGGTTTTCCAGCTGTCACTGACTTTGGCCAGGTAGTTGGTGAACATTTAGAAATGTTTGCAGCGGTGAACGTAGGCGTGCCCACGTCCACCGCCGCGATGCTACTTAGTTGATGCTCTGGTCGCGGCACGGTGGTGCCGAAACCAATCTTGGTTTTCCAGCTGTCACTGACTTTGGCCAGGTAGTTGGTGAACATTTAGAAATGTTTGCAGCGGTGAACGTAGGCGTGCCCACGTCCACCGCCGCGATGCTACTTAGTTGATGCTCTGGTCGATCCCAGCCTGCAACTCTTGGCTATCACTGTGCCCGCCGACCCGCAGCGGCCCAAGGTTGAAGGCTTGATCCTTACGCGTGGCGTCGTCCTGTTTCTGGGTCAGTTCGTCCTTGGCGCCCAGCACCAGGTTGACCGGTGACTTCGACAGGTTCAGCCCCACATCGGCTCGGTAGTCGCTGCCGGCCAACGTCGTTGCCGTCACCTTGGAACCACCCAGGTCGACCTTGCCCTGGTCCGCGCTGATCCGCGCGCCCGTCAGGCGGGTTTCGCCACTCACCTGCAGGTTGACGCCCTGCGTACCGCGGATGCCCGATGCTTGAGTGACGCTGTCTTTCACCACATGGCTGACGTCCAGGTTCAACGTCGGGGTGTAGGACGTGTTGCCGCTCTTGTCGCCGAGCAGCACGCTTTCGGCGGTATTGGCCACCGAGCTGCCGGTGGTGTTCTTGCCGCTGACGGCGTAGCTGTCAGTGGTTTTTGGCCAGACCTTTTCCTTGAGGTCCGACAGGCGAGTGCCCACGGCATCCTTCTTGTCCGCCAGGTAAGCCTTGGCTTTGTCCACGCTCGTACCGAAGGCGCTACGCGGCTCGGGGTTCACGTCGTAGCTACCGTTGCGGGTGAGTTTTTCGCCCAGGCGTTCCTTGGCGTTACCAACGCTGTTGACCACGCTGTCCTTGGCCGAGGCCAGGTGCTCGGTGCCCTTGTCGACGGCGTTCTCCAACTTGTCGCGATGCTTGTCGAACGCGCCCTCGGCCTTGGCTTGCACCTTGTCCTTGAGCGGGCCGCTGGCCTTAGCCAGTTTGTTGACCACGCCGGGCTGGTTTTTCTCGACATCAAGCTTGGCGTCGACGTTGACTTGGGTGCTGCTGACTTGATCCTTGCGGCTCTCAACGACGAGGTCGCCGCCGACATTGCCACTGACCTGCTCGGCTTCAATCCGCGCGCCGGCCAGATGGGTGTCACCGGCACTGTTGATCACCACCGTATTCGCCTTGATCAGGCTGTCGTGCTGGGTGGTGCCTTGCAGGTGATCCACGTCGACCTTGGCCCGCGCATTGATGCCGTGCTGGGTCTTGGGGGTGTCGTGTTCACCGGCGTCGGCCAGGGTCGTTTTTCCGCCGCTGCCGCCTGCGCCCAGGGTCACGCCCCAGCTGTTATGCGCCTGGGTCGATTGCGCCGATTCTTGCAGGATGCCGCCGTTTTGCGCATCCAGATTGACGCTGTCAGCCACCACCTGAGTGCCTTGCAGGTGGATGGCATCCGCCGCGTTGGCGCCGCTGGTGAGGCTCACCTTGCCGTGGCTGTGCAACTGCCCGACGCTAACGCCTTGGTCGTTTTCGGCGACTTTGCCGATGTTGAAGTTGGCGCTCAGGCTGCCGGTGGTGCCGCTGCTTTCGGCGCTGTTGGTCTTGCCGGCACCGACCGTCAGGCCGCCGCCCAGGTTGCTGCCGCTGCTCACGTGAGTATCGGTGGCTGCTTGCAGGTTCAGCTTGCCGCCAGCGTTGAGGCTGATGTCACCGGTCTTCGCGGTGCTGCTGCCGACCTGAGTGCCTTGCAGGGTCATGTCGCCACCGCTGCTGAGCTGGATCGGGCCGTTGCCCTGCAGCGTCGCGACACGCGCCAGGCTGTCCTGGGTGTTCAGGCGCTTGTCGTCCAGTTGCACACCGGCACCGAGGTTGACGTTCGTACCGTTGCTGCCCGGCGCCGTGCCCACGGTCAATGAACCGCTGCCACGCAGGCTGTTATTGGTGTTGCTCTGGGTATCGTTGGCCTGGTTCAGCGCCAATTCGCCACCGGCTTTGAGGTTGACGCCCGCCTGGCCGCCGTTGAACTGGCTGCCTTCATAACGCGCGTCGCCTTGGGTCTCGATGTTTACACCCTGGGCGCCGGCGTAGCTGCCGACCACCGCTGTGCTGCTGGCCTCGCGCACATCGCTGCTGCCGCCTGCGCCATTGCCGCGCACGTTCAAGTCTTCACCGGTGGTGGTGTAGACGCGCACGCCCACTTTGGCGTCAACGCCTTGCTCGCTGCTGGTGTGGGTGTTGGCGGCGGCGGTGGCGAGGTGCTCGCCAGCATTGATCTTCAGCCCGCCCTCACTGGCGCGGTATTGAGTGCCCTCATCTTTTACGGTGTTGGCGACATTGACCTGCACCGTGCCACCACTGAACTGGCTGACCACGGCGGTACTGTCCTGCTGTGTGCGGGTCTTGTTGGTATGGCCGATTTCCACATCGAGCCCGACATTCGGTTGCTCGAAGGCATCCAGCAGGCCTGGCTGATGGAATTTGGCCTGCGCCACGCCTTCGACGGCTTTTTCGATAGGCCGGGTGAGGCCTTTGTATTCGACATTAGCGCCGACGTCGGCGGTCCAGCCGTTCTCCTTGTGGGTACCGGTCTCGGTGTTATGCGCCGCCTGGTTATCGACCTGGGCCGCGTTGACCTGCAACTCAGAACCGGCCTTCACCTGCGCGCCTTGGCTGGTGAGGGTGTTGCCGGCGTTGATCGTCAACGTGCCGGCCGACGCCACGCTGCTGGTTTGCGCCGTGGTTTTGTGGCTGGTGTCATTGCTGCTCTGATGGCTGAACTGAGCACCATTGCCGGCTCGGTCCAGGCCGCCGGTGTAATACACGCCGCCAGCGGTGGTGGTGGTGTCGGTTTGGTTGCGGGTGCTGTTATCGGTCGCCAACAGCTCGACGTTTTTGCCGCTCACGGTCGCATCGCCCTGGGTCGCCTTCAGCTCGGAACCCTTGATGCTCACGTCGCCACCGGCCGTAACGGCCAGGCTGCCGCCGCTGAGGCTGGAGGCTTGCTGCTGGGTGGTGTCGGTCTTGCTGGTGTGCTGCTGGTCTGCATAGTTCACACCCGCGCGGTACTGACGGGTGCCGTCGGCGGTTTCCTTGGCGTAGCCATCGAAACCCCGCGTGTGAGTGCTGGTGGTGGTGTCAGAGGTGTTTTCAGCCGATACGACCTTGATGTCACCCTTGGCATCCGCTTGCAGTTTGCCTGCCGCAGAGACCTTGGAGCCGCTGACGCTGATGTCCTTGGCGCTTTGCAGTTTGAGGTTGCTGTCCGAGCGCAGGTTGCTGGCGACGACGGTGCTGTCCTTGAGGTTCTTGCGGCTTTCATCCTTGGAGATACCAAAGAACTTGCTGTCGTTGCTGTAGCTATTGTCGTGGGAGGTGTCTTGTACGCCGTCGATCACCAGTGAGCCTTTGTCGCTGATGACGCTGGCCTGTTGGCCACCACGCGCCTGGCTACCGCTGATGCGCACGTCGTCCGCCTTGACGATCAGCTTGCCGTCGGCGTTGACCTTGCTGCCGGTGTTCAGGGTCTTGCCCTTATCGCCATCGCCGTTCTTGCCGAAGAAGCTGCCGCCGGTCAGGTCGCCGGAGTAAGCGTTGTCGCGGCTGCTCTGGGTACGGCTGGCGCTGGTGATATCGACTTGCCGGGCGGCCAATTGAATATCGCCCGCAGATTTCAGCTCGGCGCCCTGCAGCTGCAGTTTTTGCTGGCTGGTCAGCTCCAGGGTCTTGCCGGCCTTGAGGCTGCTGGTGACGCTGCGCTGTTCGCTGCTGGACTTGTCCCAGTTGGCTTTCCACAGGTGCTTGCGATGGTTGCCTTGGTCGCGGGTTTCATGGGTTTCGGTGGCGGCACTCAATTGCAGGTCGGCGCCGCTGTTGACGCGCAAGTCTTCGCCCGCTTCGACCTTACTGCCCTCGATCTCGGTCTTGGCACCCGACGACAGTGCGGCATTGTGTTGCGCGACGACGTTGTTGCCGTGCTGGCGCGAGTCCTTGTCGGTGGTGGTGCGGTCATAGGTTTCGTAGGTGAACAGGAAGTTGCTGTTGTTCCACTGTTCACGCTTTTCCTGGAGCTTGCGGCTTTCCAGGCTGCTGAGGGTGAGGTTGCGGCCGGCGTCGAGCTTGACGTTGCGCCCGCCGACGTCGGTGGCGGCGAGGCTCAAGTCCTTGGCGCTGTGCAAGTCGACATCGCCCTGGCGGCTTTGCACACCGGCGCGGGTGGCGTCGAGGCTGTTGGCGTGGACCTGGCCGCTGATATCGAGGTCGCCAGCGGAGCTTACATTCACTCCGTCGCGACCCTCGACTTGCACCGCGCCCACGCGCACACCGGCCCCTTCGGCGGTGCTGATGATGTTGATACGGCCGGCCTGCATCGCCCCAAACAGACGGGCGTCGATACGCTGGTCTTGGGTTTTGCTCGCCGGGTCGACCTGGCGCACCTGGCCGCTGGCGTAGTCGACCTGATTGCGGCCGACCGTGAGGTTCAATTGGTCACGCGCACTGAGGCGCCCATCGCTGTCGATGCGCGGCGCAATCAGGTTGATCGAGCCCGCGCCGTTTTGCAGGCCCTGGCCTAGCACCGTCAGTTGGCCGCTGGCATCGCGCGTGTTCAAACCTTGTAGCTTGCCGTCGTTGAGCTCAGGGCGGCCCACCACCAAGTTGGCATTCGGGGTGTTGATGAAACTGCCGCCGTTGACGGAAATCCCGTTGGGGTTGGCCAGTACATAATCGGCGGCCCGGCCAAAAATCTCCTGGGCGCCATTGATGGCCGAGGCGTTGCGGCTCACCACCTCGTTGAGGATCACGCTCGCCGCCTGGCCCTGGAACTGCGGGTTGGCCGCCAACTGCCCGGCGAGTTGCGATTGGCCGGCCTGCAAGGCGTTGTTCAACACCACGCCTTGGCGGTCGACGTTGTAGTCCAGGAACTGGTTATGGGACAGGCCGCCGGCATTTGGCGCGACGATATTGACGATGGGCACGCCGCCCTGGTTTTGCAGCTGCGGGGTCCCGCCAGGCCCTTCGACGACGGTCAAGCCACCGGCCAGCACTAGCTGCGGCAGCAGGAACAGGCTGGCGATGGCCCAGCGCAGTTTGCCCTGGGGTGAAAGGTGAAACGTATGGATGTTAGTCGGCATAAATAAATTCGCTCTGTGTTGGCTGATCCGCGACGTGCGTTGTTCGTTGCAACGCTGCTGGGGTGGTCAGGTACGGCGGTTAATTCAGGCTAAACAGGTGTTTGTTCATATCTGCAAGCTAAGGCGCGTCAGCCAGACCTCCGGTTCCTGGCCAAACCCCGTGGGCGTGTTGAGGTTGCGTTGGTAATCGAGGTCCAGTTGCACATTTTTCCAGCTCAGGTTGAGCCCGACACTGGCGCCGCTCAGGCGCTGGCTTTGGGCGCCGTGTTCGCGCTTGAGCCAGCCGTTGTCCAGGCCCAGGCGCGGGGTGATTTTTACCGGCAGGTTGCTGCTCCACGGCAGGCGCAAGGTGTTGCGCCATACCGCACCGATGGCCCCGGACGCGCTGTTTTCGCGGTAGCCACGTACCGCCGAATCGTCGGTGCCCAGCAGTTGTTCGATGGCAGGCAACGCATCCGGGCTGTATTGCGCCGACAGCTGGCTCTGCCACTGCCACGGCTGGCCCAGCCATTGGCCGTTGCGCCATTGGGTGAGGTTGGCGCGGTACTTATGGAATTGCGCCTGGGGCAAGTTTTTTTGCGTTTGGTCAGCATCACGGTCGGCGCCGAACCACGTCAGGCCTTGGGCGTAATTGACGTCGAGGTTCCACACTGCGCTGTTGAGCCAGAACAGATTCAGGCCAGCCTCGGCCACTGTCAGCGTCGGGCTCTGGATGCCTAAGCGAACCTTTTGCAGGTAGCTGTCGACGTCCTTGTAGGCCAGTTGCAGGTTGGCGCTGAGTTGATGGCCCTGGTCGCGCCACAGCACGCGGTCGGTGCGCAAACTGACCTGGTCGGTACGGCCGCTGTTATAAAACGTGGCGCGGCTGAGCTTGAACGGCGAGCGGTATTCGTTATGGCTGGCGAACAGGCTGTAGGTCCAGTACCCGTAAGGGATGGAATAAAACAGGCTGTTGCTGCGGCTGTAGCGCGGCCCGTGGTTGAGCGTGTCGCTGAAGCTCAGGTTGAGCGAATCATTGAGCTCCAGCGGGCTGTCCAGGCTCAGGTTGATGGCATTGCGATCACGCCCGGTGCCGGCGCTGCCGAGGTTATCCACCCCAAGCCCCAACGCCCAGCGCGAGGCGGTGCTGCGCGAACGCAGGATGATGCGCGAGGCGCCAGCTTCACTGCCAGGGGCGATGTCGGCGGTAAGGTCCACCGAGCGCAGGCGGTTGAGCTGGTCCAGGCCTTGTTCCAAATCGCGCAGGTTCAGCGGCTTGCCGAGCATCCCGGGGAACGCGCCGCCTAACGACACCGGCAGGCTCTGGTCGGCCAGTTCGATGGCTTCGAGGTAGCCCTCTTCGACGTGAATATCC
This sequence comes from Pseudomonas sp. IB20, assembly GCF_009707325.1. NCBI lineage: Bacteria > Pseudomonadati > Pseudomonadota > Gammaproteobacteria > Pseudomonadales > Pseudomonadaceae > Pseudomonas > Pseudomonas gelidaquae. Next base: position 4,075,312 of record NZ_CP046103.1, on the reverse strand, counting down.
AGCGACTGCCCGGCCGCCGGCGGGCTGATCAGGTACGGGCGGCTGGCGATATAGCCGGCTTGCACATACAGCTGGGTGATCTCGGCCAGCAGGCGGTTGATCTGGGTGACGCCCATGCACGGCGCCACATAGGGTTCGATACGTTTGTTCAGCTCAGCCTGGCTGAACAGCGTGACCCCGGCCAGGCGCGTGCCGCTCAGCGGCCAGCAGCGTTCATCTTTGGCGATGTCTGTTGGCAAGGCCGGCGTGGCCGGTTGCGTACCGAAACTGCCGCGTTGCAGCTGCCGTTGACGCTGCTCCAGTTGTAATTGCTGCAAGTCGCGCTGCTGTTGCTGCTGCAAGCGCAGCGCTTCATGGCCCGCTTGCGGCCCATCGGCGGCGGCGGCCGGCAGCGCGCACAGGCAGAGCAGGGCGACGCCCAGTCTCTGGATACAACACCGGCGTTGTGTTGAGGGCTGATTCGGCACTAGACATCCTTAACGTAAACATACACACGATTCATAACCCTGAGCCAAACCGTGGGCCCAGTGGTCTTTTGCCACTAGAGCCATCATTAAACGGATTGTTACGTCGGCTGTAGGATTTATTGCATAATAACGTGAGGAATGCCGCGTTATTCAATAAAAGAATGCGCAAACATGGTGCGTGGTGCCGGTGTGGGCACCTAGTGTGTGTTGAATTTTCGGGTTTTGGTTGCAATGCAGAGGCGCGGGGCAGTTTCTGATTGTTGCAGAGGAACCGTTCAATCGGCGTGTTTATAAACGGGGCCTGCGCAGCCCCGGTTCTGGCTTAGGCTTGTGCAATCAGGTTCAGACGGCTCTTGACGACTTTTTGCAGCAGCATGGCCAACCCCTCGGTGGAGTAGGGCTTTTGCAGCAACACAAAGCGCTGGGCTTCTTCCTGGGCAATGCGTGCGTATTCATCGTTGTAGCCGGTGGTGAGTACCACCGGCAGCCAGGGGTAGAGGGCTTCGATGGCGTCGAGTAATTCCAGCCCGCTCATGCCCGGCATGGAGATGTCGGAGAACACTACCTGGAAGCTTTCCGGGTTGGGCGCCAGGGCTTCCAGCGCACTGTTGGCGTCTGCCACCCACAGCACTTTAAAGCCCATCTGCTCCAGGGTCTGCGAGGTGTAGAGGCCGACATCGGCGTTGTCCTCGACCATCAGCACGCACAAGTTCGAGGCGATGAGGGCGTCGTGATTGTCCTGGATGACTGGCGTCACACCGGCCTCGACCTTGGGCAGGTACAACATGAACTGGCTGCCTTTGCCGCATTCGCTCTGCACCAGAATTTCCCCGCCCGACTGCTTGGCAAAGCCATACACCTGCGACAGGCCCAGCCCGGTGCCTTGGCCGATGCCCTTGGTGGTGTAGAAGGGTTCGAAGATCGCGTCGAGCTTTTCCGCTGCAATGCCTGAACCGGTGTCGCTCAACTCAATGGTCACGTAGTCGGCGATGCGCACCGGGTGGGCACGCACTGAAGGCAGCCACGTAGCTGTTGCTACCTTGATCGCCAACTGGCCACTGCCGTCCATGGCATCCCGGGCATTGACCACCATATTCACCAAGGCGGTATCGAACTGGCTTTCATCGGCGTTGATAAAGCAGGCTTCTTGCGGCACCTCGATAGTGACCTTGATGCGAGAGCCGGTCAGGCTGTCCATCATCTCGCCCACCCGCAGTACGCTGTCGCTGACGTTGAAGACTTCCGGGCGCAAGGCTTGGCGGCGGGCGAAGGTCAGCAATTGGGCGGTCAGGCGCGCGGCGCGGTCCACGGTGTTGGCGATGGCGTCCACGTACTTGATGCGCCGCACTTCGCTCAGGGAAGGGGTTTTGAGCAAGTCAGCGCAGGACTTGATCACGGTCAGCAGGTTATTGAAGTCGTGTGCGACGCCGCCGGTCAGTTGGCCAATCGCTTCCAGTTTCTGCGATTGACGCAGGGCGTCTTCCGTCAGGCGCAGGGCTTCCTTGGCTTCTTCCTCGGCCTGGATATCCCGGCCCACCGCGTGGATGTAGTCGCTGTCGGGCACGGCGGTCCAGGCAATCATGCGGTAGCTGCCATCCTGGTGGCGGTAGCGGTTCTTGAAGTTGGGGAAATTCTTGCCATCCCCCAGGCGGCTGACCGCTGACGATGAGACGGCCAGGTCGTCCGGGTGCACCAAGGCCAGCAGCTGGCTGCCCACCAAGTCGTGTTCGGTGTGGCCGAGCATGCGCGTCCAGGCCGGGTTGACGGCGGAGATGACGCCGTCGAGTTGGGCGACCAGCATCAGGTCCGGCGACAGGCGCCAGATACGGTCACGGTCGCGGGTGCGCTCCACCACCCGTTGTTCCAGGGATTCGTTGAGGCTGCGCAACGACTCCTCGGCTTCACGCAGGGCGGTGATATCTCGGGAGACGCAGAGGATCTGCTCCGGCTGGCCGGCACTGTCAAGGATCGGGCTGACCTGCACATGCCACCATTTCGGGTTACCGGCCAAGGTCTGGGCGGGGCCGATGAAGCTCGCGCTTTCACCGCGTTTGGCGGCCTGCACGGCCGCCTTGGCATCCAGGTTGCCCTGGTCTTGCCAGAAGTCGGGCCATGGGCAGCCACGGATGCTGTTGAAGTCGCTGACTTCCATGATTTTCATGCCGCCTTCACTCATAAAGGTGAGGCGGGCATCGAGGTCGAGGACCTTGATGCAGTCGTTGATGCTGGCCAACACGCGCTCGGTGAATGCCTCGTTCCTGCCCAGGCCGCTGGTGGCCAGTTCGCTTGGCTCAGGGCCCATCCCGACAGTGGTATTCATTTGAGTGTGGCCGAGTGGGTTAAATGGTCTTCATCATGTCATTACGATACCTATCCCACCAGCGACTTCCTCACGCACGGCGCTGCCCAATGCTGTCACGCCGATCGATAACCTGACCTTCGACGTGGCGTATTCCTACTTGAAGGAAGAGCCGATCAAGGTGCGCCAGACTCAGCCAGCACGGGGCCTGACCTACCACGCCAAGTATGAAAACAGCGCCAACGGTTTTGGTGGTTCGGTGACTTACCGTTTCTGAGCTTCGTTGTACCGCGAAGAGCCCGGCTTGTGGCAGGGCTCTTCGCCGTTTATTCCCCCCGACAGACGTGCCCGAGAATGCCAGATTAGGCTTTTGAACAAGTATGAAAACAGCGCCAACGGTTTTGGTGGTTCGGTGACTTACCGTTTCTGAGCTTCGTTGTACCGCGAAGAGCCCGGCTTGTGGCAGGGCTCTTCGCCGTTTATTCCCCCCGACAGACGTGCCCGAGAATGCCAGATTAGGCTTTTGAATCCATTCGATATTCTGTAGCCTTGCGCAGCTTCACCCGTGCTTGATGAACACAACCACTTCGTCCGGCGGCGCCCAAAGGGCTCCAGAGCCGGTGGTACACTCGACTTTCGCGCAACTGCGCCTGCAGGTCTTGCGAACATGACGCAAATTTCCGAACGCCTTCTGGTTCAAGCCCACCTCGACGCCAAGCAGCCCAAAACTCTGAGCGCCGAAGAGGAGACGCGCCTGCGTGCCGCCATCGCCGCCGAGCTCAAGGCTCAAGACGCGGTGCTGGTTGCCCACTTCTACTGCGACCCGGTGATTCAGGCCTTGGCCGAAGAAACCGGCGGCTGTGTTTCCGACTCCCTGGAAATGGCCCGCTTCGGCGCTGCCCACCCGGCCAAGACCGTGTTGGTTGCCGGCGTGCGATTCATGGGTGAGACCGCCAAAATCCTCACCCCCGAAAAGCGCATCCTCATGCCCACCCTGGAAGCCACCTGCTCGCTGGACCTTGGCTGCCCGGTGGATGAGTTCTCGGCGTTCTGCGATCAGCATCCGGAGCGCACGGTGGTGGTGTATGCCAACACCTCGGCGGCAGTTAAAGCCCGGGCGGATTGGGTCGTCACCTCCAGCTGCGCACTGGAAATCGTCGAAAGCCTGATGGACAACGGCGAGACGATTATCTGGGGCCCGGACAAACACCTGGGCACTTACATTCAGCGCCAGACCGGTGCGGATATGTTGCTGTGGGACGGCGCGTGCATCGTCCACGAGGAATTTAAGTCCAAGCAGTTGGAAGACATGAAGGCGCTGTACCCGGATGCCGCGATTCTGGTGCACCCAGAGTCGCCGACGGCGGTGATTGAATTGGCGGACGCGGTGGGTTCCACCAGCCAACTGATCGCGGCGGCCCAGCGTTTGCCGAACAAGACCTTTATCGTGGCGACTGATCGCGGCATCTTCTACAAGATGCAGCAGCTGTGCCCAGACAAAGTCTTCGTTGAGGCGCCGACTGCCGGTAACGGCGCGGCATGCCGCAGTTGCGCGCACTGCCCGTGGATGGCGATGAATACGCTGGAGCGCACGTTGCAATGCCTGCGTGAGGGCAGCAACGAGATCTTCGTTGAGCCGTCGGTGATTCCACAGGCGGTGCGGCCGCTCAAGCGCATGCTGGATTTTACCCAGGCTGCGCGCCTGAAACTGGCTGGCAATGCCTGACCCAAGCTGTAAAAACGAAATGTGAGTCTATGCTGCGATAGCATCACCCAGGTCTGCCTGATAGACCGAGGTACCTGCATCGCAAGCCAGCCAGCTCCGACATTTGATTTGGGTTGCCTTGAATTACTTCTTCTGCTTCGGAACCCGCACCAACTGCGTATCCGAATAAATGTCATGCCAACTGCGTTTCTGCTTATCAAACAACGACCAGATAAACCCCAACCCCACGCACAGCCACGACGCAATCGACACCACAAAGCGTAACAGCGCCTGCCACAGACTGATCCGCGAGCCGTCGGCGTTCTGTACGCGCACGCCCCACACCTGCATGCCCAGCGTCTGCCCGGAATGGGTCCAGAACTTCGCGAAAAAACCAAACAACACAAAAAACAAAATCGTCGACAGCAACGGGTCACCGTCCAGCGCGCCGGATTCGGTGAGCGTGCGCATCTTGGCTTCGCCGATAAACGCCATCCACACCAGCTTGTAGACAAACGCGGTGACGATCAGCAAGGCGGTGCACAACAGAAAGTCATAAAACATCGCTGCCAGACGACGGCCCAGGCCAACGGCGGGGAATTCGCCTTGGGGGCTCAGCAGGGGTTTGGACATGGCAGTCTCTCTAGAGAAAAAAGCCATTTTACGAGCAAACGCACATAAAAAAGCCCCTGATGTCACCATCAGGGGCTTTTTGTCGCAGTAAGGATCAACCGTCTGCTTGTACTTCGTCAGCCTGCATACCTTTTTGGCCTTGCACGGCGATGAAGCTCACTTTTTGGCCTTCTTTCAGGCTCTTGAAGCCGTTGCCCTGAATAGCGCGGAAATGGACGAACAGATCCGGACCGCTTTCTGGAGTGATAAAACCAAACCCTTTCTCGTCGTTAAACCACTTGACGGTACCGCTCTGACGTCCACTTTTATCCGACATTTTCTTATTTCCTTGACGCAAAAATTAATGACAGCCCCTTTCGCATGAAAGAGTACTGGGCTGGGTTGCAGGAAAGTAAGAGACGTCGAACGGGTTGTAGCGCAACTACTTCAGCTACTGCCCAGGTCCAGGTTCCAAGCGACCCATGCAAACACAGTGAAGAAACTCTACGCCAACTAATGGAGAAAAAACAAGCCCCGTCAAAAGCCCAGGTTTTGCTTGGCTTCATGGCTGTTTGATCAACAATGTGGATCCCACTTATTCGATAGAGTTGATCACTTGTTATAGGTTAAGTGTTAGTGCATTGACTATCGTCAATGCACTGTTTTATGGCGGTTGCGTTACAGTTTAGTGCGCGTTAACGCAACCGCGTTACTTATAGAAACAGTCAATCAGCCACGGTAGTAACGTTGTGGCACGAATGGCATTTTACTTACACGCAGTGGCACCTTTTTCCCACGTACCAACGCAGACACTTCGGTATCCAAGGCGATGAATGCGCTGTCCAAGTAACCCATGGCCAGTGGGCCGCCCAAGGTCGGGCCAAAGCCGCCGCTGCACACGCTGCCGATCACGGTGCCGTGCTCATCGACGATTTCTGCGCCTTCGCGCACCGGGGTACGTTCCTGTGGCAGCAGGCCGACACGCTTACGGCTTACACCGGCTTGTTGCTGGGTGAAGATCCGGTCGGCGCCGGGGAAGCCACCGGCACGTGCGCCGTCGGCACGCCGGGCCTTGGAGATCGCCCACAGCAGGCCGGCTTCAATCGGTGTGGTGTCGGTGTTCATGTCATGGCCGTACAGGCACAGGCCGGCTTCCAGGCGCAGCGAGTCACGCGCGCCCAGGCCGATGGCCTGCACTTCGGTCTCGGCCAGCAGGCTACGCGCCAGCGCTTCTGCGTTGCTGGAAGGTACGGAGATTTCAAAACCGTCTTCACCCGTGTAGCCGGAGCGGCTGACGTAGCAGTCCACGCCCAGCAGGCGCAGGGTGGCGAACTGCATAAAGGTCATCTTGGTCACTTCCGGTGCCAGGCGCGCCAGTACCTTCACCGCCGCCGGGCCTTGCAGGGCCAGCAGGGCGCGTTCTTCGAACAGCGGTTCGATGCTGCACTGCTCGCCAATGTGTTTGCGCAGGTGCGCCAGGTCCTGGTCCTTACAGGCGGCGTTGACCACCAGGAACAGCTCGTCGTTACCCAGGTTGGCCACCATCAGGTCGTCAAGAATGCCACCTTGGTCATTGGTGAACATTGCGTAGCGCTGCATGCCGACCGGCAGGTCGATAATGTCGACGGGCACCAGGGTTTCCAGGGCTTTGGCGGCATTCGGGCCGGTCAGGCGGATCTGGCCCATGTGCGACACGTCGAACAACCCGGCGTGTTCACGGGTGTGCAGGTGTTCCTTCATCACGCCCAGCGGGTATTGCACCGGCATGTCGTAGCCGGCGAAGGGCACCATGCGCGCGCCCAGCTCAAGGTGCAGCGCATGCAGTGGGGTTTTCAACAGGGTTTCGGTGGACATATTCAGCTCCTGAAAAACGTGCGGACGCGTGTGTAAGCGTCAGCACTCGATAATGTTGACCGCCAAACCGCCACGGGCGGTTTCCTTGTATTTGCTTTTCATGTCGGCGCCGGTCTGGCGCATGGTGCGGATGACCTTGTCGAGGGAGACAAAGTGCTGCCCATCGCCGCGCAAGGCCATGCGCACTGCATTGATCGCCTTGACCGAGCCCATCGCATTGCGCTCGATGCACGGCACTTGCACCAAGCCGCCAATCGGGTCGCAGGTCAGGCCGAGGTTGTGTTCCATACCGATCTCGGCGGCGTTTTCCACTTTGGACACGCTGCCACCCAACACTTCACACAGTGCACCTGCGGCCATCGAACAGGCCACGCCGACCTCGCCCTGGCAGCCGACTTCGGCACCGGAGATCGAGGCGTTTTCCTTGTACAAAATCCCGATGGCGGCGGCGGTGAGCAGAAAGCGCACCACGCCGTCTTCGTTCGCGCCCGGAATAAAGCGCATGTAGTAATGCAACACCGCCGGCACAATCCCGGCCGCGCCGTTGGTGGGAGCCGTGACCACACGCCCGCCGTTGGCGTTTTCTTCGTTGACCGCCAGCGCATACAGGTTGACCCAATCGAGCACCGACAACGGGTCGCGTAGCGCCGATTCGGGGTTCTTGCACAGCTGGCGATGCAGCGCGGCGGCGCGGCGCTTGACCTTCAAGCCACCGGGCAGAATCCCTTCGTTGCGGCAGCCGGCGTCTACGCAGTCTTGCATCACCTGCCAGATTTTCAGCAAACCGGCACGGGTTTCCGCTTCCGGGCGCCAGGCGCTTTCATTGGTCAGCATCACCTGGCTGATCGACAGCCCATAGGTGGCGCAATGGCCAAGCAAGTCCTTGGCGTGCTTGAAGGGAAAGGTCAGGGGCGTGGTGTCTTCGACAATCCGGTCAGCGCCGGCGGCGTCTTCATCCACCACAAAACCGCCGCCGACCGAGTAGTACTCGCGGCTGCGAACCTGGATGCCGGCGGCGTCAAACGCACGAAAGATCATGCCGTTAGGATGGTAGGCGAGGGGTTTGCGAATCATCGCCAGGTGTTCTTTCTCGTTGAACGCAATGCTGTGTTCACCGAGCAGGTTCAAGCGACCGTCGCTGCGCATCTGCGCCAGGCGTGCAGCCACGGTTTCAGTGTTCACGGTGTCCGGGTGTTCGCCTTCCAGGCCGAGCAACACGGCCTTGTCGCTGCCGTGGCCTTTGCCAGTGGCGCCCAGCGAGCCATAGAGTTCCACCTTGATGCCGGTGGTGGCGCTCAGCAGGTTGTCGCGCTTAAGGCCTTCGACGAATCGGGCGGCGGCGCGCATCGGGCCAACGGTGTGGGAGCTGGAGGGGCCGATGCCAATCTTGAACAGGTCGAACACGCTAAGGGACATGGTTGTTCTCCGGTTTCTTATTATTTTTCAGGCGTACTCGGTCAAATGGTGGAGGAGGACTGTGTGGCGCGCCCCACACAAGCCAGCTTCTGCATTAAATCGGGTACAACCTCAGGTTACGCGTAGCTCTCGATCGACGAGCACGCACACACCAAATTGCGATCGCCAAACACGTTGTCGACCCGGCCAACCGGCGGCCAGTACTTGCCTTCGATCAGCGACGCAACCGGGTAAACCGCTTGTTCACGGCTGTACGGGTGGCTCCATTCACCGACGATTTCAGCAGCCGTGTGCGGCGCGTTTTTCAGTGGGTTGTCGTCCTTGTCCAACGTGCCGTTTTCTACCGCGCGGATCTCTTCGCGGATGGCAATCATCGCGTCACAGAAGCGGTCCAGTTCTTCCTTGGATTCGCTTTCGGTCGGCTCGATCATCAAGGTGCCCGCCACCGGGAACGACATGGTCGGCGCGTGGAAGCCGAAGTCGATCAGGCGCTTGGCCACGTCGTCGACGCTGATGCCGCTGCTGTCTTTCAAGGGACGCAGGTCGAGGATGCATTCGTGCGCCACCAGGCCATTGCTGCCGGTGTAGAGCACTGGGTAATGCTCTTCGAGGCGACGGGAAATGTAGTTGGCATTCAGGATCGCCAGTTGGGACGCGCGTTTGAGGCCCGCGCCGCCCATCATGCTGATGTACATCCAGGTGATCGGCAGGATGCTCGCGCTGCCGAATGGCGCCGCGCACACCGCGCCTTCCTTGCGTTCCATGGCCGCGTGGCCGGGCAGGAACGGCGTGAGGTGGGATTTGACGCCAATTGGGCCAACGCCCGGGCCGCCACCGCCGTGCGGGATGCAGAAGGTCTTGTGCAGGTTCAGGTGGGACACGTCGCCACCGAACTTGCCCGGTGCGCACAGGCCGACCATCGCGTTCATGTTGGCGCCGTCGATGTACACCTGGCCGCCGTTGTCGTGAATGATGCCGCAGATTTCGCGGATGCCTTCTTCGAACACGCCGTGGGTGGACGGGTAGGTGATCATCAGCGCGGCGAGGTGTTCGCGGTGCTCGATGGCCTTGGCGCGCAGGTCTTCGATGTCGACGTTGCCACGTGCATCGCAGGCGGTGACCACCACGCGCATACCGGCCATGTTGGCGGTAGCAGGGTTAGTACCGTGGGCCGACGATGGGATCAGGCAGATGTCGCGACGCTCTTCGCCACGGCTCTGGTGATAGGCGCGGATGGCGAGCAGGCCTGCGTATTCACCCTGGGAACCGGCGTTAGGTTGCAGCGAGATGGCGTCATAGCCGGTGGCCGCGCAGAGCATGGCTTCCAACTCGGAAGTCAGCTGCAGGTAGCCGGCGCTTTGTGCGGCCGGGGCGAACGGGTGCAGGGCACCGAACTCAGCCCAGGTCACCGGGATCATTTCGCTGGCGGCGTTGAGCTTCATGGTGCACGAGCCCAGCGGGATCATGGTGCGGTCCAGCGCCAGGTCCTTGTCGGCCAGCTTGCGCAGGTAGCGCATCAGCTCGGTTTCGGAGTGGTAACGGTTGAACACCGGGTGGCTGAGGATCGGCGACTGGCGCAGCAGCGCGGCGGGCAGGGTGCTTTCGGTGTTGGTGAAAGCGGGCAGTGCCTTGCCGTCGGCGAAGATCGACCACAGGGCTTCGATGTCGGCTTGGCTGGTGGTTTCGTCGACCGACAGGCCCAGACGCTCAGCATCGACCACACGCAGGTTGATGCGCTGTGCGTGCGCCTTGTCGTGCAGGGCAGCGGTGTTGGCGCCCGTGTTGAGGGTCAGGGTGTCGAAGAAGTGTGCCTGCTCGACCTTCAAGCCCAAGGCGGTCAAGCCCTTGGCCAGGATCGCGGTCAACTGGTGAATGCGTTGGGCAATCTGGGTCAGGCCTTTGGGGCCGTGATACACGGCGTACATGCTGGCGATGTTGGCCAGCAGCACTTGGGCGGTGCAGATGTTACTGGTGGCCTTCTCGCGACGGATATGTTGCTCGCGGGTTTGCATGGCCAGGCGCAGGGCCGGCTTGCCGAAACGGTCGACAGACACACCGACCAGACGGCCCGGCATGTCGCGCTTGAACGCATCCTTGGTAGAGAAGTACGCCGCGTGCGGGCCACCAAAGCCCAGCGGCACGCCAAAGCGTTGCGCGCTGCCGATGGCCACGTCGGCGCCGAACTCACCCGGTGGGGTCAGCAGGGTCAGGGCCAGCAGGTCGGCGGCGACCGCGACCAAGGCGTTGGCGGCGTGGAAGCGCTCGGTCAGTGCGCGGTAATCAAACACGTCACCGTTGCTGGCCGGGTATTGCAGCAGGGCGCCGAAGAACGCGCTGACGTCGGTCAGTTCACGCTCGTCGCACACGACCACGTCGATACCCAGCGGCTCGGCACGGGTGCGCAGCACGTCGAGGGTTTGCGGGTGGCTGTGGATCGAGGCGAAGAAGGCGTTGCTGCTCTTGTTCTTGCTCAGGCGCTTACAGAAGGTCATGGCTTCGGCAGCGGCGGTGGCTTCGTCGAGCAGCGAGGCGTTGGCGATCGGCAGGCCGGTGAGGTCGCTGATCAGGGTCTGGAAATTCAGCAGCGCTTCCAGGCGGCCTTGGGAAATCTCTGGCTGATACGGCGTGTAAGCGGTGTACCAGGCCGGGTTTTCCAGCAGGTTGCGCAGGATCGGCGACGGCGTGTGGCAGTTGTAGTAACCCTGGCCGATGTAGGTCTTGAACAGTTGGTTCTTGCCGGCGATGGCCTTGATCTTGGCCAGGGCCTCGGCTTCGCTCAGGCCGTCTTCCAGGCCGAGCACGCTGGTGCCCTTGATGCTTTCCGGGATCACGCTGGCGCTCAAGGCTTCCAGGGAGTCAAAGCCCAGGCTGGTGAGCATTTTTTGCTCATCTTCCTGGCGCGGGCCGATATGACGGGCGATGAATTCGTTAGCGGTGCTGAGATTGATAGTCATGGCGGCTCCTCAGGCTTCGGCGTTGGCTTTGATCAGGCGGTCGTACGCATCCTGATCCAACAGCTTAGCCACTGCATCGGCATCGGCGGGTTTAAAGCGGAAGAACCAACCTTCGCCCATCGGGTCTTCGTTGACCAGTTCCGGGCTGCCATCGAGTTTGTCGTTGACTTCGAGGACTTCGCCGTCCAGCGGCATGTACACGCCGCTCGCAGCCTTGACCGATTCCACGGTGGAGGCTTCGGCGCCCTTGTCGTAGGCCTGCAACTCCGGCAGTTGCACGAAAACCACATCACCCAGCGCGTTCTGCGCGAAAGCGGTGATACCCACGGTGACGCTGCCATCGGCTTCGGCGCGCAGCCATTCGTGATCTTCAGTGAAACGCAACTCGCTCATGGAAACTCCTCAGGGCCAGATTCGTCTGGTGGACGGGATTGGAATAATGAGGAGTTACTTAGCAATATCGCGGCCAATGTCATTAAGTTGTTGTAAATCAACAAGTTAATAAAATTGGTTATGGCGTTAGACGTTTTGGCTGTAGCGATTTCGCTACAGTCGGGCTTGTGAAAAAAAGCCTATGTGGATCAAAGCCTTGCATGGCGCGCAAAAAACAGGGTTGTAGCGATATCGTTACGCTGTAGCGCTTTCAGTACAGCCGATGTCGTTCTCAGACCCAATTTTGTGTGGAATGCGATCACTGTGGGAGCAGGCGAGCCAGCTCTCACATTTGGACCGCGTTTTGGGATCACTGTGGGAGCAGGCGAGCCAGCTCTCACATTTGGACCGCGTTTATTCAGTCAGGGCTTGCTGGGAATGCCGTACTTGCGCAGGCGATGGGCGATGGCTGTGTGCGAGGTCTGCAAGCGGCTGGCCAGTTGGCGGGTCGAGGGGTAACTGGCGTAGAGCTTCTCCAGCAGGCTGCGCTCGAAGTCTTCCACCGCCTGTTCCAGGCTGTCGACTTCGCCGTCGCTCTGGCGCGCCACCGAGGTGCCGGCGATGTCCAGGTCGCCGATGTCCACCAAACTGCTTTCGCAAATGGCGGCGGCGCGGAAGATCACGTTTTGCAGTTGCCGAACGTTGCCCGGCCAGCGGTTGCCCAGCAGCGCCGGGTAAGTGCCGGGCGCCAGGCGGCACACCGGGCGCTGGATCTGCGCGCAGGCCTGCTGCATGAAGTAGCGGGCCAGCAGCAGGATGTCCTGGCCGCGCTCACGCAGCGGCGGTACTTCGACGTTGAGCACGTTGAGGCGGTAGAACAGGTCTTCGCGAAACGTACCCTCGCTAACCATCTTTTCCAGGTCGCGGTGGGTGGCGCTGAGGATGCGCACATTGACCTTCACTTCGCGGTCACCGCCCACACGGCGGAAGCTGCCATCGTTGAGAAAGCGCAGCAGCTTGGCCTGCAAATACGGTGACATCTCGCCGATTTCATCAAGAAAAACGGTGCCCTGGTTGGCCAACTCCATCAGCCCCGGCTTACCGCCGCGCTGCGCACCGGTAAAGGCGCCGGGGGCGTAACCGAACAGTTCACTCTCGGCGAGGTTTTCCGGCAACGCTGCGCAGTTCAAGGCCAAAAACGGCGCACTGTGGCGCGCACTGATGGCGTGGCAGGCACGCGCCACCAGCTCTTTGCCGGTGCCGGTTTCGCCCTGGATCAATAACGGTGCATCCAGTGCGGCGACGCGCTGCGCGCGGGCCTTGAGGGTGCGAATCGCTGGGGACTCGCCCAACAACGCATCAAACCCTTCGGCATGGTCATGGTGCAGTGCCGACAGCTGTTCGCCGATGCGGTTGGGCGGGTACAGGGTCAGCAGGGCGCCGGCGTCGGTGATTGGTGTGGCGTCCAGCAACAGGGTCTGGCCGTTCACACTGATTTCGCGCAGGGGCAGGCGAAAGCCGTGTTCCAGCAAGGTGCCCAGCAGCGCGGGGTCGTTGAACAGTTCGCTGATGCTTTCCCCGGCCGGCTCGCGGCCGTACAGGGCGATCAGCGCCGGGTTGGCCAGCAGGATCTTGCCGGCGCTGTCCAGGGCCAGCACCGGGTCGGTCATGGCCGCCAGCAAGGCGTCGAGCTGCAAGTGACGGCGCTGGCCGGGGAGGATGTCGACCACGGTGACCGCCTGTACGCCGTGCACGCTGAACAGCGCGTCGCGCAGCTCTTCGAGTACCTCGGCGCTCAGCGTCGGCGCGTCGATGTAGACGTTGGGCGGCACCATCTCTACCGCATCCAGGTTGAGATTGCGCCCACCGAGCAAGGCCAGGACTTCCTGGGTAATGCCGACGCGGTCGATAAAGCTGACGTGGATACGCATGGGGCAGCTGACAATTCTGGGGAGCTTGAGGCGGCAAGTATGCCTGACAGGTGATAGAGATCAAAAATGTGGGAGCGGGCTTGCCTGCGATGGCGAACGATCAGTCAATATTTGCGGCGACTGATCCACCGCTATCGCAGGCAAGCCAGCCCCCACAGTTGATCTGTTTTGGCTGTGGGAGCGGGGTTATTCCAGGTGTTCGGGCTTGACCGGATCTCCCGACTTCACATCCAACTGATGCCGTACATCCTCAAACATCAGGTCGTACTGCTTGTGCATCTGTCCGTTAAGCGTCGCAATCTTCGGCATCCCATACTTCTGCGCGCGGTTCATCGCGTGCCGGGCGAAATCAAATGCCTGGTCCTTGGGCAGGAAGAACTCTTCCTTAAGGTCCTTGCCTTGCACCGATCCGTGCAGTTTGAAGAGCATTCCCTTGCCTTCCTTTGGATCCTGGATGACCTCGTAGTCGATGCACAGGTTGTAGCTGTAGTCATCCT